>HG000321.1 GCA_000436975.1 Clostridium sp. CAG:1000
ACTGTCTACTTTTACTTGACTAGTTCAAAGTGACTTTTTTATTTTAATTACAAAAATCATCAAAATAAACTTTAAGATTGTTATTGTCTATATCTATATAAGTACAATTATGATTTTCATTTATTACTTTTTTAATATGATCAATACTACAGTTAGTTATTTCATCATTTCCGTCATTACATTTTGTAAACTCGCTTAAATATTTACTATCTGTGTACCCATTTTTTTCAAGTGATTCAGTTGCTGTTAAAACTTTATCATTTTTAATATCATAGAAATAATTATAATAAGATATACCATTTCCGCTAGCATTCCATGGATCCATTTTAGTAGTAACTAAAATATTAACTATGTCATTCTTAATTGTTGATTTGTAACTAACATCAATATTAGCAACATCATCTTCTGATCCTAAAGGAACAATCATATAAGAAATAATTTCATCTAAAATAGTTTTGTTTAAGACTTCAATATTTTTACCATTGCCAACTATTTTAGGAATAACTATTTTAATATTGTTGCTAGAACTATGTGCAAAATATTTTGGTGTAGTATTAATTGCATCCACCACATTTACCTCAGTATTTACTTTAACATCATTTCCATTATCACACTTTGGACAAACAGCGGTATTAGAATACCATTTATAAGCGAAAACTCCTACTACACATAGTAATATGATTAATAAAATAATTATTACCGTATTATTTTTTTCTTTCATAATAAACACCTTTCTTAAAAAAAATAATTAATATTAAAATTAATTATTTTTTAATTATATTTTAGTAACACTTACTAAGATAATATAACTGATGCAAATGTTAATATTAACATACTGGCAAGTCCAATAAGAATTACAACTTTAGTTGCCCATTTTACCCAAGTTGTATAATTAACTTTAGCAAGAGCAAGACCACCCATTATTGCACCACAAGTTGGTGTAATTAAGTTTACAAGTCCATTAGCAGCAACAAATGTCATAATAGTTGTTTCAACACTATAGCCAAGTTGGAATGCTAGTGGAGCCATAATTGGTGTAGATATAGTAGCAAGTCCAGATGATGATGGAACAAGTACTGATAATACTAAATGTAGTATAAAGTTACATGGTGTAAATAATGCCACTGGAGTTCCTTCTAACATATCAGCAACATTATAAATAATATAATTATCTAAATATGTTTTGCTCATAAGAACACTAACGCCACGAGCTACAGCTATAATTAATACAACTGATAAAATATCTCTAGCACCATTAATAACCTCATCAATTATTTCATTTACTGTAAATTTATTGATTAAACCAATAATAATTCCTGATACTAAGAACCAAAGAGCTGCATCATAGAACCACCAATCACCTAATGATTCACCAGTTAAATATGATGTCCATCCATTAAAGATTCCTATATTGAATTCTCCCCATGGAATAAATCCTATAATCATTACTAAGAATGTAAGACCAAAAATCCATAAAGTAACTTTTTGTTTACCAGTTAAAGTTGCATTTTCAACAGCATCTTTTTCTTTAAATTTTTCCATCTTCTTTTGTTCTTGTAATGATAGGAATGTAGAACCTTTATCAGCTTTTACTTTCTTAGCATAACTCATAACAAAATAAATTGATATTCCTAATGCTACTAACCATAAAACAGCACCTAATGCAATTAAAGTACCTTGATTAACAGCAATACCTTTTGGTAAAGCTGCTACTGCTGCTCCTGTTGCAAATGGGTTAATAGTTGAACCTAAAACACCACTACCAGCACCTAATAATACTACTGCTGATGCAACGATTGTATCCATTCCTGCAGCTACCATAGTAAATGCAAGTAATGCATAGAAACCAACCGTTTCTTCCAACATTCCATAAGTTGTTCCACCTATTGAGAATATTGTCATTAATATTGGAATTAATATTAATTCTTTTCCTTTTAATTTTTTTACTAAGACCTTAATACCATTTTCAAGTGCACCTGTTTTTTGCACTATAGCTAGAAATCCACCAAGTATAAGTACAAATATTGCTACATCTACTGCATTTTCAAAACCATATATTGGTGACATTAATACATCTGATAATTTAGCTTTTACTACACCAGAACCATTAATTATTTCACCAGCGGAATCAAAACTAGCAGATGGCAAAAAATATGTAAATACAGCAAGTACTGCTATTAGTAAGAAAATAATACTAAATGCAGACATTCTTTCTTTCTTCTTCTTTGTTTTAGCCATTTTCTTTCCTCCTTTTTGACTACTTCTTATAATTGTACCTGTTTCATTATTTAAAGCAGGAAGTGCACACTCTAATGATGTAATAATACCAACTCCACCAGTACTTTCACAAAAGTCTACACATGATTCAACTTTAGGAAGCATACTTCCTTTTTTGAATTCACCACTTTTCATATATTTTTTAGCAGTAGCAGAATCAAGTTCTCTTAAATTTATTTGATCAACTGTATTATATTTAAGACAGACAGTCTCAACTGTTGTTAAGATAAGCAATATATCTGCATGTAACTCTTTAGCAAGCAAAGCAGATGATCTATCTTTATCAATAACAGCAGCTACACCTTTAAGTTCCTTTCCTTCTTTAACTACAGGTATTCCACCACCACCTGATACGATAACAATATTACCTTGATTTAACAGGTCTTTAATTAAACCAAGTTCTATTATTTCTTTAGGCTTTGGAGAAGGTACTACTCTCCTATAACCTCTTCCAGAGTCTTCAACAAACGTATAACCTTTAGATTTTTCTATTTTTTTAGCTTCCTCTTCAGTATAAAACGCACCAATTGGTTTCTCTGGATTATTAAAAGCTTGATCTTTTTTGTCAACTAATACTTGTGTAATTACAGTAGCACAGTTTTTATTTATAGATCTTGCTCTTAATTCTTCTTGAATAGCTTGTTGCAAATGGTAACCAATGTATCCTTGCGACATAGCACCACATTCAGGAAATGGCATATCACACATTCCTTCTTCCTTAGAAGAATTTTCAAATGCTAGATTTATCATTCCTACTTGAGGACCATTTCCATGTGAAACCACTACATTATATCCTTCACTTACTAAATCAACTATTGATTTAGCAGTATTTTTAACTAACTTTAATTGTTCCGTAGGATTGTTACCAAGAGCATTACCACCTAAGGCAACAACGATACTTTTCATGCCTTATCACTTCTTACAAGTGGCATAGACATACATCTAGGTCCTCCTCTACCTCTTGATAACTCAGCACTATGCATTTCAAGTACTTTTATTCCATTAGCTCTTAATAATTCATTAGTAACATTATTTCTATCATAAACAATTACTACTCCTGGAGCTATACACAATGTGTTACTTCCATCATTCCATTGTTCTCTTTCGGCACCAATTGGGTCACCACCAGCACATGGAATTAATGTGATTTTTTTACCTAAGTATTCTTCTAATATTCTTTCTAATGATGCATTTTTTTCTTTAACATTAAGTCCTTCTTCTCCATCGCTAGTTATTTCAAATACTTTAAGCGTTCCCATAATACCTGGATGATAAGTAAACTTATCTTTATCTATTTGAGTAAATACAGTATCTAAATGCATAAATGCACGACAGACTGGTATATCAAAAGCTAATATAGTATCAATTTTAGCATCTTTATCAGCAAAGATTTTATGAGCAAGTTCCTCAATTGCATCAGCAGATGTTCTTTGAGAAATACCTACTGCTAAAATATGTTCGTTTAAATTTAGAACATCGCCACCCTCAATATGATAGGCAGAATATCTATCAAAATATTTATCCACCTGTCCTTTATAATCAGGATGATATTCAAAGATATATTCAGCATAAATAGTTTCCCTATTTCTTGTCACAGAATACATTCTATTTAATGAAACACCATTTCCAATTGAAGCAAATGGATCTCTTGTAAAGTATAAGTTAGGCATTGGATCTACTACAAATGCAGTATCTTCTTTTATAGAGTCAACTAAGCTCTTACCTTTCTTAGCTTTAGCCTTAATTACTTCATTATTAATAATTCCTTCCATTGTTTTTAATACTAAAAGTCTATTACTTTCAATTGAAGTTAAATAATCATATACAAGCCCACGATATTTAGGTGTTCTAATGCCAGCTTCATATATGAATTGAGTTATAAACCTTTCTCTAATTGAAGGATCTAAATCAAGAACTTCTGTCATCAAATCTTCCAAATATACAACTTCTACTCCATTGTCTTTTAATATTCTAACAAACTCATCATGTTCTTCTTGAGCAACTGGCAAGTATGGAATATCATCAAATAATAATCTTTCCAGACTATCAGGAGTCAAGTTTAACAACTCTTTTCCAGGTCTATGAACTAATACTTTTTTCAAAGGATTAATTTCACTTTTGACATTTATTGGATACATAATTTTTCCTCCTATTATTCTATATTACAATTATAGCATACTTTTAAAAAAAAGAAATAACTTTTTTGTTATTTAATTTTTCATATAGAAAAAAAGAAGTATTAAAACTTCTTAATCACAATATAAATAAATTAATAAAGGTTCTTCTTTGTATTCATATTTTTTTAAATTATCAACATCTACTCCAATGCCAGTTTTTTCCATATCACATGGTTTATGTGTATTTGGATTAACCATCATAGAAATATCATATCCTAATTTTTCTTTAAGGGTATTTAATGACAAAAAATATATTCCATCCTTTTTCTCAACTATTTTATATTTCTCATCTTTATATATTTCTTTTCCGTACTCTGTTAATTTAATATTCATTTCCATTTTAGTTAAATATTTCTTTTCAGGTTCCTTTGTTTCATTTGGTTTTGTTTCTTGTTTTTTACATCCACTTAGTATTAATAAACATACTAATGTTATTGTTAATATTTTTTTCATTTTCATCTCTCCTTATAAAAATTTATTTTTACATATCCATTACCTGTATTTGTTCCACTTTCTGATTTTGAATCTTTTAGATTGCTACTTAATACATTAGATCCACCATATCCAGATTTATATTCCTTAGTACTAGTATCGCATCCATATTCGCAGGTATTGTGTCCTGTTTTACATGGATTATAGTAATTATCACATCCAGATGCACACGTGTTTTCACCTGTTAAGCATGGATTTTCTCTTTCGTCACATTTTCTAACACACTGTTCCTCTTGAGTTTTACATTCATTAATTATTTCATCATAACCGCATTTATCACAATTTGCATTAGTTACACTATCCGGATCTATCGCATCACCATAGGCTTCATGTCTACAAACGCCTGTTACTGAGAAAGAACCATTTTTTATTGCAGAACAAGCTGCTTCAACAGTTCCATATTTATCTATAGTTGTACTATATCTGTAAAAATTAGATTCTCCAAGACAGCCTTGGTTTGTGCAGCTACTCAATCCATTATATTTTCCATTTGTGCATTTACAAGAACCTGTTACTTTAAAATCAGGTTTAGCACGACATTTTTGTTCTGAAGCATTATACACCATATTATAAGAACAAGTTGTTCCTTTATATGTACATGTTTTACATTTCCTATCATATCCTTCTTTGCAAACTTTTTTCGTACTTGCACAATCATTACAATTATATTCTTCTTTGCCAGATACACATGTATTATGGCCCGTGTGACAACTACTACAATTATATGAAATAGTGCCACCAACGCAAGTATTTTCACCAGTATAGCAATCATTACAATTATATTTATAAGTATAATTATAACTTGAACCACCACCGCCATGATTAGTTCCATCGCTTCCTGCTTCTGCTCCTACTGATGCACCACCTTTTGAATCTCCATTACCTCCGGCGTTAGCATCTTTGCCACCGCCTCCACCAGCAGCAATCATTAAATCTTCTCCGGAGGCATTAACAGTTGTAGCACCGCCACCATTATAATAACCAGAACCACCACCATTATAACCGTTTTCCCCACCTGTATTTATTACTAATTTCGTATCTTTTTCTAAATATACTTTTCCATATGTATGTCCACCTTTTCCACCAGAACCGTTGCCTTGAGCTCCATAGGCATCTAATTCATAATATCCACTATATTTAACATCATACGTTTGTTCCTCTTCTTTATAAGAAATTGTTTTACCTGGATTTACAAATTTAACGGTACATTGGGTGTTTGCTAATATACTTTTAATATTTATTTTACCATTTTCATACACAGCGTTCTGACTATTAGTACAACTAACGCTATCAAAAGCATAACCATTATTACCGACAACAGAAACACTTCCATCCATATCTTCAATAATATATAAAGGCGTAGTTGCCACTATTCCATTTTCTACAATTATTTTAACTTCAAATTGTCTTTTAGCAAATTCCCATGGATTAAGTCTTGTTCCTAAGCCAGTTACTCTTGCACTACTTTTTGTAAAAGCAGTAACCCTTACACCTGACTTATTGCTTTGAGACACTGTATTATTTATATAATTATTATTTTTATATTCAGGATCTACTATAGAATATTTACCATCTATATTTGAAATTATCCAAAAATTAAGACCATTATATAAATATTCTTTACCTATTTTAAATTCATCTTCATTTAATAGTCCTCCACTGCCTGTAAAATTACTAGATGAATTAACCTTTCCATTCTTATATATAAATTTATTATTGCTCATTGATATATATTTATCAACATCCTTATATGAATTAATGTATGTTTTTGAAACATTCATAGACTCATTATATGTTCTTATTGATGTTGCTGCTTCAACATTCACAATAAATAAAATGCTTAATATTCCAACTAATACTTTTTTCATATAACCACCTACCATAAAAATTATATCATGTCATAAAACAAAAAGGAATGTTTTTTCATTCCTTTTTAACTTTATTTATTATATTTCAGGTTTTATAACCCAACCACCACCACACGAAGCATTTTTACACCAAGCAGTTAATTTAGAATAATAATATGTTTTTCCATTAAATGTTTTTGTAGTGGCCGTTCCATAACCAGGGTATCCTTTAGTTAATACGCCACCTTTATGGCTGAATTGACTTTCTTCAATCCATGCTGCTATAAATATTACATTAGAACTTGATGAAATTGTTTTAACGTAGCATAATTCTGCACCCTTAGATATAAGACCTAATGTATCTGCTTGCATTTGGCCACAAGGAGATTTACTAGCATTAGTACAAGAAGATTCACCTTTCCATACAAATATATTACCAGCAGCTGTAATTGTCTTATCCGTACAATTATTTTGTGCTGCAAAAGTCTGAGGTATTATATTTATGTTTAGAATTACCGTACCTGTTTTGCCTTGATTATTAGTTGCAGTAATTCTTAGCTTTCTCTTACCAGTTGAACCTATACTTGTTGTTGCAGTATATGTATTACCTGACTTAGTAGGAGATAGTTCATAAGAACCAGTAATGTCAGTATAACTTGTTTGTCCTGGTTTATTATATTCTAGTTTCATATTAGTTACTTCATTTGTATCAGTAGCCACTATGCTTAATGATAATGGCGCATAATATCCATCATCAAATGTACAAGAACCATGAGTTGTTGTATACGTACTAGTACATGTATTTGTATAACCAGCAGATGTTGTAAACTTTACAGTTAGACTTGGGGGTGCTATGCGCTTACATACTCCATATAAAGTTAAATTACTACTACCATTAGCATTAGGTACATATGTAGCACCAGATTCATATGTATATGTTGTTGCAGTTGATGAAGTTGCCCAACCACATTTGTATCCTGATTTAGTTATAGTTGGTAGGGTAACACTTTTTTGAGTCCAATTGGCAGTCAATTTAACTGTTGCATTATTTGTCACAGTTAAATTCTTATAATATGTGTATGTTGACTTTGTACTACCGCTTGACCATTGAGTATTAACTGAAGAGCTACTTGTTCCTCTCCTTGCCGTTGTTGTATTTAAGTTAGTTGCAGTCCATCCTGCGAATGTTTGTGCTGCACTTACAGATGTCGAACTTATTGTAGCATTACTTGCATTTGTACCTCTACTCAAATTTATTGTTACTTTCTTACTAGGTTTTGATATATTTATGACATCTCCATATTTAGCAGAGGTAGGATGTGAACTTCCATGAGTTCCATTTGCTAAATTATAATTTATATTATAATTTATATAACTACAGTGAGCATAAAGCGTTCCATTATCACTACTTGCAGTAACTGTCGTACTATTAGTTATTTTATTTCCTCCACTTGAAGAAGTATACCATCCATCAAAATTTTTGCCTGTTGTTAGAGCAATCGATGGAAGCCCATCTCCATCATCTGCATCTCCATATGTTTTACCAACAGTTGCAGTAACATATGAAACTCTAAGCGTACCACACCCATTAGCATCAAAACTTAATGTATATGAGTTGGCACTCCAATGAGCATAAAGTGTTATATTTCCTGTTGGTGTATATGTATTATTTACTTTAGTTCCTCCACTACTTGCTGTATACCATCCACCAAATGTATATCCTAATTTAGTTGGTGTTGGTAGATTAACTGAATTATTTTTATAGTTTGCTGTTATATATCCGCTACCCTCACCATATGTATAAGTTGTTCCAGAGAATGTACCTGGGCTTGAATTATTCCATCCATTAAATGACTTTGTTGAAGTTATACTACTAACAGAACTTCCTCCATTTGTATCAAATGATACTGTATAACCAGATGGAGGTATTGGATTTGGTATGTCAATTGTTGAACCTATTTTACCAGTATAATTCGTGTTTCCATAGATTGATGGCTTTGGATTAGCTCGTGGTTCTATTCTTGTCTTTTCAGTTGTCCCATTCCATGTTCCACCATTTGGATAAACATCTAATATATATGCATAATATGAGTAACATGCTTTTAACGTTACATTACTTGTTGGTGTATAACTTTCTCCAGCATTACCAATAAAAGTACCGCTGCATCCATTACTATACCATCCTTTGAATTTATGTCCTGCTTTTGATACACTTGGAAGTGTAATACTACCGTTATTATAATTAGCAGTTAATGTTGCATTTCCTGCTCCAAATGTGTATGTTGTTCCGCTTATACTTCCAGAACCACTTAAACTCCAATTTGTAAATGTTCTTTGTGAAGTTATACTGTTAACATTATTTCCACCATCTGTATTAAATGATACTGTGTATCCCTTTGGTGTTGGATTTGCTATTGACAATGTTGAATTAGTTGTCCCTGTCTTTGTTGAATTACTTGTTGTATTATTCCATGTTCCTCCATTTGGATTTATTGTTAATGTATATGAGTTAGCATTCCA
>HG000322.1 GCA_000436975.1 Clostridium sp. CAG:1000
AATAAATTGCATTTACTTCTTTAAATAACAAAATCGTCCAATTTACTTGAAATTTGTAAGATATTGTAATATAATTAATTACAGTCATGAAGGGAGGGAAGTAGTGATGACACATGTAGAAGTTAAAGACGGTAATGTTGAGGGTGCATTAAAACGTTTTAAAATCAAATTTCAAAGAAGCGGTATCCCAACCGAAATGAAAAAGAGAAAAGAATATTCAAAACCTGGTATTAAAAGAAGAGAAGCTAAAAAAGAAGCTATCAGAAATGCTAAAAAACATAATAAACAAAGATAATAATTAGGAGTGATATAATGTTATACGATACTATAATGACTGATATAAAGGAAGCTATGAAGTCACATGATAAAGAAACTTTAAGCACTTTAAGATTTTTAAAGTCAGCCATAGATTTATTTAAAATAAATAATAAAATGGATAGAACTGAGTCACCTAGTGATGATACAGTTATAGAAGTAGTAAGTAAACAAGTTAAGACTCATAAAGAAAGTATTGAAGAGTTTAAAAAAGCAGGTAGAAATGACTTAGTAGAAAACTTACTTAAAGAAGTTCAAGTATTAAGTAAATATTTACCAGAGCAATTATCAGAAGACGAAGTTAGAAGTAAAATAGATGAAGTTATTTCATCTGTTAAAGCATCATCTATTAAAGATATGGGTAAAGTTATGAAAGAATTAACCCCAATATTTAAAGGTAAGGCTGATATGAAACTTGTAAATACTATAGTTAAAGAAAAATTAAATTAGAACTCTTTTGTATGAGTTCTTTTTTTTATACTTTTTATATAACTAAAAGTTATAAACAACTAACTAATTATTATTTGACATTATAATAAATAATGAGATACTATTAAAACATGGAGGCAAAAATGAGAGATGTAAATTTAAATTCTTTAAAGATATTTCTAGCAGTTGCGACATCTAATAGTTTTTTAGAAGCATCAAATAAATTATATATATCACAACCTGCTATAAGTAAAAGTATTAACAAATTAGAAGAAGAATTAGGGGTTTCACTATTCTATAGAGCAAATAAAGGAGTTTCTTTGACATCTGATGGAGAAATATTATTAAAATATGTAAGGGATTCCCAAAAATTGTTACTCGCATGTGAAAGAATGCTATCATCTAATAATGATTCGGAGTCTGGAAGTATCATTATAGGTGTACAATCTCATTTGGTTAGAAATTATTTACTTGATAAAATGAGTGATTTTATGGAAAAACATCCAAATGTTACATATAAAGTCATAGAACTTTCTACATTAGGGCTAATTGAAGCATTAGAAAAACATGAAATTGATTTTGTTGTAGATGCTTCACCTATAGTTTCACCGTACAACAATCTAAAAGTAAAGCCAATACATTATATAAATACTTGTTTTATTAAATCAAAAAACAATAAATCAAAAATTAAACAGTTATCGGATTTAGAAAATGAAAAAATTATTATGCCACTTCAAAAAAGTACTTTAAGAAAAAACTTGATTACAGAATTAAATGGTGCAATTGAAATAAAACCAATATTAGAATTCGGTACTGAGGAATTAATAATAGAGTCTGTAAAAAGAAACTTAGGTATAGGCTATGTAGTACAAGGTGAAAATTTAAATAGGGAAAGTGAGACAATAGAAGTTATAGATCTTAAATATAAACTTCCAACAGTTGAAATTAATTTAGTGTGTATTGAAAATAATTTAACTCCTCTTTCTAAAAAGTTTATAAAAGAAGAATTATCTGAGAATGGGGGAATAATTAATGAATAATAATTATACTTATTTAAAGAAAATATATAATTTAAAAAATAAAAATATTATTGATTTTTCTCAAGATAAAATATATATAATATTCTTATGCGAAAATAAGTATTATTGTTTAAAAAATAGTAAGCTCGTTAACTACTCGCTTTCAATACCGCTTAATGTTTTAGAAGTGATAGATAGTATTGAAAAAATATATAAAATTAATATAATAAATTATTTTCCAGTGTGTTTTTTAAATGAGTCATCTATTTTGATTACTTGCAAAATTAAAAAAGTAAATTCTTTATATATGGAGGAACTTAAAAAGTATAATGAAATATTAAAATTAGCTAACGAGAAAGCAAAGTATTATAATGATGAATATGATGATGAAACTTTAGTTATGGAAAAATATAGTAAAAGATATGAAATTTATGATAAATATATAAAGAAATACATAATAACAAGCAAAAGGCGAAAAAAGAAAGAACTAAGAGAATTGATAAAAAAGTTAATTGGAGATGCTAAGTCTGTAATTGATGTTTCGTGTGGTGACAGTTGCGATATCTTTAAAGTATGTGATGATTTAGATATGGTAGTTGGAAATGACATTAATTTATATCAATTAAAAAACGATGAAAAAAAATTCTGTAATGTGATTTATACTAACGATAACATTCTTGATTTTTCTTTTCAAGAAAATGCTTTTGATGTTTCTTTTTGTAAAAATACATTACATCATATGGATAATGAAAAAGAAATTAAACAATTATTAAATTCTGTTACAAAAATAGCAAAAAAAACAATTATTATAGAAATAGAAGATCCTAAAAAGACTGGTAAAATACCATATTTGTTTAATAAATATTTATATACTAAGTTTTTAAAGGATGCCGGGAATTATTTTATTACTTTTTCAACTTTTAAAAAAGTAATTGATTCTACGTTGGGCAATAGGTGTGATATTAATTATTTTATGTTTGAAAATATCCTTGGTAAATATATGATTGCATTAATAGAAAAGAGGTAAAAATGAGTAAGAGAATAGAAACAGAAAAGAAGTATTACTGTTTAAAAGAACAAGAATTGATTTCTAAAATAGATGTGTTAAAGTTTAAATTAGTTAAAGAAGGAATAGAAATAGATGAATATTTTACTGATATAAATAGCATTTATATTAAAAATAGAACATGTCTTAGAATACGAAAAGCAAATGATAGTATGGAAATTACTTTCAAAGGCAAATCAAATGACTTTTCAAATTCATTTACAAAATTAGAAAGCAATTTTGATATGGATCTTAACAACTATGAAAATTTTGTAGAATTATTTTCAATGATTGGTTATTATAGTTATACTATTGTAAACAAAAAGAGATTAACATATGAACTTAAAGATGAAAAGTATACATATAGCATTATGGTTGATAATATTGAAGGGCTTGGTGGGTTTGCTGAGTTTGAGTTGCTTTGTAATAGTGATGATTATGATTTAGATGAACTTAAAATAAAATTAAATCAATTTGTTTCGATGTTTAATAGTTTAAATTTAACTGAAGCAAAGCTTCCTTATAGAGACTTTGCTGCATTAAAACAATATAATGATTTGAAACCAAAAAAAGAAATAAAAGGGGTACATTTAAATATCGACACTTTTTTAAAAAAGTATGAGAAAGATTTCTATAACTATTATAAGTCTTTATTAAAAGATGATTTAAATACAAGTTTAAAAAAGAAAGAA
Source organism: Clostridium sp. CAG:1000 (assembly GCA_000436975.1). Taxonomy (GTDB): domain Bacteria; phylum Bacillota_I; class Bacilli_A; order RF39; family UBA660; genus CAG-1000. The sequence continues at coordinate 3,501 of HG000322.1, forward strand.
TTTAAAGAAAATATATATGATTCTTTAATAAATTCTGATATTTCAAAAAAAATAGATAACTATTTTGATAGTTTGAGAATACAAGATTCGAATTTTATAGCATTATTTGAGTTACTACATCAGATAAAATCAAAAGGCTTAGATATTGTTTTAACTACTAATTGCAATGAAACGCTTATAAGTAATGTTATAGTAAAAATAACTAATGGTTATACATTTGATAATATTATTTATTTAAAAGATAGCAAGTCAATATACACAGTAGCCAAGAAAAATGGCATAGATTTGAATAATTATTTTAATGTCTTAACTAAAAATATTAAAAATACTAATTCTTTGCTATTAGTTATAATAAATAATTATGGTATAACTAAATAGAAAAAGACTATAACAAATAAATTTAATAACAAAAAATTATATAAGAATAACTAAAATTTATTAGAAATTTTGGTTATTTTTTTATGAAAAAAATGTATTTTTCAATTTCTTGAAACTATTTTATACTTAGATTGAAAGGAGAGAAAAATTAAAATGAAACAAAAACAATTTTCAAAATTATTTGTTATTATTTCAATTATTTCAGTTGCGACGATGTTAATATCTAATATAACGGCTACTAAATTGTTTGAAATTAAAAGTGTTATTTTACCATGCTCTGCACTATTATTTCCTATTACTTATATTATAGGTGATGTTATAGCCGAAATATATGGATATAAAAAAGCAAAACTTGTTATTATATTAGGGTTTATCGCTAATGCATTTATGGTATTGTTCTTTCAACTTACAATTATAATGCCTCCTGCGAGTACATGGAATATGCAATCGTCATATGAAACAATATTAGGTACAACCCCAAGAATATTTATTGCATCACTTATGGCTTTTCTATTTGGAAGTTTATCCAACGCATTCTTGATGCAAAAAATAAAAGAATTGACGAAGGACAAATTTTTATGGGTTAGGACCATAGGCTCTACAATTGTCGGCGAATTATTAGATACGGTTATATTTGTATCAATTGCATTTATTGGAAATGTTAATCACACAATTATTATAACAACAATGGCAAGTCAGTATCTTTGGAAACTCTCATATGAAGTTTTAGCTACGCCGTTTACATATCAAGTAATTAAAAAAATCAAAAAAATTGAAGAAAAACATTAAAAAGGAGAATTAATATGTTGATAGCTTTTGAAGGAATGGATGGGTGTGGGAAATCTAGTATATCGAAGTTGGTTGCAAAAAAAACTGGTTTTAAACATTATGAACAAAAAATCGTAGAAACATTGAACATACATGAGGATAAATATAATGATTTTATTAAGAAAATCAGAGAATCTGATAATAAATATTTGAGTTTTGTATTTTATACTTTTAGATGCATGTTTGATAATGATAAAAGTGAGAAGATAATAGTAGAAAGAAGCATGTCCTCTACATATTATTTTGAACACGAAAATGTTGAATCAGAATACTTTGATGTCGCACTTACTATGGGCTGCAAGCCTGATATAACATTTTTGTTATATGCTTCGCCCGAAGTGAGAAAAAAAAGAATTTATAGCAGAAATAATGCCGATCCGGATTTGGAATCAAGCGAGGCTCTTAAAGATGGTTACCCAATAATGATTTCGTTTTTAAAAAAATATAATCTTCCATATGTTGAGATAAATTCAGAAAAATATAATATGGAAGAAATTGCAGATATATGTAGTGACATTATTGCAACGTATCTTAATCTTGAGGAAGAACAAAAATGTGCCTATTTAGAAAAAATGAATGATGAGTTCGGATATTATGATAAAAACAATAATAAAGGAGTGTATAAGTATGAAAGAAAAATATGATTTGATTATTGTTGGTATGGGCCCTAGTTCAATTTTTTGCGCATATGAATTAACAAAATTGAAATATTCTGGTAAAATTTTGTTGATTGAGAAGGGAAATAGAATTGAGCGAAGAGTGTGCCCTCTACAAAGAACTGGAAAATGTGCAAAATGTAAGCCAATTTGCAATATTATAGGTGGGTTTAGTGGCGCTGGTGCATTTTCTGATGGTAAACTTTTGTCATACCATTTGTCTTCATATAATAAAGATACAAATGATATCTACATAGGTGGTAAAGATGATACTTTTATAAAAAAATATTATAGCACTGAAGAAATAAAAAAGTATATAACATATGTGGATAATATATATTTAAAATTTGGCGCTACCAAAAAGTTAGAAGGAATAAAAAACTTTGATAAAATTATTAATTTACAAAAAGAATGCAAAAAAAATAACATGAGCTTGGTTGATGTTCCTGTTAGACATTTAGGTACCGAAAAATCTCATGAATTATATAAAAAAATGCAAGACTATCTTGAAGATAAAATTGATATGTTGTTTAATACAGAAGTTAATGATTTGATCGTTGAAAAAAATAGAATCAAGGGAGTTAGAACTAATAAAGGAGATATATTTTCTGATAAGGTAGTCCTTGCTGTTGGCGTTGATGGCGCACAATGGTTGGAAAAAATATCTAAAAAATATAACTTATCTACAAGAAATGGGTATTTAGATATTGGTGTAAGATATGAATTGAAAAATAGTACTTTAGAGGAAGTCAATTCATTACTATATGAAAGTAAAATCATTGCTACTCCAATTCCGTATAGAGATAAGGTTAGAACTTTTTGTCAAAATCCTGGTGGTTTTGTAACACCTGAGACTTATGATAACGGTCTTACGTTGGTAAATGGACATGCTTTTAAAAATAAAAAAAGCGAAAATACTAATTTAGCAATATTAGTTTCATATAAATTTAAGAAACCATTAGATTCACCGATTGAATATGGTTTCAACATCGCTAAAAAATCAAATTTATTAAGTGGCGGGAAACCTTTTGTTCAAAGGCTTGGTGATCTTGTTAATGCGAAAACAACTACTGAACAGCAACTTAGTAAAAATAGTGTTAAGCCAACGTATCCGGGAGCATTTTTAGGAGATTTGTCCTTAGTTCTCGATTATAGAACTATCGTTAATATTACTAATTTTATCAAACAAGTTAGTAAGGTAATTCCACATTTTGATGACGATGATAACTTACTTTACGGCCCTGAGATTAAATTCTATGGTAATGAATTGATTTTAAATAAAAGTTTTGAAACTTCTTTGAAAAATCTTTACTCAATAGGTACAGGCGGAGGACTAACTGTTGGACTTATGATGGCATCAGTTTCTGGGGTTATGACTGCTAGAAAATTAATGGAGGAAGTATGAACAAAGTATTAGTTACATTGAGTGGAGGTGTTGATAGTTTAGTTTGCTTGGCATTAGCAATTAAAAAATATGGTATAGATAATGTAGAAACAATTTCATTTAATTATGGTCAAAAAAATGCAAATGAATTAAAAGCTGTCAAAAGAATTGCAAAGCATTACGGTGTATATAATAAAATAATATATTTGAAAAATTTATTTTTCGATGAAAAATGTTCTCTCTTGAATATATCAAAAAATGATATCCCGCTAGAAGATTATAGCGAGCAAATAAAACAGGTACGAGAAAATAAACGAGTATCAACAAATGTTCCATTTAGAAATGCGATAATGTTGTCGGTATGTGTATCTTATGCTATGAGCAAAAATATTAATATTATCTATTATGGTATCCATAACGAGGGTGAACTTGCTCGAAATTTATATCCAGACTGTAGTGAAGAATTTAACGATGCTTTCAAGTTGTTAACTAGTATCGGAACTGAAAAAACAGTTAAAATAGTTGCGCCATTAGTAGATTTAACAAAAAAAGAAATTATAAAAATTGGAATAAAATTAAATGTCCCTTTTTCTAAAACTTGGACATGTTATAACAATAAAGAATTTTCTTGTGGAAAGTGTACAGCATGTAAGGATAGATTAGAAGCATTTAAAAAATGTAAGCTAGAAGATCCATTAATATATAAGGAGCAAATATAATGAAGAAATGTTTAAAAAAAGAAGAATTAATAAATGGTGGTAATCCTGATATAAAAATAAAGTTTGGTGAGAAAGATTTTTTAAAAGCAGTTAATTTGATAGCAGATGATATTAATAAAAATTATTCTGGTCAAAAAATAGGCCTTATAGGATTAGCAAGAGGAGGTTTGCCTTTGCTAGTTGCTGTTTCACATAGAACCAATATAAGGGATGTTAATGTAGTTCAAATAAAAATGACAAAGTCCAATGAAAGGTGGGATTATGGTGAACCACAATGGTCTAATGGCTATTATGATGATAATATAGACAAATATATAATTTTTGAAGATATGATAAGCCACGGAAGGAGTATTAATTTACTTGTTAATGAATTGACGTCAAGAGGAAAAACTGTTTTAGCTGCATATTCATTGTTTTTAAACAATGACATGAAACATATAGAGTTAGATAATGAGTATTTTGATATCAAATACGTCAACTTGATAAGTCAAGAACAATGGGTATACTTCTTTTGGGAGAAGGGATATGAAGAAATATAATAAGAGGCAATTATGCAAAGAGGAAAATTAATTACAATAGAGGGTATCTGCGGTATAGGTAAAACCAAATGTTTTAATGAATTGAAGGAAAGTGATAATTTAAGTGATACTTTATTTAATGACGAAATTAATGACAAATGTACAGACGAATATAATAAAAGAATATTTGAGATTCTAACATCTAAAAAAAGTCGTTTTTTCGAAACTGGTAATCCAAAAATGGAAGCATTATTAATTTGTGCAAAGCAAACGAACGATGAAGAAAACTTCGTTATACCAGCTTTAAATAACTATAAGAATGTCATTAGCGATAGAGGATTTGATACAGTTTGTATTACAGAGGGAATAAAAATGTCAAAAAAATATGGTTTTTCAGAAAAAGAGAGTATAATGAAATTATATGAATATTTAAGTTTTTTTTGTATTATTCCTGATAAAACAATATTGCTGACTGGTAATGTTGACAATTCGATTACAAGAGCTGAAAAAAGAGATGAAAAAAAATATACTCCAGATGAAATATATATAATAAAAAGAACTGCATATTGGTTCTCGTTTATGGCAAAAAAATTTAAAGAAAGATTTATTGTTATAGATGCAGATTTATGTGATACAAAAAAAGAAATAATAAAAATATTAAAAGAAATGTAAGAAGGAGAATTTAAAATGAAAATAACATTAGTAACAGGAAATTGGGCAAAGATTGCTCAAGCAAAGGAAGTATTAGAGCCGCTTGGTGTACAAGTGGATAATGTAAAAATAGATACAGTTGAAATTCAAGCTGATAGTGTGAAAGAGGTTGCTGCTTATTCCGCAAAGTGGGCAAGTGAAAAGTTAAAAACAACTGTAGTTAAAAATGACACAGGAATAATGATAGATGCACTTAATGGTTTTCCAGCTGCATATACGCATTATGTACAAGATACACTCGGAGAAAAAGGTGTACTTAAATTATTAAAAGGCGAAGAAAATAGAAAAGCTAGATTTGTACAAGCACTTGCTTATTGTGAATATGGAAAAGAGCCAGTTGTATTCGAATCTATAACAGAAGGAACTATTTCTAAGAGGCTTCAAGGAAAACATGGTTGGTGTTGGGATTTTATCTTTATACCTGATGGACAAACTAAAACATTAGCGACATTTGATGATAATGAAAGATTTAAGTTTTGGAATGATACAGGATATATTCAATTAATTGATTACTTAAAGAAAAATAACAAAATATAATAATCAACAAAATAATAGATAACAAACAATCTATTATTTTTTCTTGGTGTAAAATATATAATAATATGATATACTTAATTATACGGAGTAAGATATATGAATTATATTATGTATAAAATAATAAAATTTATTGGTACGCCATTATTTAGATTAATTTATTTACCAAGAAGTTATGGTAAAAATAATATACCTAAAAATGGAAGCGTTATTTTAGCAGGTAATCATACTAGTGTTTTAGATGCTTTAATAATGGTTTCAACTCCTAAAAGAACAGTGCATATGATGGCTAAGAAAGAGTTATTCGAATCAAAATTTACTAATTTCTTTTTTAGAAGCATGGGTTGTATCCCTGTAAACAGAAGTATACATGATAAAGATGCAAAGAATGAAGCAGTAGAGGTGCTTAAAAATAATGAAGTGCTTGGAATATTTCCAGAAGGAACAGTTAATAAAACAAATGAAATAGTGCTTCCATTTAAATACGGTGCTGTATCATTTGCTAAAAAAACCAATGCATACATAGTACCTTTTGCCATAACAGGTAAATATAAAATATTTAGAAGAAGTATTAAAATAACATATGGTAAACCATATAAAGTTAAACAAGATTTAGAAGTAGAAAATAATAGACTTATGAATACAGTAAAAAGAATGATTAAAGAAGGGAATGATAAAAATTAAAACAAATAAATATCCATGGTTTAAGTACTATAAAGATATGAAAAGTACATTAAAATATCCGGATACTTCAATGTATGAACTTGTAAAAAGAGCATGTATTAAGTATCCTTCAAATATAGCATATTCTTATTTTGGGACTAAAGTAACATATAAGAGCCTTTTAAGAAAAATAGATTTGTGTGCTCAGTCTTATGCTAAAATTGGTGTTGTTAAAAATAGTAATGTAACTATATGTAGTCCTAATACACCTGAGGCAATAATATCATTTTATGCTCTTAATAAAATAGGGGCAGTTGTTAATATGCTTCATCCATTATCAAGCGAAGAAGAAATTAAGTTTGCACTTAATTTAACTAAGTGTGAATATCTTTTTATAGCAGATATTGCGTATTCTAAATTTAAAAATATAAGACAAGAAACTAGTGTTAAAAAAGTGGTCTATGCACCAATTTCAGAATCAATGGATCCAATAACTAAAGTTTGTTTTTATGTAACTAAAGGCAGAAAACTATTAAGACCTATTGAAGATGATATAATTCCATATACAAGATTTATAACACTAGGAAGATTCTATGGTAAAAAGGTGATTGATAAAAATAAGGGTGATGATGTAAGTGTTATTTTACACAGTGGTGGAACTACTGGTATACCTAAAGGGATAATGCTTACTAATATGAATTTTAACTCTTTGGTGTTTAGTGAACTTGAAATAAATAAAGTATTAGGTGATGGTGTAAGTATCCTTGCAATAATGCCAATATTTCATGGATTTGGTCTTGGTTGCACTTTCCATGCTTGTTTAGTAAGTGGAGGACATGCAATTATACTTCCAAGTGTTGATCCTAAAAAGTTTGACGCAACCCTACTTAAATATAGGCCTAATATTATAGCATGTGTTCCTTCTATATTAGAAACCCTTACTTACAGTAAGAAGCTTAAAGATGAAGACTTATCATTTATAAAATGTATTATTTGTGGAGGGGACAATTTGTCAACTTCATTAAATAAAAAAATAGATGAATTTTTAGAAAGTCATAATAGTAAAACTAAAGTAAGAACTGCTTTTGGTATGACTGAAGCAACTGCTGGTGTCACTATGATGCCTCTTGAAGAGTCTAGATGTGAAAGCATAGGAGTACCTATACCAGACTCTTTTATAAAAATAGTAAAACCTGGTACAGAAGATGAATTAAAGCCACTTGAAATAGGTGAAATATGCATAAGTGGGCCTACTGTTATGAAAGGCTATTTAAACAATAAAAAAGAAACTGATTTAATACTTAAAAAACATAAAGATAAAAAACTATGGTTACATAGTGGGGACTTGGGATATATGGATAGTGATGGATTTGTATATTTCAAATCAAGACTTAAAAGAATGATTGTATCAAGTGGCTATAATATTTATCCTGGACAAATAGAAGAAATAATATCATCTCATCCTTATGTTAAAACTTGTGCAGTAATTGGAGTACCACATCCATATAAAAAAGAAGTTATTAAAGCCTATATAGTCCTTAAAGATAATATTGAACTTACAAGTGAAGTTAAAAGAAGTATTAAAAGTTATTGTGAAAAAAATATTGCATCATATTCTTTACCATATGCATATGGCTATAGAAAAGAGCTTCCAAAAACATTAGTAGGAAAGGTAGCATATAGAAAACTATTGAATGATGAAGAAGAATAAATCAGAAAGAGAATTTGGTTATAAATTATTAAAACCATTTGTAATAACATATTTTAAATTAAAATATAAACCAACAGTAATAGGAAGTGAAAATATACCTTCTTCTGGGGCTATAATTCTTTGTGGAAACCATATGCATACTCATGATCAATACAATGTAATGATGGTTACTAAAAGAGTAATACATTATATGGCTAAAGATGAATACTTCTATGGACCATTTAGATGGTTTTATAAGCTTTCTGGGTGTATTAAGGTAAATAGGAGTATACATGATAAAAATGCAAAAAATGAAGCATTAGATATTTTAAATAGTGGTAAAGCATTAGGAATATTTCCAGAAGGGACTAGGAATAAAACTATTGGTACTAAAGATGAAGTAGAACTCTTGCCATTTAAATATGGAGCAGTGTCTCTTGCTAAAAAGACAGGAGCATTAATAGTACCTTTTGCAATAACAGGAAAATACATAGGAAAAGATGGAAATTTAACTACTAGAATAGGAGCACCTATTGATATAAAAGATTTAGATTTAGAGAGTGCCAATCAACTTTTAAGAAAAAATATACTAGATTTAATGCATAAAAGTGAAAAATAGTATATAATAGTGTGTGTGAGGTGAATTCTTTATGAAATTTATTTTAACAGCAGGAGGGACAGGTGGACATATATATCCAGCCTTATCTGTGCTTGATGAAATAAAAAAAGACAAAAAGAATGAATATTTATATATAGGAACAGAAGACAGAATGGAAAGTGAATTAATACCTGGTATGGGTATACCATTTGTTGGACTTGAAATATATGGACTATCTAAAACCAATATAATAAGAAATATTAAAAATATTGGTTGTATAGTCTCATCATATAGAAAATGTTTAAAAATAATTGATGAATTTAAACCTGATGCAGTAATTGCATTTGGTGGATATGTAACACTTCCAGTATGTTTAGCTGCTAAAAAAAGAAAAGTTAAGGTATTTTTACATGAGCAAAATATGTTACCTGGTAAAACTAATATATTCTTATCTAAGTATGCTGATGCAGTGTTCACATCATTTAAAGATGGAATGAGAAAACTTAAATGTAAGAATATTATTTATACGGGTAATCCAGTTAGTCAAAGAGCAATAGAATGTAAAAAATATAATAAAACTAATTTAGGATTTACTAAAGAAAAGAAACTTATAGTTATAGTTATGGGTTCTCTTGGAAGTACATCTGTTAACGAAAGAATATTGGATTTTTTAAGAACATTTGAAAGAGAAGATACTGAAATATTATTTATAACTGGTAAAAAGAGTTTTAATGATTTGAATAATAATTTAATAGTGCCAAAAAGTACTAAGATAGTACCCTTTTTTGATAACTTACCAACTATAATGAAATCAAGTGATTTGATTATTTCAAGAGCTGGAGCATCAACCATTGCTGAGATAATGGCAACTAAAACACCAAGTATTTTAATACCAAGCCCTTATGTTGCGAATAATCATCAGTATTATAATGCATTAGATCTTGTTAATAAAAAGATTAGTATAATGTTAGAAGAAAAAGACTTAAATACTGAAAGTTTAACTAATGCAATTGATGAAATGTTTGATGAAGAAACATTCAAAGAAGTAAGGAATAATCTGCGTGAGATAAAAGATATATCATCTAGTACTATAATACTTGATAAAGTAAAAGAAATATTAGGTAATAAAAATGAAAAAAAGAGTAAAAAGAAAATTTAATCCATTAAAGTTTTTGTCTTTTATAGCATTTATAATTATATGCTATTTTTTGACTGTGTATTTACTTGATATAAAGACTAAAAATATAGTGGTTTTAAATAATAATTATTATAGCGATGAAAAAATTATAGAAACTTCTGGTATAGAGAATTATCCTAAGTTTTTATCATTAAATACTAATAAAATTAAGAAGAAATTATTAAAATTAGATTTAATAGAAAATGTAACTATTAAAAAGAAATGGAATTTTGTACTTGAACTTACTATTAAAGAAAAGAAAATATTATATTTAGTAAGAAGTGAAAATAAATATAGATTATCTGATAATAAATTATATGATTTAGATGATGTACTTAGTGTACCAACTCTTATAAACTATATACCAGAAAGTAATGAAAAGAAGTTTGTAAATGCTTTTAAAAATATAGATAATAATATAATAAGTATGATAAGTGAAATAGAGTATTCTAAGACTAGTTATGATAGCGATAGATTCTTATTGTATATGAATGATGGTAATATGGTATATGTAACAACTACTAAGTTAAAATCATTAAATAAATATGTTGATATAGTTAGTAAACTTGAAAATAAAAAAGGTATTTTATATTTAGATAGTGGAAACTATTTTGAGATTAAAGAAAAGTAAGCAACTTTTCTTTTTAATTTCATATATATTAATATGTCAAAGTTAGATAATTTTAAAAAATTTGTTTCTAATCATCCTGAATTTGCTGATTATGTAAAAAAGAATAATGTATCATGGCAATCATTTTATGAATTGTATGATTTATATGGTGAAGATGATGAAATATGGAAGAAATATATAAAAGATGATATAAGTGATCAAATAAGTATAAAAGGGCTTTTAAATACTCTTAAAAATATTAATATTGATTCACTTGAAGAAAATATTAATTCTATTCAAAAAGCAGTTGGTTTAGTAGAAGAGTTAACAAGAGAAACTAAAAAAGAAGAAGAAAAAGCTGCTTCTAAAGAAGAAAAAATAAATAAATTATATGGTGATGAATGAAATACGAAGTATTAGAAAAATTAAAAAAAGATGAGAAGTATTTAAAATTTTTAAGGCAAAATTCTAATTGGTATAAACAGTTAAATAGAGACCCTTCTTCTTATGACTTGTTTGTTCGCGAAATGAAAAAGAAATATAAATTAAGAACTATAGATAAAGTTGATAATTTTGTAGATGGGGTAGACTTAGTAACCAAGATAATATCAGCAACTAATGAATAAGAATGTATAAATATTTACATTCTTTTTATTTTAATATTGACACAAAATAGTCTTAATGCTACAATTAAAACATAAGGATAGAGAAAATAAATTCTCTACTAAAAGAAAGGAAGGAATGAAATATTATGAATAAGAAAGGTTTTACATTAGTTGAATTATTAGCTGTTATTGCAATCTTAGCAATTTTAGTAATCATCGCATTACCAAATGTATTAAAGATGTTCAATGACTCTAAGAAAAATTCATTTGTAAATGAAGCAAGGGAAGTGTTTAAAACTGCTCAAACTCAATTTGTTGCTGACAATTTAACAAATCCTGGTGCTGTTACTTATAGTAATAACCTTAAAACAGCATGTACTCCAGCTACTGGAAAATTAGAAATGCAAGGTAGAGCTGTTGATGGTGGACAATTAGCTTATTCTATTACTTTAGATGCTGAAGGAAAAGTTACATCTATTAAAGTTTCTGATGGAACATATAGCTATACTGGTACTCCAACAGATGCTTCTGATATTACTGCTGATACTGTTACTACTGGTGATTCTTATGCAGATGCTACTTGTACTGCAACTACAACACCATAGTTTAGTAGTTGAATATCAATATTAAAATTAAGACTATTAATGAACTAGTCAAGTAAAAGTAGACAGTTTAAAAAAAGAGCATTTAAAACCCTGATTCAATTTTATATTGAATTGGGGTTTTATAATTTAATGAATAACATGGTCTTTCATTATTATAATAATTAATGTATGATTTAATTAGATTTGGAACATCTTTTGAATGTTTTAAA
>HG000323.1 GCA_000436975.1 Clostridium sp. CAG:1000
ATAGTATTCCAACTTCATTTCAAATTGTAATTTATATTACTTATTATAAAAATGATTATGTTCTATTAAGTAAGCATTATTTGTTTTAACCCAATCATTCATAGCTTTTGATTTCGGAATTTTCATTTCAATTTTTTCATTTTCTAGCTGTAATTGTATTTCATCTTCCATAATTAATCCTTTTTTAAAATTAAATCCTTTTAAATCATTCCATGATATAAATGATTTACCTATAATGCTATATTTATTATTCATATCTAATGGAAAAAAGCTTATTCCTTCATTATCAAAATATATAAAGAATGGTTGAAATTGTTCAAAAGAATATACAGTTATACCTGGTAATGGTAAAATCCATTTTGTTTTCATTTTAGGATGACCAAAAGTAATTGCCTTTTCATCCTTTAATTCAAATTTTTTAATTAACTCTTTTAATCTTTCTTCTAACATTTTATTTTCCTCCTTACAAACAAATTACTATTTATCTGTTAGTTCAATTATACCACATATTTTTAAAATTCAATTACATCG
>HG000324.1 GCA_000436975.1 Clostridium sp. CAG:1000
GAAATACTCCAGGTGGAAATACTCCAGGTGGAAATACTCCAGGTGGAAATACACCTGATCAAAACACTCCATCAACTCCTGGCACTACTGAACCGGGTAAAACTGATGATGTATTTCCAATTCATTTAGACCCAATTCAAAAAGAAACTGCGATGGATACTAGTACCGGAGTTGAAGTAACAGCAGATGGTACTACATATAAACATAATGCTGATGGAACTTATTCTAAAATTGGAGATCAAGATTTAAGTCATGATGAAAATGGAAATGCTCTAGTTAATAAGGATAATCTTAAAGATACAAGCAAACCAAATGTTGAAGTACCAAAAACCGGTGATGAAAAGCCATTTGATGAAGCTGTCAAAGATATGAATGAACAAGAACAAAAGAATTTACTTGATGAGGCTATAAATAATTGGGATTGGGATGCTTTCTTTGAGCAAAGTGGACCAACTAGATAGTTATTAGGAGGAAAAAAGAATGGATAATTTAACAAATCAAATTTTAAAATTAAATAGTGGTATTAGTTATTTTGTATTAAGACAGGCAGCTTATAAGGGAGTTACATACTTCTTAGGAGCAGAAGTTACTCCTGATGGAGAAGATTTTACAAATAATTTTGCTTTCTTAGAAAGAGTAGATGTTGATGGTAAATTTTGTGTTAAAGAAGTTACTGACAAATCTGTTCTTGAAGTATTAGCTAAAAACATTAAATTAGATTAATGAATAAAAATATTAAATTCCTTACAATATATATTGAAAGGAATTTTTTATATGGCAAAAAACAAAGTTGAAATAACAGGCATTAACACTAGTGAATTAGAAACTCTTTCGCAGGGTGAGATGGCAAAATTATTTAAGCAATATAAAAGTGGAAGTAGACTTGCTCATGAGAAACTAGTTAAAGGTAATTTAAAACTGATATTAAGTATTTTAAAAAAGTATCAAAATAGATGTGATAATATGGATGATCTATTTCAAATAGGCTCTATTGGGTTAATTAAAGCTATTAAGAATTTTGATTTATCTTATGGCGTTATGTTTAGTACATATGCAGTATTTATGATAGAAGGAGAAATAAAAAGATATATTAGAGATAATAGTCAAATTAGAATATCAAGAAGTATTAAAGAACTTGCATATCAAATAATTAATTATAAAGAAGAATATTTTAAAGAAAACTCTATTTATCCTTCTAATGATATGATATGTAAGCATCTAAATATTACAAATTATCAATTATATAATGCACTTAGTTCTTTATGTGAACCAGTTAGTATATTTGAGCCAATATATAATGATGGAGGAGATACTATTTATTTGCTTGATCAGATTGAGGATAAGAGTAAAACTGATGATTTAAATAAACTATTATGTTTAAGAGAAGCGCTTAATAAGATCAAAGAAAGAGAAAAAACAGTACTATTAAAAAGATATATCGATGGAATGTCTCAGTCAGAAATAGCAAACGAATTAAATATAAGTCAAGCACAAGTATCAAGAATAGAATCAACTGCTTTAACATCAGTAAAAAGATTAATATTATAATAATAAAAACATATAATTTAATATGAAATTATCAGAGTTACAAAAAAAAGATATTGTTAATATTAGAGATGGTAAAAAGATAGGAAGAATTATCGATGTAGAGTTTGATCCAAGTAGTGGATATATGATACATTTTGTTATAGAAAAAGCTAAATTCGTAAGAAATATGTTTAGTGTGTCAGATGATTTAAATATAAAATTCACTCAAATAAAAAAATTAGGAGAAGATGTTATATTAATAGATATATCTTAATAGACAATCTATTAATAATTTGATAAAATACATATATGAAAAAATATTTTAAAATAATAATTTTAATTATATCATTAATTATTTTTGATCAAATATCTAAAGTATTAATAACTAATTATTTTGAAGTAGGCGATAGTTTATCAATTGTTAATAATTTTTTTAAATTTTTTTATATTAAGAATACAGGCGCAGCATTTGGTATTTTTATGAATAGTAAAGTTATGCTTATAATCATTACACTTATGTTACTTGTATATTTAATTATTGAACTTAAAAAGAATATTAATAATAAAGTCATTTCAATATCACTATCGTTAATAATTAGTGGTGCTTTAGGGAATTTAATTGATAGGATATTTAGAGGATATGTAGTAGATTTTATATCATTTACTATATTTGATAAGGAAATGGCTATATTTAATGTAGCTGATACATTTATAACATTTGGAGTAGTATTACTACTTATATATTTATTTAAGGAAGGCAAGCATGAAAGAAGTAATAATAAATAGTGAAAATGAAGGTAAAAGATTAGATGTATTTTTGACTGAAATATTAGATGAAAGTAGAAGCTTTATATTAAAAAATATTAAAGCTAGTAAGATTTTAGTAAATGATAAATCTGTTAAGGGTGGATATTTATTAAAAATGAACGATAGAATTTTAATTAAAGATTTAACCATTGATACATCTATTAATAAAGAAGATATACCTCTTGATATATTATATGAAGATGATGATATAATCGTTGTAAATAAAAAAAGTGGTATGGTAGTTCATCCTGGTAATGGGAATTACTCACATACTCTTGTTAATGCTTTAATGGCACATACTGATGATTTATCTGATGAGGGCGGAAGTGAAAGATGTGGTATTGTTCATAGGATAGATAAAGATACATCTGGTATTCTTTTGGTTGCTAAAAGTAATAAAGCACATAGAATATTAAGTGAAGGCTTTAAAAATAAAACAATTAAAAGAAAATATATTGCACTTGTGTATGGTGTTATAGATAATAATTTTGGTAAGATAGTCGCACCTATTGGTAGAAGTAAAACCGATAGAAAAAAGATGGCTGTAACTGATGAAAATAGTAAAGAAGCAGTAACCAATTTTAAAGTTCTTGAAAGATATAAAAATTCAACATTAGTCGAATTAATATTAGAAACAGGAAGAACACATCAAATAAGAGTACATATGGATTATATAGGGCATCCTGTTGTTAATGATCCTATGTATGGTAGAAGAAAAGTAATAAATGATTATGGCCAAATGCTTCATGCACAGTACTTAGGATTTAATCATCCAATAACAGGAAAGTTTATGGAATTTAGTGTTCCTCCTGAAAAAGAATTTATGGAAATATTAGAACAATTTAAAAATTTATAAAATATATAGTTGACATTAAAACTAATGCATAAGTAGTATAAATAATATAAGGTATCAAATAGTAAGATGACTTTTTTGATATCTTTTTTGTTTCTAAATATAAAAATATAGTAGATAAAGATATAATTATAGTAATAATAAAGCCTAAGAATGGACTCATAAGATAAAAAAAGAAATACATAAATAATTGATTAGATAAGTAATTAGTTATTAATATATATAAATAGTCTTTATTTTTAAATATGTTTATTTTCTTTATTATTTTAAATATACTAATAGTAATTAAAATATATATTATAAACCAAATTATGCTTATAATTTTACCATTTAAAGTAAAGAAAGGTAGTTTTAATAAACTATAATAATCATTATTAACCTTAAATATTAAACCACTAAGTAACCATAAAAAAAGTATCCATATAAATAACAATATATTTTTAAAATTTATTTTAATAAAATCAATCCTCCTCTTTACTAATATTATGATTAATAGTAAAATATTATTATTGGAAGGAAGAAAATATGAATATTAAAATAGATAAAAAAGATGATATTATACTTAAAATATTACATTATTTTATAACTGAAGAAGATTATAAACCTATTATAATTAATGGTGTTGATGGTGAAATATGGTTAGAAAATATGCAAAGTGATTTAAAATTGATTAGGATAAATTCTAATTATATACATAATGAAGAACAATTAAAAAATGATACTTTTAAAGCAAAAGCAATAATGAAAAGTATTAAAAAAAGCACTTTATCTTTTAAAATGAATATGCTTAATTTATTAATGGATACTGGAGAAGCAGTTAAATTAATTGATAATAAGAATATAGAAACCATTAAAGTAGAAAAGATAAATGACTTTAAAAAGAATAAAGTAGTTGAAGAATTCTTTCCTAAAGTTAAAGATGCTGTTTTAAATGAAGAAATGGATCCAACTGAATTTTTTAAATTAACTGAAGATATGAATCAAACAACTATTAAAAATGAAAAGAAGTTAGCTAAGATATTTAGTCCTAAAAAACCTGTTATTAGTTATTTATTAATAGTATTAAATATTATGATATTTATATATATGACACTGTATGATCAAAATAATAGGTTGTTTTATGAACTTGCTAATAACTATGTATATGTTCAAAATGGTGAAATATATAGATTATTAACATCAATGTTTCTACATGCTGATATAATGCATATAGCATTTAATATGTATGCGTTATATTTATTAGGACCTATAGTAGAAAGATATTATGGAAAGATTAGATTTATATTAATATATTTTATTAGTGGAATATTGGGTAGTTTATTCTCATGTGTATTTATGAGTTCTAGTACATTTGCTATAGGAGCTAGTGGTGCTATATTTGGTTTACTTGGTAGTATAGCATATTTTACATATTATTATAGAGCAACTCTACAAGGACTTTTAAGAAGTCAAATATTGCCTGTTATATTAATAAACTTAGGTTTAGGATTAATTATACCAGGTATTGATGTTTCTGCTCATATAGGTGGCTTAATTGGTGGTATATTAACATCTATGGCTATAGGAATAGGAGACAAGGGTAGAAAAACTGATCAAATAAATGGTACTGTAGTAATACTTGTTATGATAGGATTTATGTTATATATGACATTTACAAAATAGAGAGTAATCTCTATTTTTTTTGTAGTCAACTTAATGTCAAACATTTGTTATATTGCCGGAAGGTTTAGAAAATATTGAATATACGGCATTTGAAGGAAACAATCTAAAAACAGTAACAATACCATCTACTGTT
>HG000325.1 GCA_000436975.1 Clostridium sp. CAG:1000
TTTAAACTGTCTACTTTTACTTGACTAGTTCATAAAGCTCTTTTTATTTTAATTTCTTTTTAACTTCATCTTCTCTTTTCTTTCCAGTAGCTATTAGTCCTAAACTACTAAGACCTGCTAAGAATAAATATAGTTCAATATCTCTATCATCACCTGTTTTAGGTGTATTATATTTTCTATCATAGTGGTTTTCTAATTCTTTTTCTAATCTTTCTTTTTCTTCTTCAGTATCTGGTTTAGGAATAATTCTTTCTAATTTTTTGAAGAATAAATCAATATCATGTTTTGGTATATCTTTATCAATTTGGCCATTTCTAAAGTTAATAAATTCATCTAATAATAATCTAACGTCTAATTTAAATCCATTTATATTTTCTTCAATTTCACTATCAATAACAAGTATATCTTTAATAGTTTCTTTAAATTCATTTTCTATAATTTCATAATCAATAGTAGATTCATATCCATTAATCACTCCATCTTTAGTAAGATTAGCATTTAAATTATATTTAACAGTAGTATCTGTTTTAACAATTGGTTTAGAATAAGTATAAACAATATCATAAGTCCATGTATCCCATCTTCTTACTCTTTCAAAAGATACATCTGTTAATGTATAACCTTGACTAATTAAATCAGGTCTTACTCTTCTATGCGCTATCAAATATACTTCAGCTTGATCTTTATCGAATAATAAACCATGTGCTGTGTCTCTGTCATAAGCATATATATATTCTACATCCCCATTAACATTAATATTTACCTCATTAATATCATAGTCAACATTATATCCTTTTGCTCTCATATCATTTACATAAGCAAGAGCGTCTTTTTCGCTATCAAATTCTTTTGATACATTTATACTTTCTGGTTCAATTTCATAAATTGGATTAGTCTTAACATCTACATCAACATCATACTTTTCATCATTATATTCTTTTTCAAGTTTAGTTATGAATTCTTTTGATTCCTTTAAGGCTTCGCTTTCAGTTTTCCCTTTAAAAGACTTACTTGATGATAATACTTCCTTACTAGAAACAACTTCTTTTACAGTTCCTTTTTCAAAATTATAATTTGTAATTACTCCACCTTTTTCTAAAATAGATTTTTGAGCATTTTCAAGAGTTGAAGAAGCATCCTCATCGATTACATATCTGTCAGTATATTCCCTTACAACATCAAAATTACCTTCTATGATATCACTACTAAGAACATTACAAAATTTTTTTAAATATTCTAATCTCTTAGAAGCATTTTCATATGTATCATAATATTCAACTAAGTCACATTCTCCATATGTTTTCATTGAATTAGCTATATTACTTTGAACTTCCTTTCTGTCACTATTAATTGCAGTTGCAGCTGACACACCTAAAATATTAGTTGCTACTAAAGTTCCTGCTATAAACTTATCAATTTTCTTATTAAACATAAGTTCCTCCTTAATCCTATTATAAAAAAATAACTTGTAAAACACAAGTTATTTAAATAAGTTTTTAACTCTATCTAAGAAAGTAGTTTTAGTTGTTTTAGTAGTGTTATCTTTAACTACCTCTTTTGATGATACTGAATCTATTACTAATACAAATTTAGTTTCTGATTCATCACTTAAGTTTTTACCACTTACTGATTTATATTCATTACCAAGTTTAACTAATTCTTTTACTCTCTTACTAGCAGGTTTAATATCATTATTAATTGTACTAGTTAATTTTTTAATACCTTCATTATTAAATTTAGTAACACCTTCTGATAATTGATTAATACCATTATCAAGTTCATCTACTCCTGAATATAATGTATTTAATGAACTAGAAATTGTACTAATAGAAGCTGATTTAACACCATTAGCAACTTGATTTGCTAAAGCAGGTACAATTTTATTAGCAGTAGACACTGCAGATTCTTTTGCTACTGTTACTGACACAGCATCACTAACATTTTTAGCAACATATACACTTACTTCAGTAGCAACATTTGTACAAGATGTTTCAAATACCTTTTGAGTGTCTTTAATTTGTTTACAAGATTTTAAGAATGATGCTTTTTCTTCATCACTTAGAGATGATATATCAAGTTTATTATTTGAAAATGCTTGACACTTAGCAGCATCAGCAAGTTTATCATTGTTTTTTAAATATCCTGTTAAAGAATCTTTTACACAAGTTGTAACTATTTCTTTAACTTTAGGGTCATTAGAATTTAAACTCTTACTAACTTCTTTCCATGCTTCATTAGCTATTGATGAAGTATACTCTTCACTATCAAATTGACTAGTTATTTGACTTAATATTTGTTTATTAATTGCTGATACTTCTTCATCGCTTAGAGCGTTTTTGTTATTAGTACTTGATAAATTCTTTATTGAACTTCCAAGTTTACTCTTAAGTAAATTAGAACCACCTTTAATTTTTTGAGTACTTTCATCAATTAAATTCATATTTTCTTGTAGTTTATCAGCGTCAGTATATAAACTATCTAATTTATCAAACATTTTCAAGTCACTACTCTCTAATACTTTAGGAGTAACAATTGAATACATAGATGATAATTCAAACTTCTTGGTTTCATAAGTAATAGTTATAGTATCCATATTTTTTAAACTACTTAAATCTAAACTTTCATAAAGACCTGGAGTAGCAATACCTATAACTACATTACTTTTACCAGTAGACATAACTTTACCACTAGATACTTCAATATTACTGTTGTTAGTAGCATCTAATATTGTTCCAAAAGTTACTACAAATGGTGTATATAATTTTTCTTTCTTACCATTAATAGTTCTATAATGGGCATCAGTATTTTTATATTTCAATGTTATTTCAACATTTCCCTCTTTACCCAACATTTCATCTACTGACATACTTTTTCCATTTAATTTATAACTTGTACTTACTGATACTGGTAATTTTTTTTCTAATTTACCTTGATAGAAAATATCATTACCTTTAGCAGTCCATATAATATTTCCATCTTTAATCGTGTATTCTTCATCACCATTAATATTTAATATATCTTTTAGTTCAGAATAATCTTTTAATTCATTCTCTTTATTCTTGTTGATAATTTGTTCATTAACATACATATTTCTAACATTACCATTATTTTCAAGTTTACCATACACTGTTTCATTCTTAGTTAATGCCATAGTGTTACTTGGTAATAATAACATACCTGATATTAATAATAATGCAACTTTAACATTTTTGTTTTTCATTTTTTTATCTTTTCCTTTCTTAATAATCAATTTATCAAACATTAATAATATTGCAGGTAAAACAATTATTACAACAGCCATACTTATTAATGCACCTCTTGAAATTAAAGTACATAGAGAACCAACCATTTCAAGTTTAGAATAAATGCCTACTCCAAATGTAGCTGCAAAGAAGCAAAGTCCACTGACTAATATTGATGAAGATGTATAATTAAGAGTATCTATCATTGCAGATTCTTTTTCCATACCTTTCTTTCTTCTGTCTATATAAGTAGTTGTAAGTAAGATTGCATAATCTATTGTTGCTCCTAATTGTATAGTGCCAAGAACTATAGGTGCTATAAAAGGAAGTGTTACACCACCAAAATATGAAATTGACATATTCATAAATATAGCAGATTCAATGGCAGTTATTAATACTATCGGTAAAATGAAACTCTTAAGTACAATAATTAATATTATTAATATACAAAATATTGATGAATAGTTAACATTGTTAAAGTCAGTATCACTAATAGAAATCAAATCTTTCATAAGTGGACCTTCGCCAGCTAAAATAGCTTTTTCATCATATTGTTTAATCAACTTATTAATTTCATCTGTTTGATTATTTAATTCATCACTAGCAACCTCATATGTTGAGTTTATAAGTAACATTTTATAATTATCATTTTCAAATATAGATTTCATATCATCACTAATCATAGTATCAGTAATACCATATTTTTCTAAATCATCAAATGATAATATAAAGTCAACACCATCTATTTTTTTAATATCATTTGTCATATTTACTATATCATTAGTTTTAACATCTTTACTTACTAATAATATTTCTGGACTAACAATATTGAATTTCTCTTTTAATACATTATTAGCTTTTATACTTTCTAATGTATCTGGAAGTGATCTATCAATTTTATAATATACATCAACATTCTTATTACCTAAAAATGCTGGGACTAATAAGATAACAAATATAATTATAGTAGCAATTCTATTTTTAACTATGAATTTGTTAACTTTTTCAAAATTAATATTAACTTTTTTATGTTTAGTCTTATCAATTAATTTATCAAATGCAAGTAATAAACTTGGGAATAATGTAAATACACTTAATAAACCTAATAAGACTCCCTTAGCCATTACTATACCTAAGTCTTTACCTAATGTTAATTGCATAGTACAAAGCACTAAGAAACCAGCAATCGTTGTAAATGAACTACCCATTACAGATTTAAATGTTTCTACTATTGCATCTTTCATAGCAAACACATTATTTTTAGCATTCTTTTTCTTATTCTCATATGAATGATATAAGAATATTGAAAAGTCTGTTGTAACACCAAGTTGTAATACAGCAACTAATGCTTTAGTTATATATGATATTTGCCCTAAGAACACATTACTTCCTAAATTATACACAATTGCACATCCTATATTACTAAGCAATAATAAAGGTATAATATAAGAATCAAGTGATACTTCAAGAACAAGCACGCAGAATATAACAGCAATAACTATATAAATAAATATTTCTTTTTCTGATAAGTTCATAGTATCAAGAACCATTGAACTCATTCCACCAAGTTTACATTTGTCTTTTGTTATATCTCTTATTTCACTAACCGCATCAATAGTTTTTTCATTTGATGTACCATTTTCAAATGTAATAAATAGTAAATCAGTGTCTTCATCATGAAGATGACTTGTTATTTCAGTTGGTAACATATCGACTGGAATATTTGTGCCAATAATATCATAGAGTGAAACAACTTTATTAACACCATCAACACCCTTAATATTTTTTTCAAGTTCTAATATATCTTTACTACTCATATTCTCAATTATAGCTACTGAATAAGCACCCATATTAAAGTCATCAGTTAATATATTTTGGCCTTTAATAGTCTCAATATTATCAGGTAAGTAAACTAAAATGTCATAATTTACTTTGGTTAATCTAATACCTATAAATGAAAGAACAAGAAGTACTGCAGATATAATTAATATAATGTTTTTGTTCTCACAAATCTTTTGAGCTAACTTTGTCATACCATCTCTCCATTCCGTTAAAACATTCTATTACAAAAATATTAAAAAAACACCAATATTTTTTATAAATAGTATGTTTTTAAACATTTTTGTTATTTTTGTATTAATAATTAAGCAACAATATGTTTATTATCTTTACTTTTATTTAAAAAAAGC
Organism: Clostridium sp. CAG:1000; assembly: GCA_000436975.1. Classification (GTDB taxonomy): domain Bacteria; phylum Bacillota_I; class Bacilli_A; order RF39; family UBA660; genus CAG-1000. The sequence goes on from HG000325.1 coordinate 5,432, forward strand.
GTATATTGATACTTGGTGATGAAAAATGGTTAAAAAAACTGATTTAAGAGTAATTAAAACAAAGAATTTAATTTATAATACGTTAATAGAACTTATGAAAGATAAAACATTTGAAGAAATAAAAGTATCTGATATATGTAATAAAGCATTGATCAATAGGTCAACATTTTATTCTCACTATGAAGATAAATATGATTTACTTGTAGATTTTATAAATAGTTTAAAAGATGAATTTGTGACAGAGCTAAATAAAAACAGCAGTAACTTAAATACAAAAGAATACTATATTGAACTAATAAAAATATTTTTAAATCATATAGAAGATAGAAAAGAAATGTACACATCAATAATGATAAACAATAGGAATAGTATCATGATGGATATATTATTGGATGTAGTTAATAATGATTTATTAAAGAAAATGAGTAATGATGAATTTAAGACTTCAATACCTTATGATATAATCGCTAAGTTCTATTTAGGAGGAGTTATCAACATCGGAGTCGAATGGTTAAAAGATAATAAAAAATACACTAAAGATGATATTGTAAAATACATAAGTGAGTTAATACCAGATAATCTTAACAAAACAAAAAAAGGCACTAAATAGTGTCTTATTTTTTTATATGGCGTCCTTGAGAGGATTTGAACCTCCGACTTTCCGCTTAGGAGGCGGATACTCTATCCAACTGAGTTACAAGGACATATAAATATTATATCACTTATCTAAAATTAATAAATGATAATAATATCATATACACTTCTAATTTTAATGAATATCTAAAAAATTCATAAAAGCTTACTATTTTATCACTAATGCAAACCACTTTTGATTCTTTATAATTTGGTTTGTTCCTTGATATCGGATACATATGATTCAGTATAATATCCTCTTCTACAGGATTAATCTTAAAATAATTTTTAGAATTATCAAGAGCAATCATTGGATGAGTCTTTAAGAATACCTTATATTTATCATCTGATCTTTTAATATCTTCCTCTGTAAAAAAATCATGCATCATAGCTCCCCTAGTACAGGAAATATAATCAAGTCCCAGTTTCTTTGATATAAAGAAACTCATTTTAGAAACTCTTGTTATATGATCTAATCTATTTGTACCATGATGTACTATAGATTTAAGTTCTCTATATTTATTAATTTGATTGAATTCATTAAATATATCATAAAATATTTTTTTATTTTGTCTCATACATCTCACTTCTTCTTATATCCATCTTGGAATATAAATATTTCTAGTAAAACCCTCCATGTATTTTAAGTGTTGTTCTATAATATTATCTACTATTATTGAAACAACATTTTTAGTACCCTTAGGTACTTTTAACGCAAGTAAAAAATTAGTAAGTATTGTTTTAAACTCCCTGTCATCAAAATATCTGACTATTGCTTTATTTAAACTAGATATTTTTTTTATATCATTCTTGTTTCTAATATCAATAGAAAAAATATATTGTTGAAACACTTGAATAATTTTATCACTCATATAATCTAGTTCATTAAACTCCTCATTTATTATGCGATAATAATCAGGACAATATTTAAGAACTACTTTATTATCAAGAAATCTATTTTGCATTATTTCACCAACCTAAATATATCATTGAAAGTGACATAAAACATAAGTAATATCATTAAACCAAATCCGATTAGGTTAACAATATATTCAACTTTCTCATTACATTTTTTCTTAGTTATTTTTTCTATTATTAATAAAAGTATTCTTCCTCCATCAAACACAGGAATAGGAACTAAATTTATTACTGCAACATTAATACTTAGATAAGCAGTTAAATATAATAATATTTCAAATCCTTGTGATTTAACAGAATTTATTAAAGAGAATATTCCAACAGGACCACTTAATGTATTTGTTGATACATCTCCCGTAAATAAAGAACCTATTATTTTAAATATAGTAATAGTATTGTCAAAAAAGCCTTCAAAAGCATAGCTAACTGCATTAGCAAATCCTTTTTTATGAGTAGCGCCTGCTATTTGAATACCAAAAACTCTTATTTCCTCTTTATTAACTTTTTTAACTACAGGAACTATATCATATTTTTTAATAGAACCATTACTTTTTAAAACAGTGAATTCATAATTATCTTTTAATTTTTTAGCAGAAACTTCAAATACAAAGTCATCCCACGTTTCAATATCATTATTATTTACTTTTATAATTCTATCTCCTGGTTCAAGCCCCACACTATAAGCAGGAGTGCCTTCTCCTACTGCCTTAATTATTGGTTCTTGTACAGGTTTACCATAAATCAAACCACTAATAAAGAATAAGACAATTGCTAGTATACAATTAAAGAATATACCATTAATTAATACTATAAATTTTTTAAGAAAGCTTTTATTTTCAAGTACCCTATCCTTTTTAATTTTTTTATTATCAGGGTCTTCTTTTTCAGCCATTGCAACATATCCACCAATAGGGAAAATTCTTAATGAATAAGTCGTTTCACTCTTCTTAGGTTTATATTTAAATAATAAAGGACCCATACCCAATGAAAATTCATCAACATATACGCCAGATTTTTTAGCAGCTATAAAGTGCCCAAATTCATGAATAGAAATTATAAGACCCAAAATAATTATTAATATTAATAATGTTATAATAAAATTCATATACCCTCCTATACAAAGTAAAGAATGAATGTAAATGCATACATAGCAAATATTATACTATCAAGTCTATCTAGTACTCCACCATGCCCTGGCATAATGTTGCCATAATCTTTAACTCCATATTTTCTTTTAATTGCAGAAAATACCAAATCTCCTGCTTGAGCGCATAAAGAAAGTACTAAAGATACAATAATAGCCATAATAATAGAAAAACTATCACTAACCATTAATAAGAACATTGTTCCTATATATGTACCTAAGAATGTACCACCAAGCATACCTTCTATTGTTTTATTTGGTGAAACTTTAGGACATAATTTATTTTTTCCAATCTTAGTTCCATAAAAATGAGCAAATGTATCCGTTGATATAGTTATCAATATAACATAAACAAAATAATTCAATGATAAATCTCTCATATTTATAATATAATTAAATGCAAGCCCTAAAAATAATATAACTCCAATATAATAAAATGCATCTTCAACACAATACTTATTTCTATCCGTAATAAATATTAAAGGCACAAGCATCATTATAACACATATTATAAATAATTTCTCAGCACTAAAATTAATCAATGTTGAAAGCATTAATAATACAAAACATATCATTGCAAAGGCATTAATTATATTAGGAACCTTTTTATATTTACTCCTACATCTAATCATTTCATAGAATCCTATGATTCCTATTATAGAAAGTCCAATATAAAATGCATATCCTCCAAGTATTATTAAAGGAATAACTATTATTAAAGCGATAATTGCGCTTATAACTCTTTGTTTCATACTTTTTTCACCTTATTCATTATAACATGTAATATACTTTTTAACAAGATAAAAGAAATAAGCTAGTTTTTACAATACTTACTTATTTCTTCATTTGATGAGAGAGTAGAAGTTTTATACAAACTACACCATTTTTCATCTAAAGATAGTTTTACTGCCTCTCCACAAACGTTATTAACAAATTTTGAAAATGATTTGCTTTTATTATCATAACAATAATAATTATTTATATCTTTAGTATTATAAGACCAATTATATGAATCAGTCTTTTTATTATATTCAAATGTTGGAAATACAACAATATTAAATCCATCAGTACTCTTTTGTTCATTTCCATTATTATCAATAACATTTTTATATTCAAGAGTTTCATATTTAGAAACGACATATAATGCAGAAGATAGCTCTTCCTGAGTAGTCATTTTTTCAACCATATCATGTGTATATACACCAGTAAGTGTTAACATATATAAATCTTTTTTAGATATTTTAAGATTATTAGCATTTACATAGTACCCATTTACAAATTCATAATTAGTTTTACATATTGCATCAGGATCTTTATAGTCGCCTATAATAATAGAGCCATCGCTTTTACATTTCCAGACTTTATAAAAAGGTGCCTTGTAAACATAAAATTCCTTTTCCTCTTCCATCAAAGAAATTTTAGGTATGCTGTTTTTCTCTTTAACTATAAAATAATCTATATATATCATACCAGATAATACTAATAGTATAATAAATAAAACTATTAGTATAATTTTAACTTTTTTCATATCAACCTATTTTTTTAAAGTTGCATACATGACTGCCTTAATAGTATGCATTCTATTTTCTGCCTCATCAAATACTCTAGAATGTTTTCCATTAAACACTTCGTCAGTTACTTCCATTGATTCAAGACCATATTTTTCATATATATCTTTTCCAATAGTAGTATTTAAATCATGAAATGATGGTAAACAATGTAAGAATATTGCACTGTCTTTTGCTTGAGACATAACTTTATCATTAACTTGATATGGTTTTAAATAATCTATTCTTTCTTTCCATTTTTCAACAGGTTCTCCCATTGATACCCAAACATCAGTATATATAGCATCAGCATCTTTAACACCTTGTAATATATCTTCTGTTTTTTCTATAACACATCCATTTTTCTTAGCTATTTCTTGACACTTTTTGGTAAGCTCTTCATCAGGCCATAAATCTTTAGGAGCACAACATGTAAAGTTTACACCACACTTAGCACTCATTACCATTAATGAATTACCCACATTATTTCTAGCATCTCCACAGAATACTAATTTTAGCCCTTTAAGATGGCCAAATTCTTCTTCCATTGTCATAAAGTCTGCTAACATTTGAGTTGGATGAAATTCGTTTGTTAATCCATTCCATACAGGAACACTTGAATATTTAGCAAGTTCTTCTACAATGGTTTGATCAAAACCACGATATTCTATTCCATCATACATTCTACAAAGCACTCTAGCAGTATCAGCAATACTTTCTTTCTTACCCATTTGACTACCAGTAGGGCCTAAATATGTAACATGCATGCCTAAGTCGTAAGCAGCTACCTCAAATGAACATCTAGTTCTTGTAGAATCTTTTTCAAATATTATAGCTATATTCTTACCCTTAAGATATTGATGTTCTAATCCTTTATGTTTTTTTTCTTTAAAGCTTTTAGCCATATCTAATAGATATCTTATTTCTTTTTCATTAAAATCTAATAATTTCAAAAAATCTTTGTTCTTTAAATCCATTTATTATCAACTCCTTTATTATATTAATTATATCTTTAAATCTTCAAAATGTAAATCTCATACTTTATTTTATTGTAAAAATGTTTTATAATCTTAAGTAGGTGATAAATAAAATGAAAAAGAAATTATTAATTGCAGTACTTACTCTTATATCAGTATGTAATGTAAAAGCAGTTGAAAATGATGTATTCAAAATTGATATACCAGATAATTTTGTTGAAGACAAAGTAGAAGAAAAAACTAATATATATAAATGGGAAAATAAAGATAATAATATTTTCCATAATATTGTTATAACAATTGATAAAAATGATGCAGAAAACAAATACAATGTAAAACACTTTAATAATGAAGATATTGCCAACTATACAAAGTACATAGAAGAAAGTACAAATAATGAATTAAAAGAATATGATATTAAAGTTAAAGTTTCAAATATGAAAAAAGAAGTTATTAATAAAAGTGATGCCCTATCTTATGATACTCTATGGCCTACTATAGACAAACTTGGATACAATACTTATCAAAAAGGTTTCATCTACACTACTAATAATTATATAATTACATTAACTTATACTTCTAATCAAGAAATAAAAAATGATGATGAAACATTTACTAGTATTAAAAATAGTTTTCAAATAAAAGATGAAAGTATTAAACAAGAATCATTCCTAGATAGTAAAACTAATAGAATAATTCTAACAGCAGTAATACTAGGACTAATCGGGGTAATTATCTCATTAATAATACCAAAAAAGCATAATTAATATGCTTTTTATTATACAGAAATATTAGTTTTTATTCTTTGTAATATCATTTTTTCTCTTCTAGATACTTTAACTTGACTAGTATTTAAAGCCTGTGCAGTTTCACTTTGAGTAAATCCTTGATAATATCTATAATTAATAAGAGACTTATCAAATGGTTCTAATGCATCGAGCTCACTTTCAAGTAACACTTTATTGAATATGTCTTCTCTATTATCATAAGCAAGTTCATAATTAATAAGACTATCCCCATCAATACTTTTAGTAAACATAACTGACTCAATAACAGATAATAATTTTTGTTCATCCATTTCCATAAACTTACATATTTCACTAAATGATACTTCCCTATTGTATTTACTTATAAGTAAACTTTTTACCTTTTCATATTTTTTATATATAGACATATACTCATCCCCAACAATAATGTTTCTATCTTTTTTAATATAACTAATAATCTCACCAAAAACATACTTGTATGCGAATGTTGAAAACTTTACATTACTGTTTTTATCATAGTTTTTATATGCTTTTAAAAGACCAATACTTCCGACTTGAAATAAATCTTCAATATTATAATATTCACTATAACTTCTTGCTATTTTATATATAAGCCAACTATTAGATTCAATAATCTCGTTACTCATATTTTAAACACTCCCAATGAAGTTAGCTCATTTTTAGTTCTAAAGCAATAATCATATATATCACTATTTTTAAAATTTTCCTTTATTCTATCACTAATTTCACATAAGGCAAGCTTACCATCATGTCTACTAATTATGCTAGATATTTTAATTATAGATTCAATTCCTCTTCTATCTATTAATTCAAGTTTCAGTAAATTTAGGGTTACATACCTAGAACCTAAACCTAGCACAATTGGTATTACTTCTGACTCAAATTTATCAATTTTGTTGCCAACTAATACTCCGTTTATTCTTACAAATAATACTCCCTTTTTATAATCTATATTTGTTGTCATATTTTCTCCTAGAATAATAATACAATACTTTATAATTAAAATGTTAAATTCGACAAAACTAGATATATTATTCGTATGACATTTTTCGACATTTATCTTTAATCACATAAATAATTATTGAAGATAAAACTATAAATGATATTATTAAAATAATAATATTAAAACTATCACCAGTTTTAGGTGGAATAATTTCTTTCTCTTGCTTTTCTTCTACTTTAGGATAAATAATTTCTTCTAATTTAAATGTACATGATGCTTTAGAACAATTATCAAAGTTATCACTAATAGTGCCATCTGGCAAATAGACTATAAGCTTATATTTAAGATATCTATAAAATGTTTTCTTAGTTGATTCATCTTTCTTATATCCATCAAGCTTACTATAATACTCTTCTTTATATTCTTTTTTAATTTTATATGTCTTATAATACTTATCAATATATTTATAAATATTTAATTTATATACCCTATTTGTTTCATTCATATCTTTTATACCCATATTGTACAGTTCACATAAACTACAATAAGATAAAGAAGCCTCTCTTACATATAATGGATAATCTTTATGAGCATTATATGAAATACTTAATTTATTATTATAAACAGAACTATTATAATAAATAAATATTCTTACATCATCTGCTTCACATTCTTCATTTAAGTTAATATAAATACTTTCTTTATAATCTAAAATATGTGATTTATCCTTGTTATTATCTAAAAGATATGAGTATTTTTTATCAACACTAACATTAAGCTTTATTGCTTTTTTATTATCAAATACAACTATTTCACTTATGCCGACCACATCACTTTTATTATTATTAGTCAGTACTATATAATTAATAGTATTTTTTTCAAACTTATAATCTTTATATTCTTTCTTAATAACCCTATCGTTAAACTTAATGGGCTCATCTAACAATTCTTCACTTTCATAAGTTTTAAAATCATTATAATCAACTAACTTATTATAAATATCCTCCTTCTTTAAATATTCAATATCAATAATATCCTCTTTATACCATTTATATCTCGTTTCGCTTTGTATAACATCCTTTGGTATACCTATTGGATATTCTTCGGTCCATTCACTATATAGACCACCTTGGGCATTTATATGCCCCATCATCACAAACATTAAAACATAAAAAAATATTTTCTTCATGTTATCACCTCCTATTATAATAATCAGTCATAAATAAAGAAAACACTTCTTTTTTTTAAAATTTTTTTATTTTTTTTAATTCTTATAAAATTTGTTAAAATATGAAGCTATCAAAATAGAGCCAATTGAGTTACCAAGTATCATAATAAGCATACAACATAATGATTTTAAACTCCATGCACTAGCCATACTAAAATAATACATATTTGCAACGCAGTGTTCAAATCCGCATAAGATAAATGTCATAACACATAAGAATATACAACCATATTTGCCAATATCAGTATTAAGTTTCTTATAATTGTTAACTGCTATATACATAAGTATTCCGCAAAACATAGATAAAATAAATATACTAAGCATATTATCTCCTAGTTTTAATGAAACTATTTTAGATGCTGTTTCACTTGCACTTGAAAATCTTGTAAGAAGAATAAGTTTAGCAGATAAAAATGTTCCAACAAAGTTTCCAAATAATGTTAAAATAAGTTCATAAATATAATCTTTTTTATTAATCAAGATATAACCTATCTTGCCAGTATATAGATTCATTCCATACATACATATTACAAGTAATCCAATCGAGAATAAAAACGATCCAATAACATGGTTACTAATTGACAAATATGCCATACCAGCAATAGAAATCATAATACCTGCAAATATCCCTTTTATAAAAAAATCACTATATTTTTTAATTTTATTTAATTTACTAAAATCATATTTCATAATTTTCTCCTTACACTTAATAAATATAAATTATTCATTCTTTTAATAATTATATCATATATATACTATTTTTAAAGTATTTTATTTAAAAAAAATAAATTTTCTATAAAAAAAAATCCATAATGAACTAGTCAAGTAAAAGTAGAC
>HG000326.1 GCA_000436975.1 Clostridium sp. CAG:1000
CCTGATACATTATTTTCAAAATAATAATATTGTTTTATTTCTTGTGTTTCTTTGTTAAATTTAAAACATTTTTCACTTGTATAATTAACTACCGTAATGTATCTTCTTAATACTTTAACTCCTTGATTTGTTTTAACTACATATATGTATTTATACTCTCCCTCTTTATCTTTTAAATTAGTATATATATACACATCATTACCAGCTAATGTTTTATCTTTGTATGACACTCCTGCATCTTTATAACTTGACACTTCTACTGACATTAATGTTATATTTTCATCACCATTAATAGAAAAATCAGGTATCATTCTCTCTATTGTTATTTCAGGGCCTATTTTATTTGAGTTTATTTCTCCCACTATATAATACTCTGTATCTTTTGGAATATTTATTATTCCTGTTAAGATAGGATTTCCATTCTCATCTTTAATAAAATTATAATCAGTAAAATATAAATAATTAAACATATCATTATCTTCTTTTATATTTTCCCTATTATTAATACAATTGTCAGTAATAAGAATTGGTTCAGTTCTATAATCATTTAGTTTGTATACTATCTTATATTTTCCTGCTGGTAATTTCATGGTTGCTGCAAATGGTGTTTCTTTTGAAGTACTTTTAATTAAGTTATTTTCTATTTTAATGTTATTTAATGAAGTGTTATATTCATCTTTATATTTTTGTTTATCTTCATCAGTTAGGGTATTAAATTTAGAGCCTAAAGAAACATATTCATCAGCTGTCATTTGTTTAAATGTTGGTTCATTTATCTTATTATTTTTGATTAATGACTCTTTAAATTCTTTTTCTTCTCCTATATTTATTGTATTTAACTTTGATAAGTCAACAAATGTACCAGAGTTAGCATTTGGTGTTACGTCTACCATTAAAAAGTTTTCATATGCACCACTTCCTAGTACATCTACAGATACTTGATTGTTTTTATCTACTGTGGCTGTACAATCTTTGAATTTTTGTCCTGTTAAAAGACTATTACAATCAAATGTTTTATCACTTGATAGTACTGTATGCTCTTGAGCAACATTTGCTGTTTTTCTTGCTTGTACCATAAATGCATTCTTTTTTGAATCGTTAAACATTTTTAGTACATTTGGGATTGCTATTATTACTAGTATTGCTAGTATTGCGATTACAGCTAGCAATTCTACTAATGTAAATCCTTTGTTTTTCATAATTTTACTCCTTTACTCTTACTTTACTTAGTATAGTTAAATTATAGCATACTCACCCCCTCCATAGTCAATTTACAAGCATTTGACATTTAGTTGATCATAAATATTAAAGATAAATTAAGCAATTAAAAAGACATGGTTTTAACAACTCATATCCTCTAATTTACCATCTATTATATCACTCTCAGTTAATTTATTAATATCAGTATTTTTAGTATAAATAATATGGTATTTCTCGTTACTAACTTTCATACTACTAACAGTGCCATTATCATATTTAATACAATAATCTAATTTTGAACTCATATTTAGATTATTTAAATCATCACTACTTATAGTATCTAATATATTGCCTTTAATACTTTCTTCTATATATTTTCTATTAGCTTCATTATATACATTTTTAACTTCTATTATGAAAGTACTTTTTTTAGGATCATTATCTTTAACAATAGTATCAGATGGTAATATAGTAAACTGCTTAGATAAAACTATAATAACCATAATAATTACTACTACTGCTAAAAGACTTATTAAACCAAATCCTTTGCTTTTCATAAATTCTCCTTAAAATCAATAAATTTTCTATTTCTAATACTTTCTATTTCATATTTATATGGTGCATAAGAATCATTAGTATTTCTATTAACATAAGGCGTCTCTAATATAAAAGGAATATTATTTAATTTTTTATTATAAACTACATTTAATATATTATTAAATCCAATAGTACCATAGCCAATATTAGCATGTCTATCTTTATGACTACCTATATCATTTAAACTATCATTAACATGAATACATTTTATTTTAGATATTCCTATTTTACTATCAAACTCACTCAAAAACTCATTAAATTTAGATATATCTACACCAGAGTCATTCATATGACATGTATCTAAACATACCCCTATTCTATTTTTATCAATAATACCATCTATTATACACTTTAATTCATCAATAGAAGTCCCTACTTCAGTACCTTTACCAGCCATAAACTCTAAAAGAATCATAGTATCAGTAGTCTTATTATATACATAGTTAATACCATCTATAATATTTTTAATAGCATCTTCTTTTGTACATGTAGTTGCACTACCAGGATGAAGTACTATTTTAGTAAGCCCTAGTTTTTTACATCTGTTAAGTTCATTTGCAAGAAAATCACAATAAAATATGTATTTATCTTCATCTTTTCTATTTGCAAGATTAATTATATATGGAGCATGAACTATAATATTGTTACTATCAATATTATTTTCTAACATTAATTTATATGCTTCATATGTGCATTCATCCCTTAGTTCACTTCTGCTTGTACTTTGAGTAGAACCTGTATATATCATAAATGTATTAGCATTATAACTAATTGCTTCTTTTACACTTCCAAGTAACTGTTCTTTATTATTAAAACTTACATGACTTCCTATTATCAAACTCATAATATCACCAATATAATTTTATCAAATTTAAACCATAAAAAAAAGACTAATTATGAAGTGATATGATAAAAGTAGACAGT
>HG000327.1 GCA_000436975.1 Clostridium sp. CAG:1000
TCTTTCATATTCTTTGGATTTGATTTTTTCTCTCAATTCCATTTTAGATAAGTTTTTGGATATACAGGCATTAATATAATACATCAATTTATCTTCATCTTTAATGGATAATACTTCTGAGTAATGACTCCAACTCAATTTGGTCGCCAGTGGCGACCATTTTTGTTTTTTAAAGAGCAAATACAATTGTCTCATTCTTCTGAGTGTTCTTTCATTATATTTTGTGCCAACTTCTATCACTAATTTTTTAGAATATTGCTTAATAATATTTGTTCCATACTTTTTACCTGCTTCATTTAACAATTTACCTATTTCATAATATTTTATTACTCTATGTCTTTCTTTTGAATAATCTTTTACTCTCTCATATGTTTCATTATCAATTATCTTATTTTTTATTTTTTCATAATAATTCATGTTTTTATCCTCCTATTATAATAATTAGCCATAAAAATAAAAAACACTTCTTTTTTTGAAATCTTTTTAAATAAATAAAAAAGCAAAGTACAATTTGCTTTATATAAGAACTATTTTATTAATCACTCCGAGATTTGAAAGCATATATTCCGAATTTTATGATTTATTTCAAAATTAAAAGTTCCCTAAGGAACTAATTTAAACTATTTACTACATCTTTTATAATATAATTTGTTATATAAAGACCAGCAACTCCTGGTACAAAAGGACTTGAACCTAACATTTTAGTATTGATAGGTTTCTCATCAGAAACAACTACGGTTACATCTTTCATTATTTCTTTTTTTCTTGAAAACTCTTTTCTTATTTTTTTAGCAAGAGGGTCTGTATCTGTTTTATCAAGAGTAGTAATTCTAAGTTTAGTTGCATCAAGTTTATTAGCAGTACCCATTGATGATATAAGTTTAATACCTCTTTCATGGCACTCTTTTATAAGAGAAACTTTTACCTTAGTAGTATCGCAAGCATCAACTATATAATCATATGTATAATCATTACTAAAAATAGAACTTATATTTTCTTCTGTAAGATACATATTTATAATATTAACTACTGCATTTTTATTAATAGATTTAATTCTCTTTCTCCATTCTCTTGTTTTATATTTATTATTGTTTTTAGAGGTTACTACTAGTTGTCTATTAATATTACTTGGTTTTATTATGTCACCATCTACAAGTGTAATATTTTCAACACCACATCTAGTAAGAGATTCAACTACGTACCCTCCGACTCCTCCGAGCCCTAAAACTAATACTTTTAGTTTTTTAATTTTTTCTATACCTTCACTTGTCACTAATGCTTCAAGTCTAGATAAATTCATAAATATCCCTGCTTTCTTGATATATATTATACCACAAATATATTTTTTTTTGCAAAATAAAAAACCTAGTATAAATATAGGTAATAAAAACTCGCGCTTCGCCCGAGGTGGTAGGTCACATAGTATAATCGGGATCTTGTATTAATATACAATATTCAACTCCATATACTAATTAGTCCTCCTATAATATTACATAGCCGGTTTATGAAGCTATATTCATCATCTAGGTTAATTTAATTATACCATATAAATAAAATATATCAATAAAATTACAAAAAGTTTACACTATCAAAAATGACCAAACTTACTTCTTTCATAAAAACAATCATTTAGTAAATTTAAATCATCTATTATATTTTTAGGTTCACATTCTTCATAAAGATTTGAGTACTTATTTATGGTTACCTCATCATTTAACATCCCTTTATCACTATCAATATATATAGCAAGAGGTTTTCTAATCCCAATAGCATAACTAAGCTGTACCCTACACCATTTAAGATTATATTTTTTCAAATAATAGATTGCAATTAATCTTGCTTTATAAGCACCACTTCTATCTACTTTAGTAGGATCTTTTCCACTAAAAGCGCCGCCACCAACCGGAGCAAAACCTTGATATGAATCTACTACTATCTTTCTACCAGTAAGTCCAGCATCTGCTAGAAAACCACCTATTTCAAATTTACCAGTTGGATTTATTAAATACTCTTCTACCTCTATATTATATTTAGAACAAATATTATTACAGATATCAATAATTATTTTATCAGTAGATTTTCTTTCTTTTTCAGTATTTTGATAACTTATAGTAAATGTTTTAATTTTAATAAGTTTCATGTTTTCATCATAATAGCCTGTTATTTGAGCTTTACCATCACTTTTAAATCTATTGTCTACTTTTAAAAGATTATCATATTCTTTACTCAACTCTTTTAATATTACCATCGCAGTTGGTAAATAATAAATATTATCATTACAAGCATAACCGAACATCATTCCTTGATCCCCAGCACCTAAAACTTCATCATTTGTTCCAAGTGCGATATCCTTACTTTGAATACCTATATTATTAATTATTTCATAGTCTGTTAAGTACCCTACATCTTTAAGTACACTCTTTACAACATCTTCTACGTTTACTTTAGTATTTGATGTAACCTCTCCTGTTATAAATATTTTTCCCTTACCACCAACAGTTTCAATTGCACATCTACTTTTCTTATCCCCTTTAATATACTCGTCAAGTAAAGCATCACTTATTTGATCACATACTTTATCCGGATGCCCTCTAAAAACAATTTCATTACTAAATAATCTCATATATATTTCCTCCTTCCAAGATTACAATTACCTTAAAAAGAAAAAATACCTAAGATAACTTAGGTATATAAGTTATCCTTATCCATCTGGGCTTACCACCTAATCAAATAGGTTGGTGTGACATCATAGAGCCAGTCTCTCAGTCACTCTTTATAAGGTAATTTTTAAAATTGTTGTTCATAAGAACATATAAATAATAACACAAATAAATAACTTAATCAATAGATTCATATACTTTATTATGATAAATAAAATAAAGAATAATATATTTGTAAAGTCAGCTGTACTTTTACTAGTCGGAGGAGTCCTTACTAAAACAGTTGGGTTCTTTTTAAAAATAATTATCACTAGAAAAATAGGCACTGAAGGAATAGGACTTTATAGTTTACTTGGTCCCTCTATATCACTTCTTACTGTTATAGCAACATTTTCATATCCAACTGCGATATCAAGAGCAATATCAAATAAAACTTTGAGAGCAAAATCTCTTTTATATTCTATAATACCAGTATCTTTAATATTGAATTTAATATTATTTGTAGTCGTTTTTCTTTTTGCTAAAACTTTATCTATTGATTTACTTAAAGATGAAAGATTATATTACCCCATAATATGTATTGGGGCCACTCTTCCTTTTATAAGTATTTCATCAATAATAAAAGGATACTTTTGGGGTAAACAAAATATGTTCCCATACATGCTTTCTAACTTCTTAGAACAAATAACTAGAATGATTTTAATACTCTTATTTTTAGATAAATTTATTTCTATTGGTCTTGTAAAAACAATATGTTTTATAATTCTTATTAATGCAGTCGGAGAAGTAGTATCGCAAATAGTGATGATACAATTCTTTCCTAAATATAAAATTAATGTTCGTGAATTTATAATAAATAAAAAAGACATATTAAATGTTATGAATACTGCTGTTCCAGCAACAAGTAGTAAAATTATCGGATCAATTGCATACTTTTTGGAGCCAATAATTCTTACTAATATTTTATTATATGTAGGCTACTCTAAAGATTATATTATTTATGAATATGGAGTTATTAATGCATATTCTTTAACTCTTCTTTTAATGCCACAATTCTTTACTCAAAATATGTCTACTGCATTAGTCCCAGAATTATCAAAATATTATGCTCTTAAAGATTATAAAATGTGTAAAAAAAGAATAAAACAAATACTAATAGTATCTTCAACTATTGGTGCTATATCTACTCTAATAATATCATTATTTCCTAGTTTCTTCTTAAATATTTTATATCATACAAATGAAGGAATTGATTATATTAGATTACTTTCTCCATTTACAATTCTATTTTATATAGAGTACCCACTCATAAATGCACTACAAGCACTTAATAAAAGTAAAGATGCTATGAGGGCAACAATCATTAACTCAATAGTTAGACTTTTTTCAATAACAATATTTTCTTTTATGAAAATTGGTATGTATAGTCTTTTAATATCAATAATTATTAATTTAGTTGTTTCTACTTATATATATTATAGATTACTTAAAAAAGCATTTAATCATTAAGCTCATTTCTTTTAATTACATATATTTTCTTATTTTTATAAAATGCATAAAATATATCTTCTTTTAATAATGAATTATCTTTTAAATAACCATATAACCAACTTTCATCCTTTTCAAGATAATTTAAAGTATCTTTTTGTATAACACCATCTAATATTAATGGAAATGGTAAACTATTATCAAGTCCTAAAAAACTATATTTAAATATGTTTAATTTTCCATTATTTTCTAAAACAGCATATTCAACATCATTAAGATTCTTAATATTATTATTTCTAAGTTCCATCATTAAGTCATCAAGAGTATATCTTTGCTTTATCATCTCTTTATAATTTATAATTCCCCTATTTATAATTAATGAAGGCTTACCATCAACTATATTTCTTAATTTATTAAATTTAAGCGATAAATATCCAGCAGCAATCTCTAAGAATAATAAAAGAAGTATAGGTACAATAGTAAGCATCATAGAGTCTTTATAATTTTCAATACTTATTGCTACTAATTCTGCTATTAAAATACTTACAACTAAATCTTGAATAGAAAGTTGCCCTATCTCACGCTTACCCATTAATCTAAATATAATAAGAACAAAAAAATAAAAGAAAATAGTTTTAATTATTACTATAACAATATCCATATGATCACCTAATATTATTATGATAGATTCATATTATTTTTAAACATAAATATAATTAATTAGGTGATTAAATGAATAAAATTATTAATTATTTAAAAAGTATATCTATGTTTTTAATAGTATTTTTTGTATATTTATTATTAATATCTATTATAGGTTATTTTGAATTATTTAACTATAAAACAATAAATATTATTAATTATATTGTAATGATTGTATTATTCTTCTTACTAGGACATAAAACAGCACATATGGAGCAAAAAAAAGGTTATTTAAATGGTTTTCTAGTGTCTCTTGTATTAGTTATCATATTCTTAGTTATATCGTTATTTACTTCTAAAATAGGTTTTCCTAATATAGTTTATTATATGAGTTTAATATTATCATCTGTTATAGGTGGTATTGTTGGTGTAAAGGAAAAGAAATAATAAGCATTAAAAAAAGAGTCTCAATTGAAACTCTTAATTTAATTATTAATTATTTTTTAATTTATATGTAATACCAGCCATAGCAAGAGCACTTAATAAAAGTCCTAATGCAGTATAAGCAATGCCATCACCAGTTTTAGGGTTAACTATATTATTATCACTCTTTACTGAAGTTTTATAACTAAGTAAGTAAGTTGAAAATTTATCTGTTTCAAATGAAACCACACCATTTTCAGCATCATAAGTAGATTCTAAAACATCAAATGATCCAACTTGGTTTGAATTAACATGATATCTAATTACTTGGAATTCATAGTTTAATTTACTATCAGTAGTAATTGATTTAACATCAATTGCAAATGGTATTTTATTAGTTGTTTCTGATAAATTAGAAACCATACTTCCATTATTAGTAACAACAACTCCTAAATCTAATGCTTTAGCAGCTTTGAAATCTTTTACCAATTCTTTTGCTTCTTGAGCAACTTGATCTCTTTGAGTATCGTTAAGCTCATCCACAGTAGTCTTAATAGCAATATTTGTTAAATCTGTATTATTTAATTCAGGAATTTTATTTTCATTAACAATACTACTAATTTCATTATTTAATGCTGTTTGTTGTTTAGATTCAATACTACTCGCAACTTCTTTATCTACTACTGTTGAATAATCAATAGTAACATTTATTGTATCTTTTGCTGGATAATTAGAAGCATAATCTTTAACTACCTTTCCTCCAACTATAACTTTAGAGTCTCCGACTGCACCTTTAGTTGTTCCAGTAACCATGTTATCAATAACATCTTTAGCAATTGTTACTTTACCACCTCTGATTACTATACCTGCACCACCTTTGTTAGCAGTGATTTTAACGCCAGATTTTACAGTTAAAGTAGTATCATTAGAGTTATATATACCACAAGAAATGTAACCTGCAGAAACAATATTACTAATTAAGTTTCCACCATTAACGTTAACTACATTTCCACCCCATCCAGCATTACCATTATCACCAATAGCAGCATTATCTTTAGTTTCAATAGTTCCGCTATTGATAGTGATTTTTGCATTATTATGATAAATAATACCAAATTCTTGAGCAGTTATTTTTCCACCATTCATAATAAATGTTGCTTCATTGACACCAACTCCACAATCTTTTATTGAGTTAATAGAACCACTTTCTAAAGTAACTTTACTACCAAGTCTTGCTGATACACCTTTACGATTTTTCCCATCTGTTTCTATTAATCCATCAGAGCCTGAATCTTTAATTGTTAAATTTGCTTTATTAGTTGCGATTACTGCAGCGGTTAATGTTTTACCATTTAAATCAAGTATAACATTTTTTCCATCTACTATAATAAAGGGAGCTGTTACCTTATCTACTGTAATAGAAGAAGCTGTTATATTATTTTTAAGTACACATTCTCCTCCATCACTAATACAATTTTTAAGTTCAGTCTCTGTTGCAACTTCTAAAGCATTTACACCAGTAAGTCCTAGAACTGTGAAAACACCTGCTGTTAAAAACAATTTTAAACCTTTCATATATCCTCCTTATTGTTTTATATTTCTATAACACTAAAAATTTAATTTTAATACAAGAGAATATACAAAATTAGTCAATTATTTTACTTTTTATTATATTTATTTACAAATTCTTCTCTAAATTCTAATAAATCATCATTTTCAATATGAAGTCTTATATCTTCCATTAACCTAGTCAAGAATCTTATATTATGGATAGATATTAATCTTTGACCAAAACTTTCACCTGCAACTATTAAATGTCTTATATATGACTTAGTATAGTTTTTACATGCATAACAGTCACATTCTTTTTCTATTGGTTCTAAATCTTTAATAAACTTAGCATTTCTTAAATTACATCTTCCATTTCTTGTAAGAGCATTACCATGTCTTGCTAATCTTGTTGGAAGAACACAATCAAATATATCTATTCCTCTAATAACGCCATCAATTAAATCTATTGGTTCTCCTACTCCCATTAAATATCTAATTTTATCCTTTGGTAGGTATGGTGTTGTATACTCTATCATTTTAAGTTTAGTCATCTGATCTTCACCTACTGAAACACCACCTACTGAATACCCATCAAAATCAAGTTTTGATGTTTCTATCGCAGAATATTTTCTTAAATCAGGAAATTCTCCTCCTTGAACAATACCAAATTGTGCCTGAACATCTCTTTTCTTATTAGCATCTAAACTTCTTTTAGCCCATCTTAATGTTCTTTCAATACTATTTTTCATGTATTCATGTGTTACTGGATATGGAGGACACTCATCAAAACTCATTATTATATCTGAACCTAATTTATTTTGTATTTCAATACTTTTTTCAGGTGTTAAAAATAAATTACTTCCATCAATATGACTCTTAAATTTAACGCCCTGTTCACTTATATCCTTAGGTTTAGCAAGACTAAATACTTGAAATCCACCACAATCAGTAAGTATAGGCCCTGTTTTATAATTCATAAAATTATGAAGTCCACCGGCATTATCAACCACATCTTCACCTGGCCTTAACCATAAATGATATGTGTTTGAAAGTATTACATCCGCACCACAACTTTTTAATTCCTCAGGTGATAATGTTTTAACAGTAGCTTGAGTACCTACTGGCATAAACATTGGTGTTTTATGTTTACCCCATTTAGTTTCAAATTCTCCAAGTCTCGCACCACATGATGATTCTTTTAATAATTTAAATTTTAAATCCATTATTTAACCTCCTTATCAGTTAAAAACATCGCATCTCCGAAAGAGAAAAATCTATATTTATTTTCTATCGCATGCTTATATGCATTCATTATAATATCAACACTACTAAATGCAGAAACAAGCATTACAAGTGTACTTTTAGGTAAATGAAAATTAGTTATTAAAGCATCACATGATTTAAATTCATGAGGCGGATAAATAAATATATCAGTCTCTTCACATGTACTTTTAAAAGAGTTGTATTTTTGATAATTTGCCTCTAATGTCCTTAATGAAGTAGTCCCAACACATATAATTCTTCTTTTTTCTTTTTTTGCTTTATTTAATTTATTTGCAACTTCTTCAGTTATTTCATACTTTTCACTATGCATATCATGATGAGTTATATCCCCTTCAGTTACTGGTCTAAATGTTCCAAGTCCTACATTAAGTGTTACATATAAAATATCTACATTTTTTTCTCTTATTTTTTCTAATAGTTCTTTTGTAAAATGAAGTCCAGCAGTAGGCGCAGCCGCACTTCCTAAATTTTTAGCATATACAGTTTGATATCTATCATTATCCTTTAGTTTTTCATGTATATATGGTGGTAAAGGCATCGCACCAACTTTATTTAAATGTTCTAAAAATATTCCTTTATAATTAAATTTAACATGAGTTATACCATCATTTAATACATCAGTAACAACACACTCAAAATCATCGTCAAAAGATATAACTGTTCCTTTTTTAACTCTTTTTTGTGGTCTTACTAAAGTTTCCCATTCATCACTTTCTATTTCTTTTAATAATAATACTTCTATCTTAGCATTAGTTTCTTTCTTTATACCATATATTCTACTTGGTAAGACCTTAGTATTATTAAGTACAAGAGTATCTCCACTCTCTAAATAATTGATGATGTTATAAAATACATCATCTTTAAAACTTCCATCTTTTTTATTTACAACTAATAATTTAGAATGATCTCTTTCTCTTAATGGGGTCTGTGCTATTAAAGACTCATCTAAATTATAGTCATAAGTTTCTATATTCTTATAATCCATACTCCACTAGGAAAACAGCCTAGTTTCACCTTCCCTTCGCATTAGATTTTACCATAATTAAATAAAAAAAGATAGTTATTTAAACTATCAATTCTTAACTGTAAACTTTAATATATAAAACAATAAAGTTATAACTTCTCTATTATTTCTAATAGTTCATCTTCAGTATGAAAACCAACTATTTCTTCTTGCTTTTCTCCATCTTTAACAAATATTAAAGTCGGAACACTCATTATTCTATATTTACTTGTTAATTCTGGAAACTCATCAATATCTATTTTTATAATATTTATTTTATCACTTATTGTTTCTAATACTGGGGCTAACATTTTACATGGCCCGCACCACTCTGCATAAAAATCAAGTAAATGAGTTCCTTCTTTTATAAGTTCATCTAAATTATCTTTTTCTAAATGTATCATCAATTTAATTTTCCTTTCTCTTTTAGTAAATTAATATTATCTTCTGATATTATATCATATTTAATAAATAATTTTATTGCTTCATCATTAAATACTTTTTTATTATTTTTATATTTATCAGCAAGATCATCTATTTCATAAACAGCATTTCTAATTCCTTCAGTTGCCTTACTCATAAATGGTGTTTTATCAAGTATAAAGTTTCCTAATTTAGACTCATTCATACCTGTTACATTCAAAAATGGTTGATTTAATGTAAATAATACTATAAATACTATAATGTATCCTTCTATTGCTCCTAAAATAGCACCACCTATTTTAGAAAAGAATCCTAATATTATAGTAGCTTTTAATATTGTTTCTATTATGCCTGTTAATTTAAGTATTATTCTAAGTATTAAATAAATAACTGAGAAAACCACTAAGAATGCTATAAGTTCATAAACTAATATATTTAAAGCAGACACCCCTTCTAGTGGCCCATGAAAATTAAAAAATGGTAAATACTTATACATAAATGTCGCTACATAATCTTTTAAATGAAAAGATACTATAAGTACTAATAATATACCTACTAAATAAACTGTTTCCTTAATAAGTCCTCTTCTTAGTCCTCCCATCGCACCAAGAATTATACATATTATAATTACTGCATCAACTATATTCATACTTCACCTCTATTTTATTATATATGGAGTTTTTATACTTCCATCTCCACTTGTATATTTAACATCAGATTTTAGTGTTATAACAGGTCTAACTGCATATTTATCACTAACATTTTTAGGAATTAACTTTCCTTTACTTACAATATAATTATATGAATATGCTCCATTATAATATGCAGGTGTCATAGTCCAATAATCATTATTTGTATTTAAATATGAATTGTTGCCTATAATACTCACTTCATCAGCAGTAAGTAAACCAACTGGATAATTAAGAGCATTATTACCATTTTTTAGATTAATACTGAATCTATCAGAAACATTATAGCATTTTAATGTTGGCGCAGAATCAATAGATAATCCTTTAAATGAAGCATACCCTGTATTATTATTAGCATACCCACTTGTGCCATATAAAGTACTATTATATTTAAAATTACTTGTTTTTCTATTATTACAATAATATGAATCACTAATTATATTAGAATATTTAGATAGATTATTAATATACCAATTATCTAAAAAAGTCTTTATCTTACTAGAATTAATATTCTTATGTTCATCTATATAATTATTGCTACTAGCACTACCATACATAAATCCTACATATGCATTATAATTATTATTATCATTAAAGCTTGATACATCTAATACCTTATCAAAATTACAACTATTGTTTTCATAGTTTCCACTATATACAAGTCTAAGCCCCATATTTTCATCTGTTCTTAATATTTTAAAACAATATCCGGCAAAAATTACATTATTATTAAGAGTATTATCTCCTTTAAAATAAAATACTCTCTTACCATCAATACTGTTATTAGTAGTATATATTCCATTTAAAGATGTATTGTCTATTTTGCTTTCAGATTTAATATTATAACTCGAAAGAACTTTTTCTAATAAAGTACCTTTACTATAATATTTATCTATGTCAGATTTAACTATCCTAATATTTGACGAAATAGTTTTATTTAAGTTATTGCTTTGATCACTATCTGTTTTTAAAAATGTAATATTCATAGAATAAGTTTGTTTTTCATGAGGCTTTAATTCTATATTCGCCGCCACAGATGTCTTTATACTAGGAAATATACTTTCTTTTATATATCCCCCATCATTAGAACCATATAGTGTATATACAATATCACTTTGATTTTCAAAATTATTAATTATATTGTCAATTATAATATCATAATATATAACCTCATCACTTATATTTTCAATAGTAAATGATTTATTCAATGTATCAGATGGTTTACTATTAACAAGAGTAATATTACTATTACCAATAAATGATACTTTAATTTTTTTATTAAAAATATCTTCTTCAGTTAAAGAATTGCTTAATTTAATATATGTTATAGTTAAAAGTATCATAAATATAACTATTAATATTATACCTATAAATGCTAAAGTTACCTTTTTATTATTATCTTTCATATTATACACCTATAATAATTATATAATTAATAATTAGTTATTTCAATAAGATTTGAAATTATTTGCTTTTTTTGATAAAATACTCTTGGGAGAAAGAAGTATGTTAAAACAAAAAGATATTTTAGATGAAAAATCAGGTAAAATACTTAGAACTATTAGTAAAGATGTAGAATTTCCTATGAGTGAGGATGATATATTCTTAATCAATAACATGATTCAATATTTAAGACTTAGTCAAGATGAAGAGTACGCTCTAAAATATGATATTCGTGCTGGGATGGGACTTGCTGCTGTGCAACTTGGTGTACTTAAAAGGTTCTTTGTTATTTCTTATAAAAATGATGATGGCACTTTTGAAGAATATAAAGTAATTAATCCAAAAGTACTTTCTCACTCTGAAGAACTAATTTATGTAGAAGAAGGAGAAGGATGCTTAAGTGTAAATAGACCTGTTGATGGAATAGTTCCAAGATATGCTAGAATAACCGTTGAATACTATGATGAATTTGGTCAAAAACATGAAAAACGTATAAGAGAAGAAATAGCAGTAGCATTTCAACATGAAATAGATCACTTAAATGGAATACTATTTGTAGATAAAATAGATAAAAAAGACCCATATAAAAATCAAGATAATATGAGAGCAATTTAAAAGTCAGTTTTCGCTGACTTTTTTAATTATCTAATTTTACACTAACTAGTTTACTTACACCACTCTCTTGCATAGTAACGCCATAAAGTCTATCTAAAAATTCCATTGTTTTCTTTTTATGAGTTATTACAAGTAGTTGTGTTTTATTTTTATAGTTTGCTAAATATTCACCAAATACAGTAGCATTATTTTCATCAAGTGCAGACTCAACTTCATCTAGTATAACAAATGGCACTTTTTCAAGATTCATAATTGCAAAAAGTAAACTAATCGCAGTCATTGTCCTCTCACCACCAGATAAAAGCGATAATGATTTTTTATTCTTACCAGGAGGTACTGCAATAATATCAATACCTGTTTCTAATATATTGTCAGGATCTGTTAACTCTAAATGAGCAGACCCTCCTTTAAATAATGTTTTAAATACTTTGCCAAACTCTATATTAATATTATTAAATGATGTTATAAATTTATCTTTCATTACGCTATCCATATCATCAATAATTGAAAGCAAATCTTTTTCACTATTTTCTAAATCTTGCTTTTGTTTATTTAAGAAAGTAACTCTAGTATATATTCTTTCATATTCCTCAATAGAACCTAAATTTACATCTCCTAATGACTTAATTTTTCTTCTCAATGAGTTTACCTTTTCACGAGCAACATCTTCATCTATTTCAAGAGTATATTCATTCTTAGCTCTTTCATAGCCTAAACTATAGTCTTCACTAAGCCTCTTTAATAAATTATCAAGATTCATATTTAATTTAGCAATATCTATCTCAAGTGAATTAATCTCATTAATAATAGCATTATTCTTAGAATTTTGTTTTCTAATAGATAATTCTAAATCATTTAGTTCACTATTTTTATTTAATTTTTCATTATTTAAGTGCTCCAATTCTTTTTCTAAAGTAATTTTCTTTTGTTCATGATTATAATACTCATTAATAACAATATTTAATTCACTATCTAAAGATGATGATGATAAATTACTTATTTCATTTACTATACTATCAAGTTCTTTATTAAAATTATCTTTCTCAATATTTTTATTATTTAATAATTCTTTTGTCTTAATTAAATCAATATTAATATTATATACTTTATCTTTAATGATATTCAAATCTCTATCATATCCATCTATCTTTAATTCAAGTTCTTTTATATTATTTGAAAGTGGTTCAATAGAAGAAATAAGTCTTTCAAGTTCATATTTATCTTTAATAAATGAATTATCATTTCTTATACTACCACCGCTCATAACTCCACCTACATGAATAAGTTCTCCGTCAAGAGATATTACTCTATAACGATGGTTTATTTTCTTACTTATTGCAATAGCAGTATTTATGTTATTAGCAACTATTATATTTCCAAGTTGATTCATTACTATATTATAATATTTAGAGTCATAAGTTACAAAGTCACTTAACACACCCATATATCCAATGATAGACTCTATTTCTTTTTTAGTATCAGGATCTATGCTTTTAGGTTTAATAACTGTAAGTGGGAAAAATGTTGCTCTTCCCTTATTATGATTTTTTAAGTATTCAATTGCTTCTTTAGCACATCCTTCATCATTAACAACTATATTATTTATAGAGCCACCAAGAGCTATTTCAATCATTGAGACATATTCTTCTTTAGTTTCAATTAAACTTCCAAGAATATTATGAATACCTCTTAAAACAGGATTACCTACTATACATCTAACTGAATATGGAACTTTATTCATATTAGCTATGTTAGTTTTTAATATATCTATTTTATTATTAGTTTCAAATAATAACTTTCTCTTAGAATTTAAACTAAAATTATCTTTCTCTTTATCTCTTCCTATTTCATTGTAATCTTTTGATAACTCACTAATTTTGATATTTAGTGTATTAACAGTTTCATTAAGATTTTTAATATCAGACTCTACCCCAAGAATATTGTTTCTAGTAATTCCCTCTTTTTCTTTAAGATTAATTAAATTATTTTTAACTTCATTACTAGATTTATCATATTTATTTCTTTCAGTTAATAATGTTTTTTTATTACTTAAATCAAGCAAGCTCTCATTTAACTTAAATATTTCATTACTAGTTACTTTGATTTTTTCATCTAAGTTTAATACATCAACTTTAAGCTTCTCTACTAATGTATTATCACTAGTTTTAGTAGTATTTAATTTTGATAATTCATCTTCTAAAGAAACTTTCCTTTCACTCTTAATTTCAACATCACTACTATATGTAGTTATATCTTTAGCAATAAGTGCTATTTCAACTGATTCAAGTTCATTTAGTGCAGTTTTATATTCTTTTGCTTTTTTAGCAGATGCCTCTAAAGGACCTAAATTTTCCTCATTTTCACTTATTATTAAGTTAATTCTATCAATATTATCATTCGTTTTAGAAAGTTTATTCAAACATTCTTCTTTCCTCTTTTGATATTTTAATACTCCAGATGCATCTTCAAATATAGTTCTTCTTTCTTCAGGTTTTTCACTTAATATTTGATCTATTTTATTTTGAGGTATTATATTAAACGATTCTTTAGAAGATCTAGAATCTAAAAATAAATTAGTTATATCTTTAAGCCTACATTTTTCATTATTGATATAGTACTCATTCTCTCCTGTTTTATAAACCATTCTTTTAATAGATACCTCATTATAATCTATATTAAGTGTCCTATCACTATTGTCAAATATAATACAAACAGATGCAAAGTTAGATGGCTGTCTTGATGAAGAACCAGTAAATATAACATCAGTCATATTATTAGAACCTCTTAATGTTTTAACACTTTGTTCTCCAAGTACCCATTTAATCGCATCAACTATATTACTTTTACCACTACCATTAGGCCCTACTATACCTGTAAAAGTTTTATCAAGTTCTATAGTTGTCTTATCTGCAAAACTTTTAAATCCACTTAATTTGATTTCTTTAATATACATACACATTACCCATTTCTACTTTAATTACTAATTAATTATAACATAAAGATTGATTTTTTCAAATAGAATATTGCTTTACATGTTATTTAAAGAAGTAAATGCAATTTATTTT
>HG000328.1 GCA_000436975.1 Clostridium sp. CAG:1000
AAGAGAAACTTAAATTTAAAAATTACAATAGATTTTAATAATAAATATAAATTAATATGTCTTACTTGAAAAGTTATTTAAATCTTGTTATAATTTTTAATAGAATAATAAGGAGTTTTTACTATGTTTGGAAGAATATTATCTATATATGATCAAATGATTATACTTGAAAATAATGCTCATAAAGTAGAGGCATCTTTAATAGGTGTTCATGTTGTTTTTGAAGAAAAATATAAAATAGTTTGTGAAATATCTAAAATAGATGCTGATATTATAGAATGTGTTATGGTAGGAGAATTTGTTAATGGTGTCTTTAATAGTGGTATAGTTCATAAACCAACTAATACTGCAACTATAAGAATAGTTAATAAAGATGAAGTAATAGCGCTTGTTGGAAGTCAAAAGGTTGATAGTGATACTGATCTTTATATTGGAAAATCTTTAATATATGAAGGATTTAATATTTCTGCTAGAATAGATGATTTCTTTTCTAATCACTTTGCTATCATTGGTAATACTGGTAGTGGTAAAAGTTGTAGTATCGCTAGAATATTTCAAAATTTATTTTATAGAAGAGAATATGTTCCAGTAAATGCTAATATAGTACTTTTTGATGTATATGGTGAATATCATTCTGCTTTAGAAAAAATTAATCAAACTAATAGTTGTAGATGTAAAAGTTTAACTACCGATATTACTAATACTAAATATGATATAGTAAAAATACCACCATACTTTTTAGAAGTTGATGATCTTGCATTACTTCTTGGAATAACTAGTCCTGCTCAGCTTCCAATTATAGAAAAAGCTTTAAAATATGTTTATTTATTCACTGAAGATGAAGAAAAAGTAATAGCATTTAAAAATAACATTATAGCAAAGGCTATTCTTGATATTTTATCAAGTGGTAAAGGGCCAGCTCAATTAAGAGATCAAGTAGTTGCTGTACTATCAAGTTTTTATACAAAAGATATTAATTTAGAAAGTAAAATTATACAACCAGGATATATTAGAACATTAAGACAATGTATGAATATAGACAATACTGGTAAAATAAATACTATTCAACTTGTTATAGAATATTTAGAACAATTTGTTAATGAAGAACTTGTATTAAATAAAGATATGAAACCTGAAAAGTTTACTTTAAAAGATTTAAGAAATGCATTTGAATTTGCGCTAATTAGTGAAGGTGTGTTAAAAAGTGACAAAGTATATGATATAAACAATATACTTAAAGTAAGATTAGAATCTATCATAAACGGAGATTATGGTTATTACTTTGAAGTAGATGAATATATTAGTAAGGAAGAATATATTCAAAGATTATTTACTACTGCGATGGGTGAAAAAGCCCAAATAATTAACTTTAACTTAAATTATGTAGATGAAAGATTTGCTAAAGTACTTACTAAAATATTCTCTAAGTTATTTTTTGATTATTCAATATATAAACATAAAGATGAAGGATTTTGTGTTCAAATAATTCTTGAAGAAGCACATAGATATGTTCAAAATGATACTGACACAGAAACTATTGGATATAATATTTTTGATAGAATCACTAAAGAAGGAAGAAAATATGGTACTGTTCTAGGATTAATTACTCAAAGGCCAAGTGAACTTTCAAATACTGCATTAAGTCAATGTTCAAATTATATTGTTTTGAGAATGTTCCATCCGGATGATTTAGACATTATAAGAAATATAACTCATAGTATATCATGTACAGATGTAGATAAATTAAAATCATTAAGACCTGGTGTTGCATTATGTTTTGGAAATGCATTCAATATTCCATTGTTTGCTAAAATAGATAAGCCAGATCCAACACCAAATTCAAGTAACTTTCATATTGGAAATTCATGGTTTACAAAAAGGCAATAAAAAAGATTCAAACT
>HG000329.1 GCA_000436975.1 Clostridium sp. CAG:1000
TAAATTGCATTTACTTCTTTAAATAACAATTTTAGATAAAGACATTGCATAATTATTATTTTTATGTTATTATGAATAAGTAAATTAATTAAGTGGACGAGATTAATAAATTAAATATCAAAGAGATTTAGTGGTTGGTGTGAACTAAAATATTTATTTATTAGTTACTACCATTTTTATGAGGTTAATAGCCTACGAGTAGTTCTCGTTACAAAACTAATAAGTTAATTAAAGGGATGGTACCGTCATTTTTGACTCCTTGTACTGTCTCTTTTTATTTTAACTAAGGGGGAATATATGAAGTATAATAGTATTAGTTTATCAAAATTTTTGGCAAGATTTGGTTCATTACAAGGAGAAGCGTTAAGCCATATAACCCATGATGAGGTAAAAGTATTATTTCCACAGTTTGTAAGAACAACATTTGAATATGCAAGAAATAATAAAGAATTAGTCTCAACTGGGAAAATATTAATGGTTGATGATGGTAGAAAAATAATACCATATATATTGCCTGAACTTGATTATGAAAATAGCTTTTTACTAGATGTTTTAAGACAAGAGGACGATGTTAAAGAAATAGACTATGGAGAATATGACTATACTTCTATGAGCATTTATGAACTTAAAAAACTACTTGATAGAAAATTTAATTCAACTAATAACAGTAGACATGCTAAAAGGGAACTAGAGAGTAGAGGATTAATTAAGAAGAAATATAAAAGAGAAAAAATTAAAAAACAATTAATGGAGGAATTAAAATGAAAGATATTAAAAATGATGAAAAATTAAATATGTTAAATCATAGTTGTGCTCATCTTTTAGCACATGCTGTGAAACATTTATATCCAGAAGCTAAGTTTTGGGTAGGTCCAGTTATTGAAGATGGATTTTATTATGATATTGATTTGGGAGATAAATCACTAAGTGAAGAAGACTTTCCTAAAATCGAAAAAGAAATGAAGAAAATTTCTAA
Source organism: Clostridium sp. CAG:1000 (assembly GCA_000436975.1). Taxonomy (GTDB): domain Bacteria; phylum Bacillota_I; class Bacilli_A; order RF39; family UBA660; genus CAG-1000. Next base: position 977 of record HG000329.1, read on the forward strand.
AGATAATAAACTTATTAAAAGAATTGAATTATCTAAAGAAGAAGCATTAGATATGTTTAAAGATGATCCATATAAAATAGATTTAATAAACAGAATGGATGAAAATGATACAGTTATATCAGCCTATAAACAAGGAGATTTTATTGATTTGTGTAGAGGACCTCATGTTGAGTCAACTAAATTAATTAAACATTTTAAATTGCTTAAAGTAAGTGGTGCTTATTGGAAAGGTGACTCTAAAAATAAAATGCTTCAAAGAGTGTATGGTATTTGTTTTGAAAACGAAAATGATTTAAATGAATACTTAGAGTTCTTAGAAGAAGCAAAAAAAAGAGATCATAAGAAATTAGGAAAAGAACTTGGGTTATTTATGATGAGTGAATATGGACCAGGATTTCCATTCTTCTTACATAATGGTATGATTCTTAGAAATGAACTAGAAAATTTTTGGTATAAAGAACATAAAAAAGAAGGTTATCAATTTGTTAAAACGCCTATTATGCTTAATAAAGATTTATGGGAGTTATCTGGACACTGGTTTAACTATAGAGAAAATATGTATACTTCTCAAATAGATGATAAAGTATTTGCAATCAAACCAATGAATTGTCCAGGAGGTATGCTTGTATATAAAAATTCATTATATTCTTATAAAGATTTACCTTTAAGAGTAGGTGAACTTGGTCAAGTGCATAGACATGAAGCAAGTGGTGCTTTAAATGGACTATTTAGAGTTAGAACATTTACCCAAGATGATGCTCATATATTTATGACTCAAGATCAAATTGAAAGTGAAGTTATAAGATTAATTAATTTTATTGATAGAGTTTATAGTGTATTTGGACTTTCTTATTCAATAGAATTATCAACTAGACCTGAAGAAAAATATATTGGTGAGTTAGAAATATGGAATAAATCAGAAAAAGCACTTGAAGATGCTTGCCACAAAGCAGGTCATGAATGTAAAATAAATCCAGGAGATGGGGCTTTTTATGGGCCTAAATTAGACTTCCATATTAAAGATTCTTTAGGAAGAGTATGGCAGTGTGGTACTATTCAACTTGATATGAATTTACCTGAAAGATTTGATTTAACTTACATTGATAGTGATGGTAGTAAAAAAAGACCAGTTATGTTACACAGAGTAATATTTGGTTCTATTGAAAGATTTATTGGTATATTAATTGAACACTATGCTGGGGCATTCCCACTTTGGTTAAGTCCAAATCAAGTAAATATAATTCCAGTTAATAATTTAATACATATGGATTATGCTAAAAAGATAATGCAAGAACTTGATAATAATGAAATAAGAGTTACACTTGATGAAAGTGATGAAAAGTTTGGATATAAAATGAGACAAAGTGTTATGTCTAAAGTACCATATACATTAATCTTAGGAGATAATGAGATGAAAGATGATACTATTAGCTATCGTCATCGTGGAAGTACAGAAACTAAGAATATGAAACTAGATGAGTTTATTTCAATGTTAAAAGAAGAAATTAAGACTAAAAAGAATAACTAATATTCTTTTTTTTCTTTGTTTTGTGATATAATATGCACTTAATGAGGGATTAATATGATAAGTAAGAAAGAAGTAATAAATTGTTTTTTTTACCAAGCTTTAATAAGTATTAAAAATGAGAAAGAAGTTCCTAATTTTAACATTGTTTTTAATAGTAATATAAATGATTTAATTAGTGATATGAATATTGATACATCTTACATAGATATATCTAAAAACAGTGATAAAGCGTTTCCTACAATGTATATTGAAGATAGTAATTTATTCTTTGATTATTTAACAAACATAATTAATTCATTAATAGAGCTAAGACATTTTTATAGCACTTCATTTGATAATTTATCTTTATGTTATCAAGTACTTACAAGAATATGGATGCGTATGGATAATAATGATTTTAATGATGTTATTTCTTTTTTACAAAAACAATTAGATTTTATATGTGATGATACATTCTTAGGCTATCGTTATCCTAAAAAAGTAGATGAATTCGCCGGAAGAGATATCATTTGTGAAAACAGCCTTAATATGACATGGGATGAGACTGATTCATCACTATATTTCTTTATTAATGATAAAGAAAATATACATAGTTTATCAAATGTATATTATGGAATAAGATATGAAAATAATGAAAAGGTATGCTATATTTATGCAGTACAAAATAAAAATACTGATATAAATAAAAAAATACAAAGAAAGTTATATCACTTAAATAAAGGGATTGATAATCCAAATGTACATCCAAATCAAGTATATACATTAATTCTTTTTATAAATGAATGCATTAAAAATGGTATTACTAAAATAAAAGTACCAAAAATACAAGTACTTAATCATAGATTTCACGATATATTAAGTAAACAATATAAAAAAACATTTCAAGAAAAATGGACATATGATAATATACAGAAAGCCAGTGAGAATAATTTACTGTGGTTAGATTTCCAAGAGGATATTAATTGGTATCATCATATTGTAGATTCATCTTCTAAAATAGATTATTTAAAAAGAGATAAATTATTTAATCTAGTAGAAAGAATGAAATATCATTTTGATAATATCGAGTTTATTTATGAGGATGATAATATTAAAGAATATAGTTTAAGGAGAAACATATGAGTAGAGAAGAAAACGTAATTAATTTTTATATTATTTGCAATAGACTTAAAAATACTATTAGAACTGGATGGATAGATTGGAACGTAAAAAGAAATAGACTTGAAAGTGTAGCAGAACATATCTATAGTACACAAATGCTTGCTATTGCTATGAAAAGTGAATATGAATATGATATTGATATTATGAAAGTTATTTATATGCTTGCTATTCATGAACTAGGTGAAACCATTATAGGTGATCTAACTTTATTTCAAATATCAAAAGAAGAAAAAGAGCAAATTGAACACGAAGCTGTATTTAAAATATTAGATGATTTAGTTGATAAAGAATATATTAAAGAACTATTTTTAGAGTTTGACTCTCAAAAAACTAAAGAGTCAATCTTCGCATACCAGTGTGACAAATTAGAATGTGACCTTCAAAGTAAACTTTATGATATCGAAGGATGTATTGACTTAAATAATCAAAAAGAAAATACTACAATGAATAACCCAACAGTTAAAAAATTACTTGATGACGGAAACAGTTTTTCTGATATGTGGCTTAAATTCGGACAAAAAAAGTATCCATATGATGATAACTTTAGAAGTGTATCTTCGTATATGATAGGTAATAATCTTGAAAATAATATAAATTTTATTCAAAAAAATAAAGACAAATATTAATAGTTTATTATTAATTAATTTTAAAATATATTGAATATATGATATATAAAATGAAATTAGAAATATGTTAAGTGATTATGATGTATCACTTGGTTATGATAGTAATGAATATATAAACAAATTTACTATTACTAATATAAATAATTAAATAAACTTACCTCCAGCAAAAAAAGTTTGACAAATGGCCTATTTTATGATATAATCTATGTACAATCATTAAGGGGGTAATGGTTAATATGAAGAATAGGTTTATTTTAGATTATTTAGATGAAAATAATTTTAAAAAAATAGAAAGAAGTTTAAAAAAATATAATATGGTTGCTTATAAGAAATTAATGTTTGATTTCTATCCTAAATTAAGAAGTGGTGAATTCGTTGGTGAATTAGTTTCTATTAATAAACATGAGCAAACTGAAACATATGATTTAAGACTTCCTACCGACTCATTATTTGTTAAAGTATATGGTGAAGTTAAATTAAACTATACTGTTTATAAAAGCAATAATGTCGTTATGTTAAATAATTTAGAGCCAAAAGATATATTATTAGATGGTCATAAATCAGAATTAACTGCCTATAAAGGAATTATGATTTCTAAAGCAAATGCTCAAAAAGAAATGTTTAAAATCGATTTATTATGTAGATTAGAAGGAAGAGAATAATCCTTCTTTTTTATTATTAAAAAAAATTAGCTGCTTGCTAATTCTTTATATTTGTCTTCAAGTAAATATATATCTTTACTACTCATAAATAGAAGTACAGCATTACTATCCTTATAAACTAATAGTTTATCAGCATCATCAAGAGATATATGTTCGCCATTTTTTAAATCTTTAATGATATCGTATGCAGTTACATCATCATAACCAACTTCTTTTCTATCTTCACCTATATCCATCACATATGCCTTATCCGCTAGATTTAGCGCATCAGCAAAGTCTTTATGGAAATATTTGACTCTTGACTTTGTATGTGCTTTAAATAATGCTATTATAGGTCTATCACTATATTTTTTTCTTGCAGCTTCAATAGTAACTTTTACTTCAGTTGGATGATGAGCATAGTCATCAATTAATATATTATTTCTGAATTTTTCTTCAATAAATCTTCTTTTAGCATGTACTATTTTAGAAATACCAGTTTTTAATAAATTCTTATCTATATTTTCTAAATATCCAACTGTAATAACGCTAAGAGCATTTAAAAGTAAGTGGTCTCCAACAAAAGGGAAAGTGTAAGTGTCATAGTACTTACCTTTAATATAAACATCAGCAGTAGTTACCTCTTCATTATGACTAACATTTTTAACTATAACATCATTATCACTATTAAATCCATAGAATAAAACTTCTTTATCTGTCTTTAATTTTCTAGTGTTTTTATCATCGCCACACATTATTACTGCTTTTCTTGCTTTATTAATAAATGCATTGAATGCATCAATAACATCATCTAAATCTTTATAATAATCTGTGTGATCAAGTTCAACATTAGTAACAACTGCATAATATGGATTATATGAAAGAAAATGTCTTTTAAATTCACAAGCTTCAAGAGCAAAATATTCATTTTTCTTATCAGCAAATCCAGTACCATCACCAATAAGATAATTAATACCAATTGATTTAAATACAGTGCTCATCATAGTAGTAGTTGTGGTTTTACCATGACAACCTGATATTGCGATTAACTTAGTATTATTTGTAAGTTCAGCTATCATTTCCTGATAAGTAAATATTTTAAGGCCTAACTCATGAGCTCTTTTAACTTCAGGATGATCAGCAGTAAACGCATTTCCTTGTACTATAATCATATTTTCTTTAATGTTATCTGGATTAAACGTAGTAAACGGTATACCTTTTTCAATAAGACCTTTTTCTGTAAAGAAATGATCAGGCTTATCACTACCCATAACATTATAGCCAAGGCTATGCATTATTTGCGCTAAGGCACTCATTCCACTTCCTTTAATACCAATAAAATAATAAATCATAAAATCACCTACTATAATTATACTATAAACATCAATTAATTTCGATAAATATTATATTTTATTGACATATTTTAATAAAAAAACTATAACTTTTAATAGGGGATTTATGAAAAAATTAATATATAATTCAAATTTAAAAAAAGATATTGAAAATTATAATAAAGAATTAAACATATATGAAGAGATTTTTAAGTATTTGGTTTGTCTTTTGGGAATATGTTTCTTAGCTATTATTATAAATGGTAATTTTTTATTACCAGCAATGATTTGCTATATAACAGTTTCTATTCCAATATTTAAAAACTACATTAAAAATAAAATCAAAAGAATTAATAATAAAAAGAAAAACTCTTCTAATAAAATAGATAAATTAATAAGTGAACTTTATGATAATAGTATTAATATAAGTAAAAAAGAACTTATTTGTTCTAAAACTATAAGTACTAAAACTAAAAAAATATCAAGAAACAATAATGAAATAATTAAGAAAGAAGCAAGTATAAATACAGATTACTACTTAAAAGATATTCAAAATAGACTTAAAATACTCAGAAGAGAAAAGAAAACAACTCTAGAAAATTATAGAATAATTAATGAATGTAGTTTATATTTAATGGAAGAAAATGAACTTGATTATGAAGTACCTCAAGAATATAAAAAAATCTTAAAATAGATATTTATTAATCTATTTTATTTTGGTATAATAAGTATGAAAAGTATGATTTGGAGGAAATATGAAAAATAAATATATTGGAATATCTAAAGTAGGGGAAAAAGGACAAATCGTTATACCAAAAGAAGCAAGAGAAATGTTTGGTATAAAACCAGGAGACTCTTTAGTGATTCTTTGCGATAAGAAAAAGGGTATTGCTATACTAAAAAGTGACGTTATAGAATCTAACATTGATGATATTATTAAAACTAAGGAGAAATAAATATGAATGCAATTGAACTTACTAATATAGTTAAAAAATATAAAGATAAAACGGTAGTTAATAATATAAATTTAAATATTAAAGAGGGAGAGTTATTTTCTTTATTAGGTACAAATGGTGCTGGTAAAACGACAACAATTAAAATGATTTCAACCCTTATAAAACAAAATAGTGGTACTATTAAAGTACTTGGATATGACACAATAAAAGATTATAAAATAATTAGAAAAAAAATCAATGTTTCACCCCAAGAAACCGCTGTTGCGATGAATTTAACTGTATATGAAAATCTTGATTTTATGGCAAATGTTTATCAAATTGAAAATAAGAAAGATAAAATAGATAATCTTATAAAAACATTTAAATTAGAAGAAGTATTAAAACAAAAAGCTAAGACATTATCAGGTGGATATATGAGAAAGTTATCTATCGCAATATCACTTATAAATGATCCAAAAATATTATTTTTAGATGAACCAACACTAGGATTAGATGTATTATCAAGAAAAGAGTTATGGAATACTATTAATACTTTAAAAGGAAAAATTACAATTATACTTACTACACATTATATGGAAGAAGCAGAAAGTTTATCAGATAGGGTAGCTATTATGAATAAAGGTAATATTATTGAAATAGGTACTCCAAAAGAGATAATTAGTAAAACTAAAACTAAAAATATGGAAGATGCTTTTGTCTCTTTAATAACTGGAGGTAAAGATGAATAGAATAATTAATTTTGCAAATAGAAATATCAAAGAAATAGTAAGAGATCCATTAAGTATAGTATTCGCATCAGTGTTACCATTATTTTTATTATTTATATTTAATCAATTTAATATACCAAATGATGTATACAAATTAGAAAACTTTACACCAGGTATCATAATATTTAGTTTTTCATTTATAACAATGTTTACTGCCACATTAGTTGCTAAAGATAGAACAACTTCATTATTAATAAGATTAGGCATTAGCCCTATGAAGCCATATGAATATATTTTAGGATATATTCTATCATTAATACCACTCATTATACTTCAAGATGTATTAACTGTTATAGTTGCTTTATTATTAGGCTTAAAGTTCAGTAGTGGTATTGTTCTTATGATACTTATTTCATTAATTATATCAATTTTATTTATATCACTTGGTATTTTAATTGGATGTATAACAACAGATAAATCAAGTGCAGGCATATCTAGCATTATAGTACAACTAGTATGTTTTACAAGTGGAATGTATTTTAGCGTAGATATGGTAGGCAAGACTTTTAAAATAATATGTGAAGTTTTACCATTTAAATCATCACTTAATATATTAAAAAACTTTATGAACAGTAATTTAAATTTAATAACATCTTATGATGCTTTAATATTTAGTATTTATACAATATTAGTAACAATCCTTTCATGTATATTGTTTAAGAAGCATATGAAGGGTGAGTAGTTTAAGTTTATATCGAAATCTCTTTTCATAATAATAAAACAAACAAAACAAAAACGACTTTTCAAAAAAGCCGTTTTAATTTCAATGTTGGTGCAGGTGAAGGGACTTGAACCCCCATGGATTGCTCCGCTAGATCCTAAGTCTAGTGCGTCTGCCAATTTCGCCACACCTGCATTAGTGGTGGACCTTGTAGGACTCGAACCTACGACCGCCCGGTTATGAGCCGGATGCTCTAACCAACTGAGCTAAAGGTCCATTGCCTATTAATAATATCATAAAGATTTATTATTTTCAATATCTTTTTTATAAAAAATGTGTAAAAATTAACTTATTGTGCTATTATATTAATGTAAGTATAAATAAGGAAGGTAGAAAATGATATTATTAAATTATAAAGATAAATTATTTAAATATTTTATATATATATCTATAGTGTTTGTGACATTGTTTGTTATAACTACTTTTATTAACTTAGACTCAAATAAAAATAATAATGAAGTAGAAATGTCAAATATAGTTTTTAATAACGAAACAACTCAAATAAATGTAGAATATCCTAGATATAAAAATGATAAAATAAATAAAATAATAACAGATAGTGTATATAACTATGTAAAAACATTTAAAGAAAGTAAAGAAAATAAAGTACTTAATGTAACTTATAATATATATAACTTTGATAATTATTCAAATATAGTTTTTTATATAGATAATTCATTAAGTAAAGAAAAAAATAAAAATATATTGATAGATCTTTCAAAAAAAGAGATAGCTCATATAAGTAATATATATGACAAAGAATATTTAAATAACGAAATTAATAATTTAGTTTATCATAAATATTTTAGTGGTATATATAATAAAGTGAAAGAATCTAATGTAGATAATCATACATATATAATTGATAAAAATAAAATTGATATATATTTTAATGATATTAATTTTGATAATATTGAGTATATACCATATGTCACTATAAATTTAAATTCAGAAGTTGTAAGTGAAGAAAATATATATGATGAGAATAAAAAATACATAGCTTTCACATATGATGATGGCCCAAGTAATTATACAAGTGAAGTATTAAACACACTTGATGCGAATAATGCTAGCGCAACATTCTTTATGTTAGGCAATAAAATGAAAAAAAATAGTGAAACAGTAAAATTAATAAACTCATCAAATAGTGAAGTAGGGTCACATACATATTCACATAAGAATTTAGTTAGTTTAAATGAAAAAGAAATCTTTAATGAGATAAATACAGCATCAATTATATTTAATGAGATAACTGGAGACAACATAAAATATGTAAGACCTCCTTATGGAAACTATAATAATAAAGTTAAAAACGCAGGATATCCTTTAATCCTTTGGAATATAGATCCTAAAGATTGGTTAGTACGTGATAGTGATAAAATATATAATAACATAATTAAAAATGCATGTGATGGATGTATTGTTCTTATGCATGATTGTTATAAAGAGACAGTAGAGGCATCAAAAATGGTTATACCAACATTAAAAGAAATGGGTTATGAGATAGTAAGTATTTCTAAACTAATTGAAATAAAAAAATATAACATAGATCAAAATAAAGCAATTACATCAATTAGATAAAGTATTTTTAAAAAAGTAGTTAGTTAAAAAGTAAAATGCAACTTTTTGA
>HG000330.1 GCA_000436975.1 Clostridium sp. CAG:1000
TTCAACAACTGTTTCTGGTTCAGTAGCTGGTTCTAAAACAGGTCCCATTCCAAATCCTTTACCTTCTTTAATTCTTTGTTTTGCCTCATTAACCATTTTATTTCTTTCTAATGGATTCATATGTTCTAAAATGCTATCATATAAGCTCATTGTTTCGTAATATTCCATGTTATTAAGCATTTCATCAGAATAAGTTCTCTCTCCTACTCTACTAGTTAATCCACTAAGAACTGTTTTAGCTAATAACAACTCTTCGTCTTGAGTTCTTGATAATTCTTCTTGTTTAGCTCTATGCGCCCATTCATTTCTCATTCTTTGTGCTCTTTCACGATTTTGATTAGCTAAATTAATAGCCCCAACTGAATCATTTTTAATTCTTTGAGCAGTTTCTTTATCTTCTTGTGATAACTCACTATTATTACTTTCTTCCTTCTTCTTTAATTCCTTTATAGCAAATGCTAATTCTTCATCAGTTAATAAATTTTGTCTTCTTAACTCTAATAATTCTGTAATTCCCATAAAATCACTCCCTTTTATTTATTTGCTTTCTTATTTCTGATATACATTTTTACTTTGTATCTTAATTCACCGTTGTTATTAATATCTTTTAATGAGTTAACATCATAATTTTTTGATTTGAAAATATTTATCATTTCATCTTCACTTACAAATTTATCACTTAAGTCTTCCCAACTATCTTCAGTTGTTCCTAATATTTGTTGTAATTTGATTTTTTGTTTACTTTCTATTTTTCTAGTTCTTCCATCATTAATTTTAGGATTCTTAGTTGTCCAACTAGACCAATTACTCCATTTAGAAGTGTTTGTTTTAGTAGCACCTTCACTTGGTGCAACTGCTGAATAACCAGATGATGTACCATCAGTAGCTTTATACCATTTATAAGCTTTAGTTTTTGTACTCTCATCCCTAGTAGCTCCCGCTACAGGAGCAGATGTATAATATATTTTTTCTTTTGATGCAGAAGCACTTCCAGATGGATAATATTTTTTATTTCCATCACCTTCTAATTTATACCAATTATAGAATGTTGCTGATGCACTCCTACATAATTCTTTATTACTTGTATCACATGCTGTTTGTGTAGCAGATGACCAATTACTATATTTATTGCAAGTAGTATTAGAACTTACCTTATTTCCAGCAACTGAATCACTAGCAGTACTTGCACATGAATAGAATTTATTAGTTTCTACAGAGAAATTCTTGTCAGTTCCTTTTCCACATTCTTCCTTTTGATATTTAACAGCTGTAGAATTCTTAGTTGGTCTACACTCATGATATAATGAAGGACTATATGTTCCTGTTATATTTCTTGTTTGATACATTGTAACAATTGTTCCGCCTTCGTTATAAGGATAACCCTCAACAGGTGTTGCACTAAATGCTTTAGTACCATTTTTCATGTAATATACTTTAGTTGATTCACTTGTAAACCATTTATATGCTGTTGCAGAACTATCATGAAGTACATGATCATTAGTAGGAGCTGTTGTATAATACTCATTTACTTCTTTGGCTGATGACTTCTCACCTTTACTTGTATAATACTTTTTAATTTGAACATTCCAAATATATAATAAATCTTTATATCTATAATGTGTTGATACTCCTAAAGTTTTATATGCTCCATATTTAATATCACTTTTCCACAATTCTTCTACTTTCCCTAATGTTGATCCAGTAGTTTTCAATGCTTGTGGTAAGAATTCAAATTTGATTAATGATTCATTAGCAATAACATCAGCGATGTTACCTTCTTTAAATTCACCATATTCACTTTCAGAAGATTTATCAGTACAACTTAACCATGGTGTATAATGCATACTTCCATTTTCAAGTTTACATACTTTAACATAAGTTGTTGTTGTATTACAAGTTTTAAACTTATCGGCAGATACAATTCCTCTACTTATCAACGTTTCTAATTCAACCTGAGCACATTCACCTATTTCTGATGGAAATAAATCTTGATTATACTCATAAAAAGATTTGCCTGCGTCTAATAAAGTAGATTCATAATCAAATGCATTATTGCTTGGTTTATTTGACTTATTACAACTCTTCAATAAAAAAACTATTAAGAATATTGCAATTAAAACAAGCGCAACAATTAATATTTTTCTACCTAAACCAGAGTTATCATTATTGCTATCTTCATAACCATAATCATCATAATTATTTGACATTACAATTCCTCCAATTCCATTTATGTCATATTCTACTTTATTTTAACATATTAAAGCATATAAAAACAAGAGTTTAATTAAAAAAAAGTATAAAGTTTTATATCTTCATAAGCAGTTTTAATTTTTTAATAACTCTTTTCTCTATTCTAGATATATATGACTGTGATATGTTTAATTTGTCTGCTAGTTCCTTCTGCGTTAACTCCTTTTGACCGAATAGTCCATATCTTTGCTCTATTATATTTCTATCTCTACTTGCAAGATTTTTAACCTCTTTTTCAAGTAATATTTTATCATCTTTACTTTCTATGCTTTTTTCGACTACATTATCTTCAGTCCCGAAGACATCTTCTAATTTTAATTCATTACCTTCGCTATCAAAATTAATTGAATCTTCTAAACTAACTTCACTATTTCTTTTTTTATTCTTTCTCAAGAACATAAGTATCTCATTATCAATACATCTAGATGCATATGTAGCAAGTTTAATATTTTTATCAAGTTTATATGTTTTAATTCCCTTAATCAAGCCTATCGTACCTATACTAACCAAATCCTCTAAATCATACATAGTATTATCATACTTTTTAGCTAAAAATACTACTAACCTTAAATTATGCTCAATAAGTTTATTTCTAGCATCTAAGTCACCTAAATTACTTTTTCTTACTAAATCCTCTTCAATATTCTTTTTTAAAGGTGGTGGCAAAATATCACTACTACCAATAAAAAACACATCATCATTTTTAAAAAACTTATCTAATATTTTATCTATCATTATCCCTCCATTAATTTATAATTTAATAAACAATTAAATCCATTAAACTTTTTATTAACAACGCCAACAACAACATCATCCCTTTGCCCTAGTCCATCAATAAATACTTTTCTTGGTGTAAAACACTTCAATAAAGATGTACTATCAATAGTTTTATATGGTACTAAGAAAAAATTTTCAGACACTTTCTTATTTATCATAATAACCTTCTTCCCATTATAAGGTTCAATTAAAGAATTACCAGTATCTAACATACCATTCAAATATAGAGTCTTACCGTTATTTAAATATATTGTCACCTTATATCTAGTAGTTAAAATATTCTTTAAATTATATTCAAAATACTTATATATATTCATAATGATGGGTATAAATAACAATATATATTGATACTTCATTAGATTTTCAATTTTAAAGTAGTATAATGTTCCTCCTAAAAAGAAACATAAAATATAAAAATATACTATTTCTTTAAAAAAACTTTTAATGTCACTATATCCATATAGAATAATAATCATTATTATTCCTAATACTAATTTAAACAAAACTAGTAGTAAATTATTCATAGAAATAAAAACATAAAGTATTGAGATTTCACCAACTATGCATGATAAAAAAATCCTTCTTTTCTTAACATTCTTTTTAAGTAAAAATGTTAATGTACTAAGTATTACATAATCAATAATAAAATTAAGTAACATAAGCTCATCTATATATATCATAATATCACCATGATAATTATATAAAAAAAAGTATATATTTTTTGTCGAAATATATACTAAATAACTATTTTTTTAATTTAAATGTACGCCCATCATCCCAAGAATTATATGCATTATATTCATTAAAAGAATCTTCCATATTTTCAAATCTATGTTCATATTCTTGCATTTCTATTTTATTTTTAATTAAGTGACCATTATATTCTAAGGGACTGTTTTTTATAGAACAGTTATAATATTTCATAAACATACCAAAATCTCTTAATCTTCTTTTGCTTAATTGATATGCCCCATCATCAAGCCTTATTAATGAATCATTTTTATCTCTTTCATATATTAATTTATTTAATAGTTTTAAAGAGGCATAATATAACAAATCGCTATTAGCATTTTTATGTTCTACTTTTTCTATTGCTTCATACAATGATTCAATTTCTTCCATACATGATAAATATAATTCAAATCTATATGCAAGTGCTTTAAAGAAATCAATATCTTTATTATCGCTATGATACACAAGACATCTTTTAATATATTTAATGTCTAAATATTTAATATCATTAATATAGACAATTGGTAAATATAATATTCTTCTATCCACATCATTTTCAGTCTTTAATTTTTTATTTTTATCTTCAAAATAAGCAATATTAATATCAGGTACATATTCTTCTTTAGTTTTTAATTTATCTTTGAATAATTCAATTAATTCCCTTTCATTAAGAGAACTTGTTAATTTATCAATATCACTAATAGTCATTTTAGGAGTAAGTCTATTATAAACATGAATCGTAATAAATATTTCACCTCCAAGATATTTTTTAGTAACATTACCAAAGAATTTGCCAAAAGAAGTCTTTCTATTGCTAGAATCAATAGATTTTAAAATGTTTAAATAATCATCTTCATTAGTGACTACCCTTTGTACTTTTCCTAAGTATTCAACTAGAGAATATCTCTTTAGTTCTTTTTTCATGATTCCTCCTGAAATTGAGTTTATTATAGCAAAATACCTTAAAAAAGTCAATTTTTACTTTACTTAAATCAAAATTTATGTTAAATTATATGTGGCTTAAAAAGAGGAGGCAAGTTAATATGGCTAAAAATGTATCAAAAAGAAGTAATATGAGTGCACAAAATAGACCTTTTTCACTAAAGGCTACTAAAAAAACTCAAAAAGTAAATTTACAAACAACAGTTGTAGATGGTAAAAAAGTTAGACTTTCTACAAAAGAAATTAAAGCAAATAAAAAAAATAAATAAATTGGCCATATGACCAATTTTTTTATTTAATTATTTCTTGTTCTAAAACTAGATCAATACCAGTTTTCTCTTTTGCTTTTTCTTTTATTATATTTATTAATTTAATTATATCTTCACCAGAGGCATTATCCTTATTAATAATAAAGTTAGCATGAAGAGTTGATACACACGCCCCTCCAATACTATACCCTTTTAATCCTAAGTCTTCTATTAGCTTTCCGGCAGAAATACTGTCCGGATTTCTAAACACACTTCCACATGAAGGATAATTTAATGGTTGAGTTTCTATTCTTCTTTTAGTTCTATCATTGATTAGAGATTTAATTTCATCAATATTGCCTTTATGTATTTTTAGTCTACATGATAAAATTATATAATCTTTTTCTTCTTTAAATAATGAAGTTCTATATCCGAAATTACATTCAGAAGAGGGTAATTCAATTATTTCATTATTTTTAAGCACAGTAGCAGAAATAAGTAAGTCAGACACACTCATCTTATATGCTCCTGCATTATTATATATACATCCACCTACTGTGCCTGGTATACCAACAGACCATTCATATCCAGTATATCCCATATTAGAAAGTTCATTTGATAATTTATTAAACATGTAGCCTGACTCAACAACCACTTCATTATCTTTAATAGCCAATTTATCAAAATTATTAAGTTTTATTACTATCCCATCATAATAAGGAGGTAATATAATGTTAGACCCATTGCCTAATATAAAATACTTAATAGAATATTTTTTAAGAATATTTAATACTTCTTTTAATTCTTTTATACTCTTTGGAAAAACTAAAGCATGACAAATACTATTAACTCTATAAGTATTATACTTAGTTAAATCCTCTTCACATTTAATTTCACAAATACTTTCTATCTCTTTAATCATTATTCTAAATAACTTTCTATTTCTTCACTACCAGTTAAATACTTAACTATTTTTCCTTTTGAAATTTTAATAAGAGTTACATCATTAATTCTAAGTTCTTCACTACTAGTAGCGTTCTTATTGCTTTCATCAGATATATGTGATGCATTTTCACTTAGACTCATATCAACCTTATAAACAGTCTCATCACTATTTTTAATTAAGCTATTAATATAACTATTTACTTTATAATTTTTATAGTTATCAAAAATTACTAAGTAATTTTTTTCGTCTCTATTAAATACATTGCCTATCATTATTTTTTCATAACTAAATTCAGTTTTAGTTTCAGGTCTTTTATATCCTTGTTCAAAAGCACCAGCTTTATTAAGTCCAAGAACACACAAATACATTAAACCAAAGAATAAGAATACACCTATAACAGTATAAACAGTTGATTTAATTTTATCAGTTTCACTAGCCTCAGTTCTTCTTTCTCTTTTTTTAGCTTTATACTTTAATTTCATATTATTTTTTGCCATAAATACCATCTCCGTATACAAATTATAGCATATTTTCACTATTTCAATCAATTATTTATGTATTTTTATTGATTTTTACTTATTTTTATTATATAATTTACTAAGTATTTAGTGGCAGTGCTATAAGTAATTATAATGTGTTTCTAAGTAAATATAAGTAACCTCTGCCAAGGCGAAAGTGATAAGAAACTCCCTATAACTATAAGTAGTGGCCTTTAATACAAAAATATTGTAAAGGAGGAACAAATACTATGTCAAGATACATCGGACCTGTATTTAAAAAATCTAGAAGATATGGTTTTTCTACTCTTGAAACCGGTAAAGAACTAAGACGTAAAACTCAAGCTCCTGGTATTCATGGAACTAGCAGAAGAAAACTTAGTGAATATGGTGTTCAATTACAAGAAAAACAAAAAGTTAGATTTATGTACGGTTTATCTGAAAAACAATTCAGAAAAACATTTGATGCAGCTGGTAAAATGCAAGGAATTCATGGTACTAATTTATTAATACTTTTAGAAAGTAGACTTGATAACTTAGTTTATAGAATGGGATTTACTAAAACTAGAAAAGCTGCTAGACAATTAGTTAATCATGGTCATATCTTAGTTGATGGTAAAAAAGTAAATATTCCATCATTTAGAGTAAAAGTTGGAAGTGTTATTTCTGTTAAAGAAGGATCACTAGATCACCCTGTTATTAATGAATGTTTAGGTATGGATATTAACATTCCTGCATTTGTAGAAGTTGATAAAACTAAAAAAACAGGTACTTACTTAAGATATCCTGAAAGAGAAGAATTAAATAATGAAATTAATGAAGCTCTAATCGTTGAATACTACAACAGATAATAAACTAATAAGTAAATAAAAAAACTCTTGGGTTTAAAACTCAAGAGTTTTTTATTGTGGCGAACAAATTCTAGGAATAGGCACATAGTTCTTAACAAAAGATGTTTCTGTACTTTCTACTCTAACATAGCCAAAATTATTACAAGAAAAATCACAATAATTATTATTAGCATCCATATACGAATCACTTACTGAACAATAAAATTTATATTTATCAGTATTTTTTTCTAAATAAAATACATTGTTCACAAATTTAAGACTATCAGTGTATTTTTCTGAAACAACATATATATTTCTCTTAAGAGAATTTACTAAATCATTTTGCTTGTACACATATGTATAATTATAATCTCCTATTTCTTTTTTTAGATTATTAAATACAACATAATTTTTATTTTCCTTTAGTTTTCCATTACCAGATATACCCATATCATTATATTTTTTAACCTCAGAGGGTAATAATAATATTTTTTTGTCACCTTTAAGTTTTATCCCAATATTATTAATCTTAGTCATTGAAATTTGATTAATCACACTAGCTTTAGTATTATTACGATCAAAACCACTCAAAACTACTACAAGGTAATAAGTTTCGTTTCCATCTAAAGTTACTATTGGATTAGAAATATCATATCTTTCATTACTAATCTCATAATTACCAAATATATAATTTGAAATATGTCCTCCATTATCATTTGAAGGAACGAAAGAAGAAGCAATTATATTTTCAATTTCATTATTTAATTCATTCTCATTTTCAATTTCTTTTAATTTTTCAATTATTTTATTTTTAGATATTATCATAAAACTGTAATAACCATCTAATCCTTGTGATTCAATTTGATATGTACCTCCATCCTTATTAGGAACATCAAATGATGATATAAACACTGGCACACTTATTTCACTAACGCCATTTTCGTTTACAGTAATATCTTCATCAAATATATTACTTTTACCACCATATAATTTGCTATCACTTATATAAGCAGAATTTGTAATATAAAAAGCATTGCTATCTTCTGATAATTCTATATTGCTAAAATCTCCAGAAAATATGGCATATAACTCAGTAAATTTGTTTTTCAATTCGGGCACTTCTTTAATTGTTTTAGCAATATCTGAAAATTTTTGTTCAGTCATTTTATCACTTAGTTTACCATTCTCTTTATCTATTAAAGAATAATGTGTAACGATATTCTCTTCAGTATAGTTTTCTAATTTTCCTATACTAATAATATTTCCGTTGCCTCCTAAAGTTTCATCTGATATTAAGAAATTAGAATACTTTCCAGTTCCCTCTGCATTTAAAATGGGCTTACCATTTTCTATTGTTATGGTACATTTTTTATATATCTTTTCATTTCCTACAGTACAATCATACTCACCAATATTATTATAATCAATTGACAAATCATCATCAAGACTTTTAAGTACAGCTAATGATTCTGTTTTGAAAGAGTTTTCTAGCGAATCATTATACAGTTTAAGTATACTAGGAACAGCAATTATTGATAATACTGCAACTATTCCAATAACTGCTAAAAGTTCTATTAAAGTAAAACCATTTTTTTTCATATTACTTACCTCCTTCTATTAAATACGGATCATCAAATCTTCCGGTGCCTTGAGATATATACGTAGAGCCTGAAATTGCTATTACAGGAAAAGTACCTCTATAACTATCATGAATAGTAATAGAGCCAGAAAAATACTCTGGTGTCATTGTTCCATATCTAGTATCCATAATTTTTAATTCATCTGCACTTGGTAAACCTATAGGATATTTCAATTTTCCATTTCCATTTTTCGTTGATACAGTGAATTTATCATTATTATGTTTACATATATACGTAGGTATATTTCTTTTATAAAATGAATAGTTAGTTCTTATATCATCATACCCAGTGTCATTGTCAATAACACTTCTGTCATTACAAAACACAGAATCTGCTAATTTAATATTTAAAGGCTTAATATTTTTTTCATACCACTTATCTATTTCCTTTTTAATGTCACTATCATATTTATTGCTTGTGCTTTTCTCATATGATTCACTTTTAAATTTAATTTCATCAATTTTAGACTCCCAATATGCTGTTTCTCCGGTATTAGTATAATACCATCTGCTAGATGAAAATTCTTTTATTCTATATATTTGTTGACATTCATCATCATAACTTGAAAAACAAGTATAATAATTCATGACTGTGCAATTAGATGATGATTTACATATTTCTTCAGTATCCCATTTACCATTAATAATATTTCCACTAATTTTATACTTCTTTGTTTTATTATCATATTTAAATTCACTTCCAAAACTATAAGTTGGATTAGGATAAATCTTAATGAGCTTTTCAGTTTCTTTTTGGACTAAATCACCAGTCATATAACCGACGTAAGTATTGTCATTTGTAATATTAGAATAATTTTCTTCTGATATTCCATAATAGTTTTTTTCCTCTAAACATTTATTATTTTTATATTCACCATAATAAATTAGTCTTACGTTATCATTTTCATCAGTTCTTATTATATTAAAACAGTTTTTTCCAATTGCAACAAAGTTATTATCAATTTCTCCTCTATAAAAGTATATTCTTTTTGCATTTGGTGAGAATTTATCATTTTCAATATAGTATAAACCTTTTCCATTTAATTCACTATAAACTTTATTTGAATAATATTGTCGTGATTTAGAACTAGTTGAATTATTATAAGAACTTAGTTTATAAATATTATTATCCACAGAAAAGTAATAATTTATAGCAGGGCATACATTTTCAGAGCAAACTTCATCACTTCCCCATGTTCCTTTAATAACATCACCTGATAAAATAAAATTTCCTGTACTTTTATCAATATCCATGTTTTTATAAAAGATAATATCATCGTCCATATTGATAGTATTATTCCATGAATAACTACGGGATTCATAGCCTATCAATGCGTGTGTAGAATCATTATCAAAGTCTATTCCAGTATCTTTATACACATTAACACTCTTTTTTTGAGCATCATAAGCACAATTATCACTTAAAATCTTATTCATTATCGAACCTTTTTTATATATATTAGTAGCACAATTTTTATTACTTGTATATGTATCAGTTCTTATACTAAATGGATTAGATTCACTTCCGTTACCATATAAAACTATTGCCTTTTTATTTAGTGATATCATTGGCGTAATAGAATTTTTATATGAAATATATTCAGAATATAAACCATATGGATCAATTTTATAAACTTTGTTATTTTCAGAAGGAGTCATAGTCCAATAATCTCCATATAAGTATGATGATAAATTCTTATTGTAGTAACCACTTTCTGTTCTGACTATATTATTTTTATCACCCATATTTGCTTCATATATAGGCTCCTTATTTAAAGTTACTATCCCCCCTGAATAAATATATTCATCTGCTGTTAAAAGAGCAATAGGATATTTAAGCTTTCCATTTCCAATCTTATCACTAACGGTAAAGCTATCTTCATTATTACATTTATTAGTTGGAGTCTTAACATTTCCATTTAGTCTATTTTTAGAGTTATATACACCATTTTCATCTTTGCTTCTATCATTGCAATAAGATGTATCCTGGATATATTCTCCAAATTGTAATAATGTTTTTTTATACCAATCATCTAATGTTTCTTGGATTGCACTACCATGCTCGCTATCATAATTAGTTGATTCATAATAAGAATCACCAATAGAAGTATTATATCCATAACATTGTCCTTGATAAGGTGTACCATTATAAATTAATTTAACTGCTCCATCCTCTGCTATCTTAACAACTTTCCAACATATATTTGCAAATAAAACATTATTATTAGCAACAAGCCCTCTAAAATAATATGTTTTGTCTACTTTACCATCTGAATTAATATCATCTGAGTTATAGTTATAAAATAAACCTATTCCGTTAGTAGCACTTGCTGGTTTTGAAAAGTCTATTCCATTTTCACTTTCTACAGTATCTGATTTTTTATTATCTGGATATGTTTTATTATTTGCAAGAATAACATTTTTAAGTGATTTATTCTCATCAAATACACATCTTAATTTATCATAACCACCTTTAATAATATTTTTGTTTGTAAATGAATGAATATCATCCCCTCTATTTGCTTCGATATAGTGTTTACCATCAGATGCTTGCATTCTAGAAAAAGTACCATTTTTATTTAGATCTATACAATATTTAAAATCTTTATTTGAAAGTTCTAATGATGTTTCATCTTCGCTAGATATTGCTACTATTTTCTTTTTATTCATTTTAGCTATTACTTCTTTATTAGTAATTTGTCTTTCTAAATTTTTAAACTCTGTTAAAAAAGCGTTTTCTTTTGCTTTATCATATATCGTTCTAATTCTTGGAACTGATAAAGTTACTAAAATCATTAAAATTGCTATTACTGCTAGAACCTCTACTAATGTAAATCCTTTTTTATTTTTCATGGTATTCACCCCTTAAATATTATTTTTACATAAAGTTTATTGTGTACAACGTGCTATCTTAATTATAATTATACAAGTTTTTAAAATTTTTGTAAATAAAAAGATGACTAGTCTTTATCATAATCATCTAAAAAACTATAAGCATCATCCTTTGTTTTATGATAACCAAGTACAGTATTTAAATTAATATCAAATGTACTTTTAAATATATTATTATCAACATTAGGGTTAATTTTTTTAAGTTCATTTAATAGTTCTTTTATTTCTTTTCTTTTTGATGTGTTTTCAGTTTGATTCTTCTCAGTAAATTTACATGCACAATTTAAGAATGTTAGATCATTTCCTTTAGCAAATCTTATAATATCTTTTTCTCTTACATAATAAAGTGGTCTTATAAGTTCCATACCTTTAAAATTTTCACTATGAAGTTTTGGCATCATAGTTTTATATTCAGATGCATAAAACATACTTAGTAATATAGTTTCCACCACATCATCAAAATGGTGCCCTAACGCTATTTTATTACATCCAAGTCTTTGTGCTTCACTATAAAGACACCCTCTTCTCATTCTTGCACATAAATAACAAGGTGACTTTATTTGCGTTTCCACAACATCAAATATATTACTATTAAATATATGCAAATCTATATTCATCTTTTCAGCGTTTGACTTTATAAGTTCAAGATTCTTTTCATTGTATCCAGGGTTCATACATATAAATACAACTTCGAAATCAATCTTACCATGACGTTTTAATTCTTGCATACACTTAGCAAGTAAAAATGAATCTTTACCACCTGAAATACATACAGCTATTTTATCTTTTTCTTTTACAAGTTCAAATTCTTTAACAGCTTTAATAAATCTAGCCCATATTTCTTTTCTATAAGTTTTTACTATACTTCTTTCTATTTCTTTATACATCTTTAACACCATGTTGACTTTTATATGCTATAAAAGTATTTTTAAGTAACATAACCACTGTCATAGGTCCTACTCCTCCCGGCACAGGTGTAAGATATGAACACTTGTCACTAACATTAGGATTAACATCACCATATAATTTACCATTATCACGACTTATCCCAACATCTATAATAACACATCCTTCTTTTATCATATTTTTATCTATTAAATATTTATGACCTGTTGCAACTATTAATATGTCTGCTTCTTTAGTTATACTTCCTAAATCTATAGTTTTGGAGTGGCATATTGTAACAGTAGCATTTCTTTTTAAACATTCTTGATAAGTAGGAGTTCCGACTAATTCACTCCTACCAACTACAACCACTCTTTTAGACTCAATATTTATTTTATAATAATCAAGCAGTTCTAATATTCCTTTAGTTGTACATGGTATTAAACTACTTTTATTATTCATTCTTCTTATTTTAGATTCATTAGTAAGACCATCTACATCTTTAGATACATCTATTGTATTAATAATTTTATCTACATTAAAATGATCTGGAATTGGTAACTGAACTATTATTCCATTTACAGATACATCTTTATTTAACTCTTTTATTTTATTAATTACTACACTTTCTTTTACTTCACTTAAGTAATCAAAATGCATAAAACTTATACCCACTTGTTCACATGATTTTCTCTTATTATTTACATATACTTTAGATGCTTCATCATCACCTATTGTTATAACTGCTAAAATAGGTGTTTGAACATACATAGATATTTCTTTCCTTAAATCATCTTTTATTATATTTGAAAGATTCTTTCCATCCATTATTTCCATATTTATTCCTCTAAAAGACTAACAAATCTAATTGATGTTATCACTTTATCACTAAGTGGTTTATCATTTTCATCAGTTTGTGAAATAGCAAGATCATCAACTACACTCATACCATTAATAACTTTTCCAAACGCAGCATATTTTCCATTTAAAAATATTGAATCTTTATGCACTATAAAGAATTGACTACTTGCTGAATTCATAGTTTCTTCTGTTTCAGGATTTCCCCCACGTCTTGCCATTGAAAGCACTCCTCTTGTATGAGATAAATTATTTTCTATTCCATTTTCACTAAACTCTCCCTTAATATTTTCATCACTACCACCAATACCAGTTCCTAATGGATCTCCTGTTTGAATCATAAAGTCTTTTATAATTCTATGGAATATTAACCCATCATAAAATTTATCACTAACTAACTTCTTAAAGTTTTCTACTGTTATTGGTGCTATATCAGGATAAAGTTCTGCCACTATAATTCCCTTATCTTTAACATCTATTTTAATTAAATTTGTTTCTTTATCACTTTCTATATATTTTTTATTTTCAATATTGTATACTGTTTTTCCATCCTTAGTCTCAGTTTTATAATTAAGACCACATGAACAAAGCATAAATAAAAAACTAAGTGTCAAAACATACTTTAAAAACTTTCTCATATTAATCACCCTTTCGACTAAATAATTTTATCACAAATAAATAGAAAAGTCATTAAGACTTCTCTATTCACATATATCTTTCTTTATACTGTGTCAAAAATAAATAATACTTTTTATCATAGTCTTCATTTATCAAACAAATTTATCTGGTAAAGCTACAAAATAAAAAAGACTAATTTCTTAGCCTATATATTTAATTATTTTATTTGCTTTTATATTTTGATTATTTGAAACTCTTTGTATTTCTAAATATTTACTTTTTAAGTGATGTAAATATTTATTATACATTATTTTATCTTTATGATTAAGTCCCAATAATAACTCTTTTTCAGTATATTTTCTTTTCCCCTCTTTAAATACTATTAAATTGTAATATTTATTATTTTCATATACTATTAATTCATCACTAACTATATAATTTAATTTATTCATCTCGTCTCTTAATATATCATGATAATTATTTGATATGGTTATTATTTTATTAAATCTAAGATTAGTGTTTTTTAATATATCAAGTATTGTATGACTACCCATACCAGCAAGTATTAAAGTATTAGCCTCTCCTTCTTTAATATTATTAAGCCCATCAGAAACTCTTAAATTAATATAATCATTTAAATTTAATTTATTTATTTTTTTCTTAGCACTAGCAACTACTTTTTCACTTATATCACTAGCTATAGATTTAATATTTCTTTTAGAAAGTAATATTCCTACTTCAACTTGATCACACCCAACATCCACTACTAAGTCATTATCATTTATAAATGAACAAATAGCCTCTATTCTATTCAATTAAGAAATCCTTTAGTTTTTTAGCTCTTGATGGGTGTCTTAATTTTCTTAATGCCTTAGCTTCGATTTGTCTAATTCTTTCTCTTGTAACTTTGAATTTCTTTCCTACTTCTTCTAATGTATGACTTGAACCATCAAATAAACCAAATCTTAATTCTAATACTTCTTTTTCACGAGTAGTTAGTGTATCTAACACTTGTCTTAATTCATCCTTAAGTATCTCATAAGTTGCGAAATCTTCTGGTGACATAGTTCTTTCATCAGCAAGGAAATCTCCTAAATGTGAGTCATCTTCTTCACCTATTGGTGTTTCTAAAGATACTGGATCTTGACTAATTTTTCTTATTTCAGCTATCTTTTCAACAGAAAGTCCCATTTTCTTAGATAGTTCTTGATCAGTAGGTTCTCTATTTAATTCAAGAGTCATTTGTCTTTCTATTCTAGCCATTTTATTAATTGTTTCAACCATATGAACAGGAACTCTTATAGTTCTTGCTTGATCTGCAAGTGCTCTTGTAATAGCTTGTCTAATCCACCAAGTAGCATAAGTACTAAACTTATAGCCTTTACCATAATCAAACTTTTCTACTGCTTTCATAAGTCCAATGTTACCTTCTTGAATTAAATCTAAGAATAAAAGTCCTCTTCCTACATATCTTTTAGCAATTGAAACAACAAGTCTTAAGTTAGATTCAGCTAATATATTTTTAGCTTTCTCATCTCCTTCTGCAACTCTTTTTGATAGTTCTTGTTCCTCCTCAAGTGATAACAAACTTATTTTACCTATCTCTTTTAAATACATTCTTACGTTATCATTAACGCTCATGTCTTTACTTTCATCAGGAATATTATCAGTTATATCATCTTTGATATCAATAGAACTTCCCTCATCTTCATCTTCTGCTTTTACTTCAATATGATTTTCAGTAAGTACATTATAAAGTTCATCTAATGCATTACTGTCTAAATCTAAATCTATTGTTTTCTTAGCTATTTGTTCATATGTTAGATAACCTTGATCTTTTCCTTCTTTTACTAAATCATTAACTCTTTCTTCAAATGTTTTAATATTATTTACCATTGTAACACTTCCTTATTTATTTTATTTATTTTATTTGCTAGTTCTATTTTTTTATTAACATCTAATGTTTCATTCATTTCTTTCTTTAACTCATTTATTCTTTTTTTAACTGAATACTCTTTTATCGTATCAAAATAATCTTCAAGCTCACTTTCAGTATACTCTTCATCATTATGATATCTCATTATTTCTTTAATCGTTTCTTTTATCAATTCATTATCTCCAACGTAATCAATAAAATCACTATAATTAAAATATCCATAATCATTTCTAAATTCTACTATTTTATACGCAAGTGCCATCATATTATCATGAATTAAATATCCAAGAGAATTTTCAAAATAAAGAATTACATCATCATAATTAAGCATTAAATATAATATTCTTATTTCACTTATATCATATTTATCATATCTTTTTTTGGTAATTTTTTCTTCTTTTTTTACTTCCTTCTTACCACTTAATTTAATCTTGTTTTTTATTACAGATTCATCAATACCAAACTCATGAGATAATTCATTTATCTTAAGTTCTTTTAATATATCATCATCTATATCATTTAATGATTTTATAGCCTCATTAATGTATTTACTAATATCAGTAGAATCTTTCATATTCTTATTTGACTTTAAATATTTAAATTTAAAATCTATATAAGATATTCTATTTTTATAAGCATAGTCAAATGCTTCTTTTCCTTTATTAATAATATATTCATCACTATCTTTATAATCATCAAATACTATTACAGATACATCTATATTATTTTTGATTAATTCATCTCCAATTGATATTGTTCCAAGTACTCCAGCATTATCCTGATCAAGATTTAATACTACTCTACATTTATATTTAATTATTTTATCTAAATGTTCTTTTGTAAAAGCAGTTCCCATAAGAGCCACTGTATTATTATAACCAATTGATACCATTCTAATAGTATCCATAAATCCTTCAGTAATAATAATTTCTTTAGATTTTTTTATATTTGGAAGAGCATTATTAATATTATAAAATATTTTACTTTTAATAAATATATCTGTTTCTCGAGAATTAACATATTTAGATAATTGTTTATTATCTAAATCATTTGCTAAATATTTTCTACCACTAAATCCTACTATATTATTATCTTCATCTATTATAGGAAACATTATTCTATTTTGAAAAGTATCATATATTTTATTATCTACTTCACGAACAATATCTATTTTTAATAAATCCTCTAAATTATATTTTTTGGCTAATATTTCATGTAATTTATTATTAGTTGAAATTCCAATATTGAATTCATTTATTATATCTTTATCTATATGCCTATCATTTAAATATTTTAATGCTTGTTGCCCATTACTTGAAAATATATTATTTTTAAAATATTTATTAACAGTGTCAGTTATTTCATAATATTTATCATACTTATTTGTTTTCTTAGCTACATTTATATTAAGCTTAATACCGGCTCTATCTGCTAGTAGTTTGACTGCTTCTTGAAACGATATACCAAGAAACTTTTCAACAAATGTAATTACATTACCACTTTCTCCACAAGAAAAGCATTTATAAATTTGTTTATCAGGATGAACACTAAATGATGGAGAATGATCATTATGAAACGGACATAGGGCTTTATTTTTATCATTAAGACTTATATAACTTCCTATAATATCTACTATATCATTCTTAGACTTAACTTCATCTATTAATTCCTTACTAATGAAAGCCATTTTCCCCTCCTAATAATATATATACGAAATAAAAATTAAAAACACTTCTTTTTTTTACAATTTATTTAAAAATCTTTCATATTATATCATTTTTTAATGATTATTACAATAAAATAACAAATTAAAAAGACTATTTCTAGTCTAATTTTAAAGTTTTTGGTTTTGTTTTACTTATTATTTGTATATTAACTTTTTCATTATCTACTATGTATGATAATTCTTCTCCTATTTTACGTTGATATACTGCCTTACCAAGTGGACTATTTACTGATATTTTCATGATTCTAGAACCTAAATCAGGCATACCAGCGACCAATTCAAATGTTATAGTTTCTTCTGTCTCAGGATATATCATATTAACTGTAACTATATCATTTACATTAATAATATCTTGCTCAACTTCATCTAATATAACTATTCTTTTTAGTCCATCTAACTTATGTTTAATGTTTGTAGTTAATGTATAAAAACTTTCTCCACTAAGCATTTCTAATTTAGATAAATTATTTAATTTATTTGCAAGTTCCTTTCTCATATTTTCTAACTCAGCTAAGTATTTATCATAACCTTCTTTTGTTAAATAAATTTTTTCTTTCATTTAGTATCCTCCCTGCAAAAATATTATAGCAAGAAAAAATAACTTTTAAAAGTTATTTATTTAATTTATCAAATCTTCTAAACGCAACATCATCATCAAGTTCAGTTTCAGATAAGTCATCTAAAATATTTCTTTGCTTTCTTGAAAGATTTGTTGGTATTATTAGTTTAAGAACACAATAGAAGTCTCCTTTTTTCCAAGAGTCTTCACTATTAATACCTTTTCCTTTAATTCTTAATGTATCCCCAGGTTGACTGCCTTCTTTAATTTTCAAATCAACATAACCATCAATAGTCTTTATAGTTTTTTTGCATCCTAAACAAAGATCAGTTATTGTAACAGGAAGATCTATATAAATATCATTTCCATCTCTTTTATATAATTCATGAGGTAAAACTTTGATTTCAATATATAAGTCCCCATTAGGTCCACCATTAACACCACGTTCACCTTTGCCACTTAACCTTAATTGTTCACCATCATTTATACCAGCAGGAATATCTATAGTAATTGTTTTATGTACTTTTACTTTACCGTTTCCTTTACAAGTAGAACATGTGCTTCTAAATGTCTTACCAGTACCATTACAAGATGTACAAGTAGCTCTTGTCTGAATTGTACCAAATATTGTTTGTGCTTGTTTTATAACACTACCTTTTCCATTACATTCACTACATACTTCTTCACCATGGCCACCTTTTCCACCACAGTCTTCACATGTTTCATAATATTCTAAATCAACATCTTTTTTACAACCATATACAGCTTCCATAAAATCTATCTTCATACCATAAAGCGTATCAGAGCCTTTTCTACTTCTAGTTCTTTGGTTTCCTCCAAAGGAACTAAATGATCCACCAAATCCGCCAGAGAATAAATCATCAAAAATATCTCCGAAGTCAAAGTTTCCAAATGGATTTCCTCCTCCATAAGAGGCACCCCCACCAGCATTTCCATATGGATTTTCAAATGCTGCATGACCATATTGATCGTATTTTGCACGATTATCTTTATCTGATAAACAAGCATATGCTTCTTGAGCTTCTTTAAACTTTTCAGGAGCATCAGGACTCTTATTTAAATCAGGGTGAAATTCTTTTGCTTTTTTTCTAAATGCTGACTTTATTTCTGCTTCAGTTGCATCTTTAGAAACACCTAAAACTTCATAATAATCTCTTTTTGCCATATTTATACACCTTTTTCATTCATATATTTTTTAAGTAATTTAACCTTCTCTTCAAATACCTTAAATCCTTCATTTAATGTACTTTCAAGAGTTAAATCTATTCCTAACTTTTTAAGCAATTCTAATGGATAATCACTTCCACCACTACTTAAAAACTCTATATATTTTTCTTTAAAGCCTGGTTCTTTATTAATAAGTTTTTCAGCTATGACAAGCGCACTTATAAAACCAGTCGCATATTTATAAGTATAAAATGCATTATAAAAATGAGGTATCCTTGCCCATTCATACTTAATATCTTCATCAACTATAAGACTTGGACTAAAATGTTTCATATTAAGCTTATAATAAGTATCACAAAGCACATCTTTTGTTAATGCTTCATTATTTTCACATTTACTATGGATAATACTTTCAAACTCAGCAAACATTACTTGTCTATAAACAGTTGCTTTAAATTTATCTAAAAATTCTACTAAATAATATACTTTATCATCAATACTATTTGTAGTTGAAAGCAAATACTCAGATAATAATATTTCATTAACAGTTGATGCTATTTCTGCTAGAAATATTGGATAAGAAGCATACACATATTCTTGAGTTTTATTAGAATAATAAGTATGCATTGCATGTCCCATTTCATGAGCAAGAGTACTTACTGAATCTATATTATTTTCATAATTTAATGATACATATGGATCACTGTCATAGCAACCCCATTCATAAGCACCACTCTTTTTATTATCACAAGGATAAACATCTACAGAATTACTATTTATAAGCCTAGTAAAGTTTTCAATGTAATCGCTTCCAAGTACACTAAGTGCATTAGTTACTAATTTTATTCCTTCATCATAAGGAATATTTTTCTCATCACAAGTAGCTATATTATAATATGTATCATATATATGTAATTTTCTTTTTAAAACACTTGATTTTATATCATAGTATTCTTGTAATGAACCTATATTTTTATCAGTAACTTTAATTAGTGTTTCATATAAACTTACTGGTATATTATCTTCAAACAAACCAGCTTCAAGAGTAGAATTATAATTTCTAATCTTACTTGTTAAGCAATCTTTTTTAACAGAACCTGCATATAACTCTTTAATAGTATTAATATGTTTCTTATAAAAATTAGTAATAGACTCAAATGCATCTTTTCTTATCCTTTCATCACTAGATGTTATATATCTAGAATAATTACTAGAAGTAAGTTTTACATCTTTACCATTCTCATCTTTAATAGATGAAAGTTCAATATCAGTATTATCAAGAGCAACAAACGCTTCATTAGGCACTCTAAATATTGATGACATACTTTTTAATAATGTTTCTTCTTTTTCACTCAATATATGTTTTTTATATCTAAATAAATTCGAAAGTAAAAATTCATATTTAGAAAGTCTTTTATCATCACTAATTAATTTTTCTATTTCCTTAGAGTCTACCAACTGTATTTCAGGATTTATAAAACTAGTTGAACTAGCGTAAAAATCATATATATCGCCAGCTGCATTCTTATACTCTTGAAATTTATTATTAGCTGTATCACTATAATATGAAAGATACGCATAAACATAAACTTTATCAATTAATAAATCAGTTTGACTTTGAAGTTCTAATAAAGAATATAAGTTTTCTTTTATTTTGCCCTTGTATTTAATAATATTTTTAACATTTTCTTTTATTTTATCTATTGCATCAAAAAATTCTTTTTCATTTTTAAATATTTTTCTTAAATCCCATTTATATCTATCCATAATACCTCATTTTATCATTATTTTATTTTAATATTAATTAAGGGCTCAAATAAGAGCCCTCAATCATAAATTATTTTTCTTCAAATTCAGCATCTTTTACTTTACTATCATTATCAGTTGATGATTCATTAGAAGCATTCTCAGCTTGTGCTTGAGATTCTTTTGCTTGCTCTTGGTATACTCTACTAGATAATTCCATAACTACTTTAGATAATTCTTCACTAGAAGATTTAATTTCATCAGTATCATCTTTTTCTAATGCATCTTTTACTTTCTTAACAGCATCTTCTATTTTAGTCTTTTCATCATCTTTTACTTTATCACCAAAATCTTTAAGAGCTTTTTCAGCACCAAATACCATTTGTTCAGCATCATTTCTTATTTCAGCTTCTTCTTTTCTCTTAGCATCTGCTTCTTTATTAGCTTCAGCTTCTTTCATCATTTTATCAATTTCTTCTTCACTTAAGTTAGATGAAGCAGTAATTGTAATAGCTTGTTCTTTATTAGTTCCTAAATCTTTAGCTTTAACATTAACTATACCGTTAGCATCAATATCAAATGAAACTTCAATTTGAGGTACTCCTCTTGGAGCTGGTGGTATATTAGTTAATTGGAAGTGTCCTAATGTCTTATTATCAGCAGCCATTGGTCTTTCACCTTGTAAGATATGAATATCTACAGCAGGTTGATTATCAGCAGCTGTACTAAATACTTGACTCTTAGTAGTTGGTATTGTAGTATTTCTTGGAATTAATACAGTCATAACATTTCCTAATGTTTCAATACCAAGTGATAATGGTGTTACATCAAGTAATACTAAGTCATTAACTTCACCAGTTAAAACACCACCTTGAATAGCAGCACCCATAGCAACTACTTCATCTGGGTTAACTTCCTTACTTGGTTCTTTTCCTAATTCTTCTTTAACTAAGTCTTGAACACATGGGATTCTTGTAGAACCACCAACAAGTAATACTTTATCAATATCTTCTTTCTTTAATTTAGCTTCTTTTAATGCATCTCTAACTGGTTTTCTTGTTGATTCAACTAAATCACTGATTAATTCTTCAAATTTAGCTCTACTTAATGTCATATCAACATGTAATGGACCAGATTCACCTTGAGTAATGAATGGTAAACTGATTTGAGTAGTCTTAACTCCACTAAGATCTTTCTTAGCCTTTTCAGCACCTTCTTTAAGTCTTTGCATAGCAAGTTTATCTTTAGATAAATCTACACCATTTTCTTTCTTAAATTCTTTAACTATATAATCAATAATAGCATTATCAAAGTCATCTCCACCTAAGTGATTATTACCACTAGTAGCTTTAACCTCAAATACACCATCACCTAATTCTAAAATAGAAACATCAAATGTACCACCACCAAGATCATATACAAGTACTGTATGAGCATTTTCTTGTTTATCTAAACCATAAGCAAGAGCAGCTGCTGTTGGTTCATTAATAATTCTTTCAACTTCTAAACCAGCAATTTTACCTGCGTTCTTAGTAGCTTGTCTTTGAGCATCATTAAAGTATGCTGGAACTGTAATAACAGCTCTTGATACTTCTCCACCCAAATAACTCTCAGCTGTTTCTTTTAAATTCATTAAGATTTTAGCACTGATTTCTTCTGGAGTATATTTTTTACCCTCAGCTTCAACCTTTTCTTTAGTACCCATTAATCTTTTAATAGAACTAATTACATTTGTAGAAGTTTGAGCTTCTCTTTTAGCTACATCCCCAACTCTAACCTCTCCATTTTTAAAACTTACTACTGAAGGAGTAGTTCTATTACCCTCAGCATTTGGAATAACCTTTGGTTCTCCACCTTCTAATACAGCCACACAACTGTTAGTTGTACCTAAATCTATACCTATAACTTTATTAATTTTTGCCATATTTTATCTCTCCTTTATTTATTATTTATTTACTTTAACCATAGCATGTCTAATTACTTTATCTTTATATTTGTATCCTTTTGTTAATACTTCTAAAACTACATTAGCTGGTTTACTTTCATCTTGATCAGTTAATACAGCCTCTTCAAGAGTAGGATCAAATTCAAGTCCTAGACAATCTATTTCTTTAACTTCAAATTTATCAAGAATAGATGTTAAATTTCCAAGTATCATTTTAATTCCACTTAAGAACTTACTAACATCATCTGTTAAGTCATTATCATCCATCATAACAGCTCTTTCTAAATTATCTTTTATTGTTAAGATTTCTTTTATAAAATCTTCTCCTTCATATTGAAGCATTCTACTTATTTCACTTTGACTTCTAGTCTTGAAGTTTAAAAATTCAGCCTGAAGTCTCATATATTTTTCTTCAAGTTCTTGATTTCTACTTTCAAGTATTTGAATCATTGTATCAGCATCCATGCTTCCACATCCAGAGCATCCACTACACTCACCTGTGCAAGAAGATTCTTCTTCACATCCACAATCATCACAGTTGCATTCATTTTCACCAGTGCAGTCGTTTTCATTACATCCACAATTTTCATCATGGCATGTACACTCTTTTCCTTCATTGCAGCCACAAGTACACTCATCGCTACAATTACATGATTTATTTAATTCTTTTTCTGATTTATTTTTATTATTTTTTTTCAAGTTCATCTTCCTTTCCTTTGCTTTCTATATTTTTCTTTAAATATTCAAGCATATTGACAACTCTATCATATTCCATTCTTTTAGGACCTATTACTGCGATAGTACCTTCTCTACCACCAGCATTATATTTTGTTTTAACTATTGTGACGTTATCATCAATCTCACTTTCGCTACCAATATATACCTTAACCTCATCATCACTTTCTTCAATCTTACTCACCATATCTTTGCTTTCAAATTTACTTATAATGTTTTTAACATCATCAACTGTATTGAATTCCGGTTGTTTTAATATATTAGCTTTACCAGTAAATTTAACATCCCTTTCACTTGCAAAATTTGACAAAGCGTTATAAAAAGCATTATACACAACCTCATAATTTTGAATATAATTTCTTATTATAGGCTTGATATCAAACTCAAGTTTACTTGGGACCTCATCTATTGGTGTCCCTATAAGCATCTTGTTTAATAACTCAGTAGTTTTAGCAATTTCATCCGCAGGAATATTTTCCTCTAGGATAATATTCTTATTTTCAACATGACCAGTATTAGTAATAACAATTGCGATTAATTGTTTTTCACTAATAGGTATAACTTCAACTTTCTGCAGTGTATTATTACTAGATTCTTTACCTAAGATAACAGAAGTATAATTAGTCATATCACTAATTATTTCCAAGCTCTTACTTATCGCATCAGTAAGTCCAAGTTCTTTGTTATTAAAGATAGTTTGAAGTTTTAACATATCCTCCCCACTAATCTTCTTAGGCTCCATTAAGTTATCAACATAATATCTGTATCCACTTTCAGATGGAACTCTACCTGAAGATATATGTGTCTTCTCTAAATAACCTAAATCTTCTAAGTCAGCCATATCATTTCTAATAGTGGCACTTGAACATTTAAATTTCTTACACAAAGATTTACTACCGACAGGTCTAGCTGTTTTTATATATTCTTCAACTATTGTCTTTAGTAACTCTTTTTGTCTAGTTCCAATCATATATACCTCCTTAGCACTCCTTTCTTTTTAGTGCTAACACTATTATAGTATGCATTATTAGCAATGTCAATACCAAAGTGCTAATTTTTTTAAATTTTTTTCATTTAAAAAAGAGTTTTTCACTCTTTTATCGCAAATATATTACCCAATTCGGAAAGCTGGAGAAACGCCGTATGCATTACTAGCATTATAGTCGTACCAACCACCACCATTGCTGATATAGTAGAAAAAGTTAGAATTAATAGAAATAGCAGAGCGGAGCCACCACCAAGCATCAGAACCGTTATTCTTTTTAATAGTTCCATCAAAGTTGATAGTTGTAACTCCTATGTTTTTATAATAATCTAATTGTCTTGTTTTATTCCAAGCCGTATCACTAGATTTATCATTCCACACCTCAGGTGTACTTAATAAGTATAGCTTATCATCAGTTGATGTAAAATTATCGGTGTCATTTTTACCATGTCCTGACACTGTTAAAGTTTCTTTTATAACACCTTTTAAATCTTTTGGTAATGAATTATAAATATCGTTATTTAAATATGTATACATACTACTTGCTGGCCATCCACCTTTATTTGTATTGGTATCATTCATTTTATGTGTTCCAATTATATCCGCAAACTCAAGTACAAATCCACATGCGCTTTGTGAAAATCCTTCTTGATTACATTCGTCTGGTGTACTCATATTTGATATTCTTACTTTATGTTTTCCATATGTACCTAAGTCTACTTCTTTTTCATCTCCAACATTGTATTTACTTGTTTGACCTGTTCTTACGGCATTTGCTATTGTATTCCATGAATCTTCTTTAAAAGTCTTTGGTTTTTTAGGGGCACATTCTTCATTATCTAAGTTTCCATCTTTTAAGTCACTACTATTTAAATCAGTTATCTTTTTACCTGATGGTAATTCTGCTATCCACTCTCCATTTGATACTTTCATACTTTTAACTGATCCATCAGTATTTAAGAGTACACAATATTGTAAATCTCTTCCTGTCATCTCTAATTTAGTATCATCTTCCGAACTAATATAAGTTAGTTTATTTCCTTTCATATTTTCAGATATGTATTTTTTAGATACTTCGCTGTAAAGTGTTTTTGCTTCTGTTAAAAAACTATTTTTTTTAGCATCATTAAACATTTTAAGTACGTTTGGTAATGCTATTATTACTAGTATTGCTAGTATTGCTATTACTGCTAGCAACTCTACTAATGTGAAACCTTTCTTTTTCATTTTATCCTACTCCTTTACTCTTATTTTACTTAGTTTAGTATAGTTAAATTATAACATTTGCTATTTCATCAGTCAATTTACAAACGGTTTACATTTAGTTGACCAAAAGAAAAATAGATCTTATCAATCTATTTCTTTTAAAAACTTTTTACTTTTAGTTCTAAGTCCCGAATATAAATCATAATATTCATCTATTATTTTACTTATTATTTTTGAATTATTTTCATCAATATCTAAATTACTTATTTTAGATATATCAACATATTGATAAAGTCTTAATAATTTTAAAACTTTTTCATCTATTAGTTCTTCATTATCTCTACAGTTAGCGCATACATATCCACCCTTATTCATAGAGAGCGTTACTACTTTAGAACTACCACATTTAACACATTCATCTAAGTTTAAATTGATACCTAAATAACTTAAATATTGTACTTCTAATATATTAGTAATTATTCTAGGATCTAAATTATCTTCTATTTTTAATATTGAATCTATTAATAGATTATAAACTTCATTATTTTCACTTTCTTTATATGTATGAACAGCAAGCTCTATAAGATAAGATAAATAACTTATCTTAACTATATCATTTTTAATATTAAAGAAATAATTTTTAATATCTCCATCTATTAAAGTAGAAAGACCATTTTCTTTATAATACAAATGGAACACACCATAAGCAAACTTTTCACTAGGAAGTCTTAATTTGCTTTTAAGATTCTTACATCCTTTAGATATACACCCTATTATTCCATATTCAGAAGTAAATATATTTATTATTTTACTACTTTCTTTATATGGTGTATTACTTACAACTATTCCTTCTACTTCAATAATCTTCATGTCTTATATACGTTATTTCCCTTCTTTATATTTTAAATAATATTCAATCTTTCCTGTTTGTTTAAATAACTCCCAAGCTTCTTCTTTAGTCATATTATCTTCTCCTTACAATATTATATTGTAGGAAAATAAAATTATTTATTCATTATTTAATAAATATCCTAAATCTTTTATATATTTTTCTTTCTCTCTCCATTTTTTAATAGTTTTACAATATAGTTCTAGATATACTTTCTTTCCTAGTATACCTTCCATATCTATTCTTGCTTCTCTACCTATTAACTTAATCATATTACCATTGGCGCCTATTATTATTTTACGTAAAGAATCTCTATCTACAATTATATCTATATATACCTTTGCTATTTTAGAATTTTCTTCATAACCCACTAATTTACAAGATATTGAATGAGGTACTTCTTCATTAGTATGTATGAAGATTTTCTCACGAACTATTTCAGATAATCTAAAATCTAATTCTTGAGTTGTTTTTTCATCATCCATAAAATATTTAACATTATCTGGTAAGTATTTCTTAAGTACACTTATTAATCTATCAATATTATCATCTTTTAAAGCAGATAATGGTATTATTTCTGAAAACTCATATAAATCTTTATATTCATTTATTTTAAGTAATATTTGATCATTTGTTAACTTATCTATTTTATTCAATATTAAGAAAACTGGTTTGTCAACATTCTCAAGTTTATTAATTATAAATTGATCTCCCTTTCCATAAGGTACTGATGCATCTACTACTAAAAGTAAAACATCTACATCGTTTATTGAATAATATGCTTGAGCATTTAATGCAACTCCTAACTTATCAATTGGTTTATGAATACCAGGAGTGTCTACAAATACTATTTGAGTATCATCTTCATTATATATTCCTTGTACTAAATTTCTTGTTGTTTGAGGTTTATTTGATATAATTGCAACTTTTTCTTTTAATATTGAATTTAATAAAGTACTTTTACCTGTATTAGGTCTTCCTATTAAGCTTACAAAACCACTTCTCATACTAAGTCCTCCTTAGTAAATGTAGTTGCCATTAATTCTTTAAATGTCATTACTTTCATTTTTCCATTATGAGTCATTATATTAAAAATAACATCATCATCAAAAAACTCTAAGAATGTTTGTTTACATATATTACATGGATAACATATTTCATCACTACTTGTCATTAAATAAAGTGATTTGAATTTTCTCTCTCCATGACTTAATGCATTATTAATAGCATTTCTCTCAGCACAAATAGTACCTCCGAATGATGCATTTTCAATGTTTACTCCTTCATACATATTTCCACTTTCACATTCAACTATACATGAAAACTTCATATTTGAATATGGTGAATAACTATTGTCTAATAATTTAATTAATCTTTCTTTCATTATTACTCCTATCTAAAAAGCATTATAATTTTTGGTAAAAATATTATAAGTCCCACTATAATCGCTACTATTGCAAATATAAATACAGCAGAGGCTGATGTATCTTTAGCAACTTTAGCAAGAGGATGATATTCTTCTGTTATTAAGTCAACTACTGCTTCTATTGCAGTATTAATAAGTTCACATGATATTACAAGTCCAATTGTAAGAATAAGTATTGCCCATTCAATACCGTTAATTCTAAATATTAGTCCACATAAAATCACGATTATAGCAATACCAACATCCACTACTAAATTTTGCTCATTTCTATAAGCATACTTAAGTCCTTTAATAGGATAAGTAAAACTATTAATAAATTTTTTTATTCCTTTTTGACTTTTTCTTTCATCTCTTGATATCATATTCATTTAAAATCTCCTCTTCTAGAGTTCTCATAACTTTTTTATCTTCTTCATTCATATGATCATATCCAAGTAAATGTAAAAGTCCATGCACTGCTAAATAGCAAAGTTCACGTCTAATACTATGCCCAAATTCTTCTGCTTGTTCACAACATCTTTCATAAGATATATATATTTCTCCTAAAAATCTAATATCTTCATATTCTACATCACTAACTTCTTCAAATGCAAAAGATATAACATCAGTTACAGCATCTTTACCTCTATATTCTTTATTTATTTCCTGAATCTTTTTATTATCAACAAGCACTATATTTAAAAGCGGATTTATAACGCCCATTTTTTTACATGCAAAATTAATTACTTTATCCATTTCACTTGTATCAATTTTTTCATTCGTTGTATTAAAAATATAATCTTTCATAAAACTCCTTAATATATTCTAAGCACACATATTACTATAAAAGCAACAATTCCTATACTTAATAGATTATAAAACCAATTTTTTTGCAATACTTTAGGTAAATGCTTATTAATCGCAGATAATGCAATATATAATAAAAATCCTACTACTCCACCTATAACATTTAATATAATATCATCTATATCAAAACATCTTCCTATAAAGTATTGAACTGTTTCTATTACTCCGCTTGAAAGTAGTGTCACAAAAAATATAGTTAAAAAATCATTAATTTTACAATATCTAGATGCAAAATAACCAAGAGGCACAAACAATGCTATATTACCAACTACTTGTCTATAGAACAAATTACTACCAACTTCATATCTAAATATTTCTTTAAATGGTGATAAGTTAGTCCCACCGCCTGCTAAATCTTGAGTAGTCACAAGTTGGAAAAGCATAATTAAATACAAGAGAAATAATAAATCCATTAGTTCTTCATGTAAACAAAACGTTTTTCTTTCTCCTTTAAAATAATAAGTTACCTTCAATATCAATATGATAGCTATTACTATTACAAGTGTTGGCCATGACATATTAACAACATCCCTAATTGCTGATTCCATTATTTTCATCTAACTCTCCTATATCTGAAGCAACCCCAATATTTTCATAAACTTTGAAAAATACTTCTACATACATTTTACTACGAAATGCGTCTTTTTTCAAAGTATTTTTACTTATTATATATTCATCACTTTTAAGTCTATTTTTAATTTGCTTTTCACTTCTATGAAGAGCCTCTTTATAAGCATCATCTTTAGTAATCTTATATTCTTTATATTCATATATTTTTTTCTCTTCTTTGTATAATTTAAATAATAAATATGGTTTATTTAATATTAACTTTCTAGTATTAATGGTATTTTTAGAGTCATATTTTCCAAGTAAAGTAAATTTTTTACCAAATATATCTAAATAATAATGATTAACTTTTTTTAATGAGTCTGTGTATTCAATATAATTATATGGTATATTTACTTTCACTGTATACCATACTTCAGCATATACTTTTCCCACTGCTTTAACTTTATCAACAACTTCATCATTTTTAATAATATTTCCAGTTATTAATACATCTCCTTTTTTAACATAATCATTAACATCCTTAAGCTTAGTCCCACTATAATTAGTTATATATTTTATAAGGCCATCTTTTGATGCCACTATGTCACTAGGAGTGTTTGTTTCCATATCGCTTTTCTTCTTCACTCTTTTGGTTAAATTAATTGTATAACTGCACCCTTTCTCAACAATTTCAATCCACTCTAAAATATCTTCGTTAGATTTCAAAATATTATTTTTAATTATATTCAATTCGCTAAATGTTTTTTTCTTTTTATATATATCTATACCATTTTCATTTAAACTAGAAAAAATTTCCTTTTTAAGTTCTTGATCTTCAGTATTAATATTAATTTCAAATATAGTAGATGTTAATAATCTCAATAATAATAAAGATATAATAATTGATAATATCATATATTTATTAGTTTTTATAAAATTTACAAAGAACATTTTCCCATAATATTTAATAATAACTGTTTCAAATCTTCTTGCTATTTTTTTATAATTTTCATAGTTTGTAATAAGTATAAAAGAATCACTAGTTTTAATAAGTGAACTATAATATATATTATTGTAAATTAAATAATTAATAAATCTATTACTGCAAGTATTTATTTTAATTTTAACAGGACTATTCATCTATAAAATCAATTCCTTTAAATACTCCTTTTATTAACATTTCATTTTCATCTAGCTTTGTTATTAATAGTTTTTCTCCTTTTATATTAATTATTTTATTATTTAAAAGAATCTTTATATTATTAAAAGATATATCTTCTATTTTAATATAGTTAATTATATGAATATAATTTAAATTAATATTTATTTCATAATTTTTATTTTTAATAATATTGTTTATCATAATAAATTATATTTATATAAATATAAAAAATGTTTAGATATCTAAACATTTTATGATATATCAAGTGCGAATGGACTATCATATGTTCCTTTACCAGCTTTTAACTTAACAGATGAGTCTATATTAAATGTCGCTCTGATTGGAAGTCCATTATTAATATTTTCGTATGTTGGTGCTCCGGTTGTATTAATAGCTGCTGCATAAGTTGTTATTTTATTTGTAAGAATTGTATATGAACCATGAGATATTGTCCATTCTTTTAAACCTAAAAACATCCAGTTTTTATCAGTATAGTTTGCATATGAGTTCATACTATATTTCCATACTATTGGAGATGCTGCAAATGCATATTCATGATAATATATCATACCTACATAGTTTGAATAAGTAGCATCACTGGTAAGTTCCCTATTCATAACCAAACTGGCTTTTTCTTTAATAGAACTAAAGTAATCAACATCGCCTACATGCCATGTAGTATTTAATATTTTACTTTTCCAATCACTTGAAAATGAATTTAAGAATGTTGTATTTAAATTATTATTGGCAAGTGCTGATGAATCATCCCAATTATTGGTCTCGGCCAGTGTATATGCATATTTAGCTATTTCACTAGCAGTTCTTTGACCTCTATATGTTGAATCTAAACTAGTCACATCGCTCTTATATGCTCCTGTTTCACCCAGCATAGACTTAGTTACATAATCTGCTGATATTAATTTAACATTTCCATCTATAAGTCCAATTATTCTATATAAATTGTTAATAGGACATGTGCTTCCAGATTCCCCTGTATATGTCGAATTTCCAAAACATACATAATTATCAGGATTTTTTCCAGAATACCTATAGTTATCATCACCTGCGCTATTTTCAAGGTCTGATGTGTGTTTTATTAATGTTGTATCGCCTGCTCCAGAAATAGATGTAAGTGCTTCAGCAAGGGTTTTAGTATAATATGGAGTTGGATCAACTTTATTTTCTCCAGTTCTAACTAAAGTTGGAACATAAGGGTTAGTAGCACTTCCATCTCCATTTTCCCATAATACTTCTGGTACTAAATTAATTACAGGTCTCATGGTATAAGAAGTATCAGAGTTACCAGAACTAATTTTCCCACCAGATGTTATATATGTAATTTTAGCATTATAATCACTACTAAATATATTCTTTTTAACAAATTCATATGGTGACATAGTCCAATAGTCTACACCAGAATTTAAGTAATAACTAGTATTATTAGAACTAAATCCTCCAGCGTAATATGCCTCATCCATTGTAATTAATCCAACTGGATATGTTAATACTTTGTTACCTATAGTTGATACAGTAGATGTATGTTTATCTGCATTTGCTATTAAAAATGTTGGTTGCTTTTGACTTGTAAGCCTATATCTAGCTCCAAAATATAATGCTCTTTTTTTAAATTGAGTTACATTAGTGCTACTTGGTGCAGTATATGTATCTGAAGAGTTTATTATATCTGAAAAGAATATAGAATCTTTATATATATAATTATCATAACTTGTTAAATTATTACCATACCAAGAACTAAGAGAACTTGAAATAACAGATAATCCAATTAAATCATAATAGAATGTTACAGATCCAGATATTCCACGAACACTATTATATTTAGATGTACCAATACCAGATGCAGAACCACTAGCATTCGCAGTAGTTCCTTGATATATTAATTTAATTGAATTATCACCATTAACTCTAACTATTCTCCAATAAAAACCTGCAAATAATACATAATTATTAGTAACAGCACCTCTATAATAATAAGTTTTGCCTTTATCATCAGTATCAGAATACATTCCACTATTATTAGTATCTGTTGACGTAAACGAAGGCTTACCTTTTGCTTCTATTGAACTAGTTCCACCATTATCAGCTAATATTTTATCTCTTAATAATGTTGTTGTAACTTCAGGTTCTGGTACATACTCTTGGAAATTATATTTAACTATAATATTAGAGTCATGATTTTCACCTTGTCCTTCAGTGTACATTTCTTTAATAACAAAAGTTACTTCTTCGCCTGGTTCAAATATTTTACCTTCAGCAAGCCCTATCATAGATGGCGTTATTCCTGTATTAGATTGTTCAACCTCTTTAGATACAAATTCGTATTTTTTATCTGAATAATTTTTAATTGTAACAGTATATTCAATAATAGAATCAGGATTAGGAAGAGTACTGTCTATTTGAGTAGTATGTTTAGTATATCTAGGACTTGTTTTCTCATAAGCACCATTATCAAGTCTAGTTGATTTAATAGCAATAACTCTTATATCACTTTTAGCTCTAGCAGTAGCATTACCTGATATAGTTAAAGTTGAATTAAGAGCTGAATATCCTACACTAACTACACTAATACACACAAAAAGAATAATATAAAATAGATTAAATTTACTAAATATTTTCTTAAATATTTTATTCATTCTTCTCTCCCATTATCATTACTATTATAATTATAAAATATTTATATTTTTTAGTCAACTGCATAAAATATTAAAAAAACATATTATAGTTAATTTTTAAATTGAGAATTATATAATTCAGCATAAAAGCCTTTCTTTTTAATAAGTTCATCATGATTTCCCTGCTCAATAATATTACCATCTTTCATAACTAATATATGATCAGCATTCTTAATTGTAGAAAGTCTATGTGCGATTATAAAACTTGTTCTTCTTTTAGTCAATTTATCCATTGCTTTTTGGACTAGTTCTTCTGTTCTTGTATCAACTGAAGACGTCGCCTCATCAAGTATTAAGAATGGAGAGTTTTTAATCATACCTCTTGCGATCGTAAGAAGTTGTTTTTGACCCGATGATATTGAATCATTATCTTCAATCTTATAATCAATAGTTTTAGGAAGTGATTTAACAAAATGATCAACGCCAACTACTTTTAATGCATTCCATACTTCTTCATCATTTACATTTAACTTATTGTATTTAATATTTTCTTTTATAGTTCCTTCAAATAACCAAGTATCTTGAAGAATCATAATAAATAAATCATGAATATTCTCTCTTGTTAATTCTTTAGTAGAAATACCATCTATTAATATGTCACCTTTATTAATTTCATAAAATTTCATTAAAAGGTTAACTATTGTAGTTTTACCAGCTCCGGTTGGACCTACTATTGCTATCTTTTCACCAGGTTTAGCTTTAAAATTAAAGTTATTTATTATAGTTTTATTATCACTGTATCCAAATGACACATTTCTAAATTCAATTTCGCCTTTAACTTTATCTTTATCGAGTTGCTTTGTTATTTCAGACTCATCAAACATTTCAACCTCTTCTACAAATTCAAATACTCTTTCAGATGCAGATGTTGCTGATTGTAATTGAGTCATACTTTGAGCAATTCTTGATAATGGATTAGTAAATAATCTTACATATATCATAAAAGCAACTATAACACCAAAAGTAATATTACCTTTAAGTACAAGTATAGCACCAACTATACACACCGCAACATAACTAAAGTTCCCTATAAATCCCATTAGAGGTGGCATTAAACCTGATAAAAATTGACTCTTTCTATTACATTCATATAATGAACCATTATACTCATCAAACTTATCAGTTGACTCCTTAGTAGCATTATATGCCTTAATAACTAAATGAGATGAATATGCCTCTTCTATATGACCATTTAATTTACCAAGTTCAACTTGTCTTTTACTAAAGTATTTTTGACTGTTTTTCATTATTAAACTCATAAAGACAAAACCAATTAAACTTGATAATACACCTGTAATAGCCATATATACATTAGTTGAAAACATCATAATAATTGAACCTATAAATAAAGTTACTGATGACATAAATGTAGATAAACTATTTTGTAAAGACATATTAATTGTATCAACATCATTAGTTATTCTTGATAATATATCACCATAACTATTCTTATCAAAATATTTAAGAGGTAATTTATTTATCTTTTTAGATATTTTTTTTCTCAATCCATATGCAAAATTATTTGATACATCAACCATAATAATATTTTCAAAATAATCAA
Organism: Clostridium sp. CAG:1000; assembly: GCA_000436975.1. Lineage (GTDB taxonomy): Bacteria > Bacillota_I > Bacilli_A > RF39 > UBA660 > CAG-1000. The sequence goes on from HG000330.1 coordinate 35,264, forward strand.
ATACTGCGCTTATTAAGAAAATACATATCAAAAATATTCCTATTTTATTTACTTTATTTAAATCAATTTTAGGTTTTATGAGACTCTTAATACTTTCAGGCAACTTATCAAAACTCTTATACATAGTTTTTTCATCATCACTACTAGAAGTAAAACTTAATAATTTTAATTTATCACTATTAGATATTGAAACACCATTTATTTTAGTATCACTTAGTATTAATAGTTTTACGCTATCAGGAAGAGATAATATGCAACTATAAACTTCATTTTCATTTTTATTTTTTAAAGTAGATATAACCTCATAGTATTTTGCTTTATCAGTATCATTTAAAGACTCTATATCTTTACTATTTAGCATTAAATTATTTTTAAAATCATTTTGAATATTACTTGTAATCAATTCCATATTCTTAGTATTAATACCGAGACCTTTAGATATTTCATCTGTTAAATCACTTAGTTTATTTGGCCCTATTATAGATAATACACTACTTAATACTGATAAAATTAATGCTACTATTATAGGCACCATAAAAGGTTTTAAATAATGAACTAATTTTTTTATAGCAAGTTTGAAATCTTTTGGTTTTTCATTAACCCTACCAGGTCCATGATGAGGAATGTTTCTTTTAGTTTGTTTTTCTTCATTATTCATGTTCTAATTCCTCCTTTGATAATTGTGAATATGCTATTTCCTTATAAACATTACAATTCTTCATTAATTCTTTATGAGTACCTTTTCCAACAACAACACCTTTATCAAGTACAATTATCATATCAGAATTAATAATTGTACCTATTCTTTGAGCAACTATTATGTTAGTAGAAGTACTTGTATACTTTTTAAGTTCACGTCTTAATATATAATCAGTTTTATAATCAAGAGCACTAAATGAATCATCAAATATATATATTTCAGGATCTCTTGCGATAGCTCTTGCTATAGATATTCTTTGTTTTTGACCACCTGATAGATTAGTTCCACCCTGTGATACACTAGAATTATATTTATCTTTTAATTTTAATACAAAATCTTCTGATTGAGATACTTTGATTGCTGATTCAATTTTATCATCAGTGACTTCATAATCACTCTTTTTTCCAAAAGAAACATTATCTTTAATACTACCACTAAATAATATTGCTTTTTGAGAAACATAACCAAGTTTATCATATAAAGATGATAACTTATATTCCCTAACATCAACATCATCTACAAGTACAGACCCTTCACTAACATCATAGAATCTAGTTATTAGGTTTATCAATGTGGATTTACCACTACCAGTAGATCCTATTATTGCAACTGTCATACCAGGATCAGCTGTAAACGAAACATCTTTTAATACATATTCATCACTATCAGAATATTTAAATGAAACATTTTTAAATTCTACCTTTCCTTTTTCTTTTCCTTCACTTATTTTACCATCCTTAATTTTGCATTTAGTATCTAAAACCTCATTAATTCTATCAGCAGAAATAGATGCTCTTGGATACATTATAAATATCATAGCTAACATTAAGAAAGATGATATAACTTGCATAGCATATGATGTGAATACAACCATGTTACTAAACAAATCTATTTTTTCTGCAAATAAAGCAGAATCTAACATATATGCTCCAGTAAAATATATAGCAAGTGAAATACCATTCATTATTAAATACATTACTGGTGAAGTAATACTCATTACCTTTTGATTAAATATTTGTGTATCAGTAAGTTTTTTATTTTGACGCTCAAATTTATTTTCATGGAACTCTTCAGCATTAAAAGCTCTTATAACACGAATACCCTTTAAATTTTCACGAGTAAGGCCATTAATCTTATCAATTAATTTTTGTACTAATTTAAACTTAGGTAACACTAAAATAACAAGCACAACTATCATTACTATTAATATCAATACAGCAGAACCAGTAACAACAGACCATGTGAAGTTCTTACCTAATATTTTCTTAATAGCCCAAATAGCTGTTATAGGAGCTTTAATCAATAATTGAAGTCCCATAGAAAGTAACATTTCAAGATTAGTAACATCATTAGTAGTTCTAGTTATTAAGCTACTAGTACTAAATTTTTTTATTTCTTCAAGACTAAAATCATTTACTTTAGTAAATAACTTACGTCTAACATTTAATGAGAAATTAGCTGTAATATTCGCAACAATATATCCAACTATAACTGAAGATATTAAACTCAAAAACGCACATGAAGTCATATAAATACCTTCAGTTAATATTTCATTAATTGTACCACTTGTTTTAACAAGAGTAGTTATTTGTGTCATGTATTCTGGTATTCTAAGTTCTAAATATACTTGTAATACTATCAATAAAATAATAATTGGCATTAAAAAATAATCTTTTTTATTAAGATTTTTAAATATTTTTATCATAGTTTTCTCCTTTCAAATTATTTTGTATTTGACTACATACTTTAAAAAATATTTCTAAGTCACTACTATCAATATCTTTAATAAACATCTCATCAAACCTCTTAAAAATATTCTTAATTCTATTATTAATATTTTTAGATAAATCAGTTAATTCTATTCTTTTACTTCTTAAATCGTTTTCAGAATTAGTTAGTTTAATAAGACCATTTTTTTGCATAGTCTTAACTATTCCGCATATAGTAGACTTTCTTAATGGAAAACATTTTCCTAAGTCTTTTTGATGTACTTCTTTTTTACTCTCACTAAGGTATTTTATTATCATTATTTGAGATGGACTAATAAAATCCATGTTTTCTTTTTTAGTTAAAGATATCATTTTCCTAATAGTAAGATTATGTATTTTTTTAATTTCCTCACTCACACTATTATTCATACGCCCTCCATTAGTTAGGCAACTAACTATATAATTATAACCAATATAAATTATATGTCAATTCATTTCACAATATTTTGACAAAGAAAAAGACTGAATAATTAAATTCAGTCAACTATTTAATCACAATATGTGTCTTCTATAGCATTAACAGTGTCAGAATGCTTTTCTCCTTTAAATGATTTACACATTTTAATCTTACCCCTATCACCTTTAAAGATAACTGATTGTAACTGATTACTACCAAAAGCATACATATGAATTTCAGTAACAGTAGATGGTATTGTTACTGTTTTTAAATTATTACCTTCAAATGCATTATAACCTATATATTCTAATCCTTCTGGCAATATCACAGAATTAATACCGATAGGCCTACTACATGCGGCCATTTGTTTTATATTATATTTATTAAATGAAGTTGTTGGTAACACTATATTATCACTGCCACAATCATATTCAAAAGCACTGTGGCCTATGCCCTTAACCTGTACTCCTGATATTTTTTCTGGTATTACAACATCCATCGGACACTTTTTACCACCTGATACATTATTTTCAAAATAATAATATTGTTTTATTTCT
>HG000331.1 GCA_000436975.1 Clostridium sp. CAG:1000
TTGTTTAAATAATTAGATATTTTTTTATTAAAATAAATTACTAATTTATTCTTATAATAGCTTAATATTGATTTGTAACATCCTAGTAATAAAAATATAAGAGCTATAGTTATTAATAATTTTGAATTATAGTTTGGTATTAAATAATCTATTAATATAAGTGTATAGGTATTTAAAAGTAATGAGAACAAAACTATTATGAATGAATAAATAATTATTTTATATATGATTTTATTTTCTTTTTTTAAATAGATTTTAATAACATCAATTAATCTTTTATTATTATTAACTATACTTACTTTTTTAACAGGATATAAAATAATACATGTATTTAAATATATTTTTCTAAATGTTTCAATATCTAGTCTAATGTTATCAACAGACGGATCCATAACTGTTAAATAATTGTTATTAACTTCATAGATAACTATAAAGTGATAATAATTATTTTTAAGTACATGAACTATTATTGGTAGTTTTATTTTACCTGAAATAATTTCATCACTACTATAATGAATACCATAACCATCAAGTCCATATAATTTAGATACACTAATTATATTGTAAGCATTAGTGCCTTCCCTATCCATTTTAAGATTTAATGATAACTCTTCATGTGAAACATCTATTTTATAATACCTCATGACTGATAATAAACATGAAGGACCGCAATCTTTAAATGAATTTTGTTTAACAATAAGTTTTTTATTCATTTATCCCTCCTATTATTATAATTAGTCATAAAAAGTAAAAACACTTCTTTTTTATAAAAAAAAATAAATTATTTTACTAATTTATTTTCTACTAGTCTATTTGAATCATTTATAAATATATTTGTAAGTTCTTCTGGAACAATATATTTTTTATTTAAAACTATCATTAACTCATTTTCTAAAGACTCATTAAGTACTGTATTTAAATAATATTTATTTTTTACAAATACTATTTCATATTCATCATTTAAGTTATATTCTTTTTTAATTTTATTTAATAATTCTTCTTCATTTAGATAATTCATCATTATTAAATCGTTTTCTATATCTTTATTATATTTAGCTTTATAATAACTTTTAAATGTATTATATATTTCATCTTTAAGTGGTGCAATAACATCATCAATATTTTCTATTTCTTTGTCATATAATAGGGATTTATATGTATTTAAATCATTTAAAAACTTTATAGCTTTAGTAGGACTATTTATTATTTTACATAGCTCTTGTACTATTATTTCTTCTTTAGGATAACATTGAAATTTTTTGAAAGCATCTTTTCCAACAAGTTCTATTAAGGCTCTTATATATTTTACGCACTCTTTATAAGAATCATCTTTACCATAATATTCATATGTTGTTAGAGCGTTGGTTGTTTCTACCAAAAATGAATTATATTTTGTAAAGCCAAAATCTTGACAAGCATGCATAAACTCATGTGATAATACTGAATAATCACTATCTTTAAAATTAGTTGATTTATAAATATTAATTTTATTCTCAGTTATAGAATAATTTCCCCTTATTTTTTTATTATTTGTTAATGGGGAATATTCTATTTTTAATTTTTTAAGTTTTCTAATTAGTTTATCTATATTAATATATTCTTTATTATCTAAAAAGAAATAAGAGTTAGGCATCATAAATATTTTTTCATCAGTTGTTAAATTGTCATTTTCCATAATAGCATTATTTATTTTAGACAAGAACTCCTCATCAGGTATTTGTATATTATCATCTTTAACTTCTTCAATGTATGTGATTTCATTATCTACTTTAGCATTAATTATTATATCAGGAAAAAATGATGTATTTGATAGTATAATCGTTGATGTTAAAAAAGCAACCACTGTTTTTTTACCTAAAGTAACAGCTTTTCTTATAAATTCTTTTTCTTTACTATTAAGTTCAATGTTTAACTCAAGTGGCATATCATTAAATATTTTATTAAATTTGATTATTTCTTTTTCATCTGGAATTGGATTAAATATTTTAAAACTAGTTTTTGTATCTAAATAAATATCATATTTTTTTCCATTATAAACAAAAGGAGTTAATTCAATTAAATATTTACTTGGTCTTAACTTTTCAATTACTTTTTTTATAATATTTTCATCTTCTAAAGATACATTTTTCATATCTTCATTAGTACCATATTTAATTTCATTATCTTCTTGATACACATAATATGTTTTATTCTCATAATCAAATTTGATAAGTATTTTCATAATTCCTCTTATATATTTTTTAATGTTTTTATATTATTTATTATATCTTTATGTATGTATGATGCGGATACTAATTCATCTACTCCTGCATCTTTACATAAGAGACCAGTTTCATTATTAATACCACCATCTACAGATATAATTGTTTTATAATTACCCTCTAATATTATATTCTTTAATACAGATATTTTTTCTAATGATTCTTCTATAAACGATTGACCACTTTTACCTGGATGTACACTCATTATTAATACCTCATCAATCATATTTAAGTAAGGAATTAAAACATTTATATTAGTTTCAGGATTAATAGCGATACCCACTTTTAAACCATATAATTTTACTTTATTTATCATTTCATTTATATCTTTAACTGCTTCATAGTGAAATATAATTATACTTGTATTCATAAGTGCATAATCTTCTATATATTTAGAAGGATTATTTACCATAAGATGTACTTCTAGAGGAAGAGTTGAGTAACTTGTAAACTTTTTAACTTCACTTGTAGTCCATGTCTTATTACTAACAAACTTACCATCCATAATATCTATATGAATATAATCTGGTTTTGATAAATCTAATTTTTTAACTATATCTTGTGGTTTTATCTCATTTGATAATACTGAAACTGATACTTTCATTAATATTTTTCCTTTCCTACTTCTTCTAAAAACTTTAAATAATTTTCATATCTCCATTTAGGTATTTTATTTTTATTAACAAGTTCTATTATTTTACATCCTTCCTCTTTCACATGATTGCAACTTTTATATTTACATCTTACTTCAAATTCAGGATAGTATTTTTTAATATCATTTTTTGGAATTTTTATTTCTAGTGAACTAAACCCAGGAGTATCAGCAATTAATCCTTGGTTTACTTCTAATAGTTCTACTAATCTAGTTGTGTGTTTACCTCTTCCTAAAGACAATGATACTTCTCCAGTTTTAAGTGACAACGATGCATCAATTCTATTTAATAAGCTTGATTTTCCTGCTCCTGTTTGTCCACATAAAGCAACAACACATCCTTTAAATTCTTTTTTAATTTTTGATACATCTTTATTAATATAAACCTTAATACCAATTTTTTTATAATATTTAATGTATTTTTTAATTTCTATTTTTTCTTTTAAAGATATCATATCTATTTTAGTTATTACTATTATAGGTTCTATATTATTACTTTTAGCTATTATTAAAAATTTATCTATTAAATATGAAGAAAAAGCCGGAATGGCAGTACTCATTACAATAAGAAGTTTATCTATATTTGAAATGAGTGGCCTTTCCAGATAATTTTTTCTTTTTAATACTTTTTCAATTACTTGTTTATCAGTATCTACCATAACCAAATCTCCAACTACTGGAGCTATATCCATATTCCTTAACTTTCCTCTAGTTTTACAATCTATTATAGTATTATTTTCTAAAAGTACTTTATGAATTGATGTGTTAATACAAATTATTCTGCCTTGCATATTATTCCTCTACTACTACTCCGTCATCTGTGCTTTCTTCTGGCTTAGTTGTTACTGTTATTACTAGAGTTGCCCCCGGAGTAACAACTGAGTCTTTAGCTCTACTTTGTTTAATTATTGTTCCTTCTGGTTTATTTAAATCTTCTTGATATTTATATTCTAATTTTAATTCATGTTTAGATACAAATTCTTCAAGTTCAGATATACTATATTTAGTAAAATCTGGATACTTATATTCTACTTGTGGTATGAAAATCTTAATTTGGCTACCATATTTACTTGATTCACCAGCTGGGGGTTCTGTTTTTATTACAGTGTCTTCTTTTATTTTATCTTCTTCTTTTACTTTTTCATACTCAACAATTACATTACATTGACATTGTGCTTCTATTTTACCCTTAGCTACTAAGTAATTTTCTCCTGTAAAGTCTTCAACCACATAAGCACCTTCTCCAGAGCTTATATAAAGTGTTATTTTTTGACCATATTTTCTTTTACTACCTATTTCAGGACTAGTTTTTACTACTTTTCCTTCTTCTATTGTATCACTAGCGATGTATTTATATTCAGTTACAACTTCAAATCCTAAATCAGTTAATTGATTTGAAGCATCAACCGGAGCTTTATTACTAACATCAGGAATAACTACATTTTTAACTTTACTTTTATTAAAGTATAATGAAATTCCAATTGTTAATAGAAGTACAAGTCCTGTGAATATACTAGCTAATATTATTAATAATTTATTTTGCTTTTTATTTTCTTTTTTAGTTTCTTCTTCTATTTTTTTAGCTTTCTTTTTTTCTTCAACGGCCTGTTGTTTCTTAACATTTTCTAATTCTTTATCTAAAGCTTTTGTTTCATCTAAATCATTTTCTGGATATTTATAAACATATCTTTCTTCATTTTCTCTACTTTCATCTAGCGCAGTTTTTAAGTCATCATGCATTTCTCTAGAATCTTTATATCTATTTTTAGGATTCTTAGCTGTTGCTTTTATAATTACGTTTTCTATTGATTGCGGAATATTAGGATTAACTTTTCTTACACTTGGTAATGGTTCTTTAAGATGCTTTAAAGCTATTTCTACGGCAGTATCTCCTTTGTATGGTACAAGTCCTGTTAATAATTCATACATCATTATACCCATTGAATAAATATCGCTTCTTATAGTTGAACCTTTACCACTAGCTTGTTCTGGTGGTAAATAATGTACTGTTCCCATAACTGAATTAGTTTGAGTTAACTGAGTTGAATTAAGTGCAGTTGAAACACCAAAGTCAGTTATTTTAATCATTCCATTTGGAAGTATCATTATATTTTGAGGTTTAATATCTCTATGTATTATATATGCATCATGAGCATGAGCAAGTCCATCAGTTACTTGCAACATGATATCTACTACTTCTGTAACAGATAAATGTCCTCTTTGCTTTAATACTTGTTTTAAAGTCTTACCATCAACATATTCCATTACTATATAATATTGTCCATCATCTTCGCCAACATCGTACATTTCTACTATATTAGGATGAGAGAGCGATGAGGCAGAAAGTGCTTCTCTTTGAAATCTTCTTACAAATTTTTCATCATTAGCAAGATCCCCTCTTAATACCTTAACAGCAACCATTCTATCTAATATCGTATCATTTGCTAGATAAACATTAGCCATTCCACCTTCGCCTAATGTTTTAATTATTTGATATCTATCATTTATTTTAGTTCCCTTAACTATCACACTATTCACCACTCATTCTTGCATAAGCAATTGTAATATTATCAGTTCCCCCACGAGAATTAGCTTTCATTATTAATTTTGAAACCTTCTCTTCAATATCTAATTCATCATCATTTAATACTTTTTCTATTTGCTCTTTTGTTAACATATTTGTAAGCCCATCACTACATAAGAAAATACCATCGACTGTTCTTTCTACATCAAATATATCCATTTCAATAGTTTCAGCAGCTCCTAAAGCTTTCATAAGTACATTCTTTTGAGGGTGAATTTTTGCTTCTTCTTCTGTTAATTCTCCACTTTCAAGTAACATATTTACAAGAGTATGATCTTTGGTTACTTTATATAGTTTATCTTTTTTATAAACAAATCCACTTGAATCTCCTACATTTCCAAATAGTAAAAAGCTTTCTGATAAAATAGCACATACACATGTTGTTCCAAGCCCATTTGCATCAACATGTTCTTCTGCATATCTAAGTATCTTAATATTTATTTCTTCAATTATTTCTTTTAGCCAAACTACCGCATCTTCCTTTGTTCCAATGCTTGATAATTCACTAAATCTTCTACTTAATTCATTTACTACTAAGGATGAGGCTACCTCTCCGGCCTTATGACCTCCCATCCCATCAGCAACTACTAATAAAACTTCTCCATTTGAATCTTTAACTATATTTACTGAGTCTTCATTATGACTTCTTACTTTTCCTGGATCTGTTTGATAAACTGCCTTCATATTTCACCTCTTATTATTTCATATTATTAGCTCTTAATTGCCCACAAGCAGCAGATAAGTTTCCGCCCATTTCCTTCCTTATGGTTACATTTATATTATTTGATTTAAGTATATCACAAAACTCTCTTATTTTAAAGTCATTACTTCTTTTCATATTAAAATTTTCTGTCTCGTTGTATGGAATTAAATTAACATAAACTAATTTCCCTTTTAAAAGTTCAGATAACTCTTTAGCACACTTATCAGTATCATTAATACCAGCAAGCATTATATATTCGATAGTAACTCTTCTATTAGTTTTCTCAATATAATAATCAAGAGCTGACATTATCTCCTCTATTTTATATGCATGATTAATCCTCATTATTTTATCTCTTATTTCATTATTCGGAGCATGAAGACTAATTGCTAAATTAACCCCTGTTTCAAGATCTGCAAACTCATATATTTTAGGTACTATTCCACAAGTAGAAATTGTTAAGTGTCTTTGCCCAATTCCTATCATTTTATTATTAGTAACAACACTTATAAATCTTTTAACTGTATCAAAGTTATCAAATGGTTCACCTATCCCCATCATAACAATAGAATCTATTCTTTTATTCTCATACTCACTCACAGTAGTAACTTGCATTACTATTTCACTAAGAGTAAGATTTCTTATTTTTTTAAGTCTACCACTTTCACAAAATGAACAACCCATATTGCATCCTATTTGACTTGAAACACATAAAGAAAGCCCATAATCATGTTTCATAAGAACACTCTCTATTCTATTACCATCTTTAAGTTCCAATAAATATTTATTTGCTAAATCACTTTCTTCTACCTTAATAACTTTAAGTTTATCAAAAGATATATTTAATTTTAAAAACTCGATTAGTTTTTTACTTAAATTTGTCATTTTATCAAAATCATATATATGTTTTTCATATACCCATTCTATTATTTGAGTAGCATTGTATTTCTTAAATCCGTTTTCTATTAAATAACTTTCTAATTCTTCTAATGTAAAATCATAAAAATTCATTTTAATTCACCTTTTAAATTATACCATATTTTTATATTAAAACCATATTCTTATGAATATGGTATCTTTTTATTCTAAAATAGCTTTAATTCTTCTAACCCCTGCGCTTGATGCTTCTTCTTTTTTAATTTTAAAGTGTCCTAATTCGCTAGTATTTTTAACATGAGGTCCACCACATAGTTCTTTAGAAACATTGCCAATACTATAAACCGTTACAATATCAGGGTATTTCTCAATAAACATACATTCTGCCCCACTCTTTATTGCTTCATCTTTATTCATTTCTTCAGATGTTACAGGAATAGATTCTTTAATCCAAGTGTTTACAAGATTTTCTATTTTTTCTTTTTCTTCATCACTAAGTTTATGATCACAATTAAAATCAAATCTCATTCTTTCTGCTGTAATGTTACTACCTCTTTGATGTACATCTGGGCCTAGTACTACCTTTAATGCAGCATTTAACAAGTGAGTTGCTGTATGATACTTAGTTTCAATTTCACCATTACCACCAAGGCCACCTTTAAATTGACCAGCAGAAGATGATCTTGATAATTCTTGATGAGCCTTAAATTTTTCCTCAAAACCTTTTTCATCTACTTTAATATTTTTTTCATGAGCAAGTTCTACAGTTAATTCAAGTGGAAAACCATATGTATCATAAAGTTTAAATGCAGTAGATGCATCTATATCATTATTGTCTTTAGTTACTTTTTCAAACTCTCTTAATCCTTTTTCAATTGTTTTATTGAATTTATTTTTCTCATTAGTTAGTACTTCATATACTACATTTTCATTTTCTTCTAATTCTTTATAATATTTTTTATATTTGTTAATTATTAATTTAGCAATTTCAATATCCCAATTACTAGATATATCTATATTTAACTTTTTAGCATGCCTAATACTTCTTCTAATTAATCTTCTTAAAATATAGCCTTGTCCTACATTACTTGGTTTAATACCACTATAATCAGCAGAAATAAATACTGAAGTTCTAATATGATCAGCAATAATTCTAATACTTTCTTTATTATCTTCATATTTAGTGTTACTTATTTCACAGATTTTTTCTATTATATCTTTCCATATACTAGATAGATAATTATCATTAACACCTTCAAGTATTGCAGTTACTCTCTCAAGTCCCATACCTGTATCTACATTTTTATGTTTAAGTATCTCAATTGTTCCATCTTCTTTGTGATTATATTGCATAAATACGTCATTCCATATTTCTACCCATCTATTATCATCTGGATCAAACTTTTCAGGTATTTCATCATCGCTTCTAAAATAGAACATTTCAGAGTCTGGTCCGCAAAGTCCTGGCATTTCTAAATTAGGCCACCAGTTATCCTCTTTAGTTTCGCAAATTCTTTCTTCTTTAATACCTAAACTCAACCATAACTCTTTTGCTTCTGTATCTTTTGGTGCGATTTCATTACCTTCAAATACAGTAACAGCAAGACGTTCAACTGGTATATTAAGCACTTTAGTCAGAAACTCAAAGCTCCATGTAATAGCTTCTTTCTTAAAATAATCTCCTAGTGACCAATTACCTAGCATTTCAAAGAAAGTATGATGATAAGAATCTCCTACTTCATCTAAATCATTTGTTCTAATACATTTTTGATAATCAACTAATCTTTTACCATATGGATGCTCTTTTCCACTTAAATATGGTATTAGTGGTTGCATACCTGCAGTGTTAAATAGTACGGTGTTATCATTTTCAGGTACTACAGGAGCACTTGGTATTTGTTTGTGTCCTTTACTAATAAAAAAATCAATATACAAATCTCTAATATTCATAAATTCCCTCCAAAATAAAAAGAATAGTACAAGGAGTCATAAAGACGGTACCATCCTTTATTTAACTTAATTAATGTAACGTATTTACACGTGAGTTATTAACTCATAAGTGAAAGTAGCTTCAAATATATTTAACTTACTAGTTTACACCAACCACTAGTTCTCTTTAAAGTAAATATAATTTACTCGTCTTTCAATGTACTAATATTAACACAATATTTTTTTTATTGCAAGTATTCAAAGTAAAAAAGATACATAAGTATCTTTTATATTACATAGTTTGTGTTGTATTGTTTTGAGCAGGCACTTCAGTTTGAGGAGCTGGTTGAACACTTTCTTGTACTGGAGTTTCCATTACTGGTGTTTCAGCTACTGGAGTTTCAACAGTAGGTACATCCATTGCTGGTGCCTCTACTACAGGCTCAACTGGTGCAGTTTCCATAACCACTTCTTGTGGAGTAACTGTTTCCATAGTAGGCGTTGCTGGCATCTCTACTGGCGCTGCTTCCATTACTGGTGCTGTAGGTATATTAGCAACTGGTGCTTCAGTTTGAATAGTTTGTTCTACAACAGGTGTTTCAACTGCAGGAGTTTCCATCGCAGGAGTTTCTACAACTGGAGCTTCCATTGCTGGAGCTTCCATTGCTGGAGCTTCAACAGGTTCAACTGGTGCAGTTTCCATAACTACATCTTGAGGTGTAGCTGTTTCAAGTGTAGGAGCTTCTACAACTGGAGTTTCCATTACAGGTTCTGATGCTTGTACTTGTTCCATTTGTGCATTTGTATCTGGTGCATCAAATATGCTTGTAGGCTCTGAAACAGGTTGTGCTTGTACTATAGTTTGTTCTACACTAGGAGTTCCTGCTGTTGGAGTTTCTGTTACATTAGAATTAAATGCGTCTAAACTTGGTGCTTCAACTGTAGGTTCAACTACCGTAGTATTGTCTGCTTGCGTAGTTTGCATTGGTTCCACTGGAGTTGTATTTTCTGCAGGCATAGTAACTGGTGCTTCTGCAGGTGTATTTACTTTTTCCTCTTTCTTTTTATTTTTCTTTTCAACAACAATATACCCTATTAAAAATAATAGTAATACTACTGATCCTATTAAAAAATAAATATAATTTGCTGATAAAAAATTTAATACTTTGTCCATAAAAAGACCTCCCTTATTATTACATAATTATTTTAACATTAAAAAAAATATAATTCAATGCTTTTATTAAATTATATTTTATATTATAAATTTTATTCTATACTTAATGTTTTATTTTTAGGTTGAATATGTATCCATGTATTACCATCATTAACGACAAGTTCAGTTCCATCCATCAACGTATATTTAGTCTTAGCACTCCTGCTTACTTTAGACCATTTTATTTTAGTAGCAATACCATTAGATATGAAATATCCTTCTCCTTTACCAGTATTATATAAATTTTGTCTTCCTTTTTTATCAATAGATGAATTTTCTACTTGATATGTTATTATGTTTTTAACTGTATATTGTTTCTTAGTTACTAAGTCATTATGTTTCTCTTTAGACATATACATTTTATATACTTTATTTTCTTTGTCATAAACATAAGATGTAGTTTGATAATCAGAATATGTAATACTTACATTATTAGCAACTTTAGAAGTTTCATCTTTACTATAGTCTTTATTAACAGCACTATATTTTAATAATGTTCCTTTATCAGTTTCTGTTCTATATCCTTTTGATTTAATTGTCTTTTTAATTTTTTCCATTGTAGTAAACGCAGTATGTTCACTTGCTCTTTTAAGAGTTTTATCTCTATAGAATGCTGAGGCATCATACATACCATTTATATTGTTAATACCTAATGATTTTATATCTGAAAGTGCTTGAGGTGAATGACCATAGTGAACAAAAATTGCATCATTTTCAAGAACATAATCTAGAAAATAATGTCTTGCGCTTCTAACAGAACCAATTTTCTCAGTATTTGTATCTTTAAAGAAAGCAAGTATTCTAGTTATACCACCCTCTGCGATAAGTTCATAAGACAAGTAAGCATCTTGAAGTCCTGCTTGTGGCCAAGCTGCATGATTATTATTAATTGATACAGCAATTGGTCTAGAGTTACTATTAACATCAATAATCTTAACTTTAGGTTTATCAACATAGATAGTTATAGGCATCTTGCCGTTTACACTATCTTTATTAATAATCTTTTCAAGCAAATCAAACTTATATGCAATAAACGTTCCTATAGAAGCAAAAATAATTAAAAATAATATTGTTCTTACACTTTTCTTCATAATATATTCTCCAATTTCATTATATCACTATTTCATATATTTTATTACATTTATAATGATATAAGTGTAAAGTAAACAAAACATAATTAAACAAAAAAACAGACTTTTTTAAAAGTCTGCCTTATTTTTCTTCTTAAGAGAAATTTTCTTAGTAGAATTAATATTCTTAGTATAATTAGATATCTTTCTTACATCTTGCACTCTTTTAATTATGTTCTCTCTTGAAACACCGTACTTTTCAGCAAGATAATCAGCAAAAATTACTGCATTATATCTTTTAGAATCATAATCATTAACAAAATCCAATATTTCTTGATAAGGCATTTTGAATGCTTCAACTAAATAAATTAATTCTGATAATGATAAAGATTTATCTATTTCAATAAACTCATCGTTATTGCTTTCTATAGTTTGTTCTAATTCATATTTTCTTTTAGTTGTTAATTCATTATTAATCATTATTCCCCCCACTTTCTAAGCATTATCCTATTTTTTCTAACATTATTTGTTTTGCATCAATTGGATTTGCTTTTCCTTTTGATTTTTTCATAACTTGACCAACTAAATAATCTAACATATTAGTTCTTCCATTATGATAGTCTGTAATTGCTTTTTCATTTTCACTAATTACTTCATTAACTAACGCTTCAATTAAACTGCTGTCTTCTATAACACCCATATCATATTTTTTAACTATTTCTTCTGGAGTTAAGTTTTCTTCTAGCATCTTAGTAAACACTTTCTTTGCTTGATCAGAAGTAATTTTCTTATTCTCTACAAGTTTTACTAGTTCAACTATCATATTTGGTTTTACAAATATATCTTTTAATTTAACCATTTCACTCTTATTAAGTTCTGCAAGTATTCTTGTAGTTATCCAATTACAAGCAGATTTAGGATCGCATCCTAATCTTACACATTCTTCAAAATAATCAGAAACTTCTTTATTTTTAACAAGTACTTTAGAATCATATTCGGATAATTTATATTTATTCATATAAATTTCTTTTCTTTCATAAGCAAGTGTTGGTATAGACTTTTTAATATCATCTAATAGCTCTTTTGTAATTCTATATTTTGGAATATTAGGTTCTGTAAAGTATTTATAATCAATTGCATCTGCTTTACTTCTCATATGAATAGTAGTTTCAGTCTCTTCATCCCATCTTCTTGTTTCTTGTACTACTTCATCGTATCTACCAGAGCTTTTAAGTTCGCTTTGTCTTTTAATTTCATATTCAATAGTTTTTCTAATTGCATCAAAACTATTTACATTTTTAACTTCTACTTTAGTACCAAATTCACTATCATTCTCATCCATAATTGATACATTTACATCTGCTCTTATTTGGCCTTTTTTAGTATCACATTCAGAGATGTCAGTATATTGATAAATACTTTTTATATGCTCTAAAAATGAAAGTGCTTCATCAGCAGAATAAAGACATGGTTCTGTTACAAGTTCAAGTAATGGAACACCTGCTCTATTGTAATCAATAGTTGATGTGTTATAAAAGTGATCTAGTGATGCCGCATCTTCTTCTAAATGTATATCATGAATTAATACTTCTTTTTTAGTACCATTTACATCTATTTCTATTTTTCCATCTACACCTACTGGATTAAAGAATTGTGTTAATTGATACCCCTTTGGTAAATCTGGATAATAATAGTTTTTTCTATCAAACTCCATAAATTCTGGTTGCTTACAATTAAGTATCAATGACATCATAAGAGCTTTTCTAACACAAGTTTTATTAAGCATTGGTAATGTACCAGGAAAAGCCATATCAAGAGGTGCTACATTTTGATTAGCAACCTTAGAAAAACTATTTTTAGAAGGTGAAAATACTTTTGTATTAGATTTCATTTCACAGTGAAATTCTAAACCTATAATTGCTTTATAAGACATTATTCAACCTCCTTTGCAAGTTGATTTTTATACTCCATTTTACTTTCAAGAGCATATGCTATATTTAATACATTAATATCATCTTTTACTTTGCCTGTTATATTTACTGCAACTGGTAACTTATTAACAAAACCATTTGGTATAGTTATTGATGGAAAACCTCCAAAGTTACCTATTTGTAAATGATCTTCAAGTACACTATTTGATGAAGATAAATTATTTTCACTTCCCTCAATATATTTAGCAGGTCCACTACCTACAGGTAATATTAAAGCATCATATTTATCAAATAGTTTATTCATTTTATCAACTATTAATCTTCTTACTCTTTTAGCATTAATAAAATATTTTTCTTGGTTTTCTTTTTGAAGTACAAAAGAACCTATAACAAATCTTCTCTTAATCAATGGTGAAAATCCTTTAGTTCTATGATCTTTCATTATTTCACGAGGACTACTACCTTCACCTCTTGGCCCAAATGATATACCTGTTAAATTAGACATATTACTTGTTGCTTCTGCACATGATATAACAACATAAACAGAAGGAATCGCATTAAGTAAGTTTCTGTCAATTGACACTTCTTCTACACTCATACCAAGACTTTTACATAATTTAATTGTTTTATTAAAGTTTTCTAAATGGGACTTTAACTCATCACTTGGATTATCATAATTTGATAAATCTACTATTTCTTTTATATAAAATAATTTTTTATTTTTAACATCCCCAGTAATACTATCATATAATTTGATATCACTTGAATCCCATGAAGTCATATCTTTAGGGTCAATTCCCTTCATTGCATCTACTGCGATAGCAGAGTCTTTAACACTTCTTGAAAGTACTCCTACTGTATCAAGTGAACATGCAAATGGAAAAAGTCCATATCTTGATATCATACCATATGTAGGTTTATATCCTACTATTCCACAATAAGCAGCTGGTTTACGAATTGAGTCTCCAGTATCACTACCTAAAGCAAATGGATAGCATCCACAAGCAACTGAAGCTGCACTACCTGCGCTACTTCCTGAAGTCATTCTTTTTAAACTCCATGGATTGTGAACCACACCTGTATGTCCAGTAGTACCAGTGCCTCCCATACCAAGTTCATCCATTACTGTTTTGCTAACAGGAACTGCTCCTTTGTCTTTAAGGTTTTTAACAGCAGTTGCATCGAAGAATGGAACATAATCTTTTAAAGTATTAGAACTACCAGTAGATAAAATATCTTTAGTTGAAAAGTTATCTTTAATACCAAATGGGATACCACTTACAAGTTCTTCTGTAATACTACTACCCTTAGCATCATCTATAATAGTTACAAATGCATTTGTTTTCTCTTGAATACTATGACATTTATCTAAAGACTCTTTAACAAGAGTATCACTAGTAACTTCATTATTCTTTAATTTTTCATGTAAAACTTCTATACTTTCACTTATCATTATCCCACCACCTTTGGAACTTCTACTTCTCTACCTTCATATTGATCACAATTTCTAAGTAGTTCTTCAATTGGTATTTCTTCCATTACCTCATCATCACTTCTTAAGTCATCTATAATCATTTCAAAAGGATAACTTAATGGTTCAGTATCTTTAATATTAGAAATTTGATTTATTAAGTCCATATTTTTTTCTATTTCATCAAATTCTTCTTGAATATTAGTTCTTTCCTCTTCAGTAAGACCTATAAGTAACTTATCAGCATAATCATCAATCATCTCTTTTGTAAAATTACTCATTTTTATTCCTCCTTTATTTTAATTCCTAACTCATCTAATTGCTTCTTATCAAGTACACTTGGACTTCCCATCATTAAATCTTGACCGCTGGTACTTGTTGGGAATGCTTGAACTTCTCTTAAATTAATTTCATCTTTAATAATCATTAATATTCTATCTATTCCAAGTGCCATTCCTCCATGAGGCGGACATCCATACTTAAATGCAGTGAATAAACTACTAAATCGTTTTTCAACTTCATCACGAGTATAACCTACCACTTCAAAACCTTTAACAAGTGAATCTAAATCATTATTTCTTATCGCTCCACTTGCCATTTCATTACCATTACAAACAAAGTCATATTGATATGCTAAAACTTTTTCAACATTGTCTTTATTATATTCTATTTTAGTATCATGTGGCAAACTAAATGGATTGTGACAAAATTCATATTTTCTTAATTTATCATCATACTCAAACATAGGAAAGTTATTAATAATACATAACTCTATTTTGTTTTCATCTATTAAATCTAATTTTTTGCCAAGTTCTATTCTTATTAATCCAGCAAATTTCTGAGCAACTTTTTTAACTTTATTTGCTATAAAGAACACTACACTATTTTCTTTCATATTTAGATATTCTATTAGTTCTTTTCTTTCTTTATCAGTTAAGAACTTATCAATCGGACCTTTAAAAGTACCATTTTTACATAATGTTAAATAACCAATACCAGGCATTCCAACGCTACTAGCATAGTCAACTACCTCGTTAAACCATGAGTTTGATTTATCTCCAATACCATCTACAACTATTGCTTTAACAACGGATGATTTAAATGGACCAAATGTAGTATTTTTTAATACTCTACTTATATCCTTTATAACAAGTGGGTTTCTTAAATCAGGTTTATCAGTACCATACATTTCCATTGAATCCATATAATCTATTCTTCTAAATGGTTTTTTAGATACTTCTTTATCACTATATTTAGTAAATACATCATAAAATATATTTTCACCTAATTCTAATACTTCTTCCTCAGTTATAAAACTCATTTCTAAATCTAATTGATAAAATTCTAGTGTTCTATCTCTTCTTGCATCTTCATCTCTAAAACATGGTGCTACTTGAAAGTACTTATCAATACCTCCAACCATCAATAACTCTTTGTATATTTGAGGTGCTTGTGGTAAAGCATAAAACTTTCCTTTAAAGTTTCTACTTGGTACTACAAAATCTCTTGCTCCTTCTGGACTAGATGTTGTAAGAATTGGTGTTTGTACTTCAGTAAAACCTAAATCATACATTTTATTTCTTAAATAATGTAATATTTCACTTCTTAATAAAATATTACTTTTAACTTTATCATTTCTCATATCAAGATATCGATATTTTAATCTTATGTCTTCTTGTACTTGTTTACTTGATATTATTTCAAATGGTAATTCATGAAGTGAAGTACCTAATATTTCTAATTTATCAACAAGTAACTCCACTTCTCCACTTTTTAATTTTTCATTTATTGTATCTTTATCTCTCTTTCGAAGAGTTCCTTCTAATTTAACAACAGACTCACGAGCAAGTCCTTTAAACATTTCATCATCATTAGACACTGTTTGTAAAACCCCTGTAGTGTCTCTTAAATCTAAAAATAATACTCCTCCATGATCTCTTATGTTTTGAACCCATCCACTAACTACTATTTTAGTTTTAACCATATCATTTGTAATATCTTTTATCATAATACTATGATATATATTTGATTTCATCATTCCTCCTTTTAGTAGTCACAGTTATTAGGTGTTCTTGGATATGGAATAACATCTCTTATATTTTCTATTCCTGTTAAATACATAATAAGTCTTTCAAAACCAAGACCAAATCCTGAATGATAACATCCTCCGAATCTTCTAAGGTTAGTATACCATTCTAAATCATCTTTTGGTATATTTAATTCTTCCATTCTCTTGATTAACTTATCGTAATCATCTTCTCTTTGACTTCCTCCTATTAATTCTCCAGAACCAGGAACTTCTAAATCAACCGCAGCTACTGTTTCATTATCATCATTTAATTTCATATAAAATGCTTTAATATCTTTAGGCCAATTTGTAATAAATACTGGTCCATTAAAGTATTCTGTTATATATCTTTCATGTTCTTTGGCAATATCTTCTCCATATTCAGGTTTAAATTCAAAGTCAACTTTAGCTTCTTTTAATAATGTTATTGCTTCTTTATGAGTTATTCTTACAAATTTAGAATTAATAACTTTATTAAGTTTTTCTTTTAATCCTTTTTCAACAAACTTGTCAAAGAAATCTATCTCAAGTGGACACTTATCAAGTACATATTTAACTACATATTTTAACATTTCTTCTTCTATGTTCATTATACCTTCCAAATCACAAAATGCTACTTCTGGTTCAATCATCCAAAATTCATTAGCATGTGTTTTAGTATTAGAGTTTTCTGTTCTCATAGTTGGACCAAATGTATAAACTTTCTTATATGCAAGAGCAAAAGTTTCAGCATGAAGTTGACCAGAACCTGTTATATATGTTTGTTTACCAAATAAATCCTTCTTAAAATCAACTTTTTTATCTTCATTTAAAGGAAGATTATTCATATCAAGTGTGGTCAATTTAAACATTTCACCTGAACCTTCACAATCTGCGCCTGTAATTATTGGACTATGAAAATAAACATAGTTATTACTTTGAAAATATTCATGAATTGCTTGAGCAGCAACACTTCTTACTCTGAATACTGCATTAAAAAGGTTAGTTCTTGGTCTTAAGTATGCTACTTCTCTTAAAAATTCTCTAGTATGTCTTTTAGGTTGAATTGGATAATCTTCAGGTGAGTCTCCTAATACCTCTACGCTCTTAACTTTCATTTCATGACTTTGACCACTACCTTCTGAATTAACAATAGTACCCTTTACTCTTATAGCAGAACCTACTCTTATCTTACTAATAGTGTCAAAATCTTTTAATTCTTTGTCATAAACAAGCTGTAAACTTTTAAAATATGTTCCATCATTAAAATCAATAAATCCGAAATTAGATTGATTTCTATTATTACGAACCCATCCTTCTAAGGTTACATCTTTGCCTTCATATTTTTTAATATCTTTAAATAAATCTTTTACATCCATATCATTCATTCCTTTCCTAAATAAAAAAGGATGGTATAAGGAGTCATAAAG
Organism: Clostridium sp. CAG:1000; assembly: GCA_000436975.1. GTDB lineage: Bacteria > Bacillota_I > Bacilli_A > RF39 > UBA660 > CAG-1000. The sequence continues at coordinate 18,168 of HG000331.1, forward strand.
ACGGTACCATCCTTTGTTTACTTTATTATTATAACGGTTCCCCGAGAATACTTACTTAATTTCAATATTCCACTCAGTGGTGTTATTCATATATATAGTTTATTAGTTTACACCAACCACTAACTCTCTTCAAAACATCTATATATTACTTCTCCACATCAAAGATTTATGTCAAAATTATAGCACTAGTTTTTTTATTTGTAAAGTGGTATTACCTCAAATTATCAAATATAACTATATTCTACTTATTATTTTTATTATAATTAATTCTAAATACTATAAATTATTAATAATTAATCATATCACATATATGTGATGAATCAACCTTAATATTATCATTACTTTTTTTAATAATAAAATATCCAACACACATGTTTCCATATTTATCATGTTCTATTTCAAATCCATAGTCATTACTAACTGTATGTATTTGTTCAACTGTCATTTTACATATACCATTAGAATCAAAAACAAAGGATTCAGGATGCAATTTATATACTTCCTTTACACACTTGCTTTGATAATTATAATCTATAGTTTCATACTCTTCTTTTTCTTTATATATGACGTATTTATAAAAAACATAAATTCCTAAAAACATTATCAAAAAAGATATTACTATAACAACTATTTTTTTATTCATAACCTTCACCCACTAAGAAACAAAAATGAAGCGATGTTTTTGAATATGCAAATGGTGAAAATGATCTTTTTTGTTTTGTATAAACATGAAAATAATATCTCCCATTTTCTTTAATAATATCAGTTATATCATTTTTGAATTTTCCTTCATATATTATTTTTCCATCTTTTTGAACCATCATTGTTTTATTATTATCATATACCTCTTTTAATTCTTGGTTATTATAAAATCCAGAATAACTTTCTCTATATCCAAACTCATCATATATTTCATATTCTTTTATGCTTAACATATAAGTATTAGATTGTTCAACTTTATTAAAAAATTCAGAACTATCATAAATATCTCTATTATAATTAGATCCACCATATCTCTTTAAGAAATATCTAACATACTCAGTATCATATCTTGATGTAATATCTTTTCCATTGATAAAAATATCAAATTTATCATTATAGTCAGTATTAACAAAATAAATCATCATAAAAGTTATTAATATAAAAATTATTAAAATAATATATTTAAATGTAATTTTTAAACCCACACTAATACCATCCATATACTATCACTATGATAAATATAACATATATAGCAAGTAATGTATAGAATAATTTTAAATTATCACTATAATCAATGTAATTATAATTAATATAAGTATGATAAAAAACTCTTTGTGTACTAAATATGAATCCTTAAGAGCATTAAAATGACTAGTTGGATTTCCTTTTTCATAAATAGTTTCCATATCTATATATTTAACATCTATATTATTTTTAGCAAAATAGAATAATTGATTCATTTCATAATCATATCTATTTCCTTTTATATTTAGCATTTCTTTTTTATATTTAATATTTATTCCTCTTAAACCACTTTGTGTATCAGTACATTTTTTTCTTGTTTTTAAAGTATACATTATACTAGAAAACTTATTACCAAATTTACTTTTGAAAGGAACATTATCTAAAGAAAAATTTCTTTGTCCGATTACAACATCATTATTTTTAAGTTCTTCTCTTATTTTAATAATATCATTAACACTATGTTGAAGATCTGCATCTACTGTTATATATGCATCTGTTTTTATATTTTTAATACCGGTTTTAATCGCAGCTCCTTTACCAAGATTTACTGAATGATACTTAACTCTAATGTTTTTATTTAGTTTCTTATATATACTTTTATAATCATTAGTACTGCCATCATCTACAACAACTATATCATTAAATTTATTTTTAATTAACTCATTTGTTAAAATAACTAGTCTTGATGTAGGGTTTAATACCGGTATTATTATTGATACTTTCATGCATCCTCCTTAAATAAAAAGATATAGACTAGCTATATCTTAAATTCTTCAAAGAAATCACTCATAGTAAGTTGTTTTTCTTCTTTAGGTTTAACTTCATCAGAAGTTTCTTTTTTAGTTTCTTTTTCTTTTAATTCACTAGATTTTATTTCTTTTAATTTAGTTACTACAAATATATTATCTATATTTTTCTTTGTAATAACACTACCTACACTTTGTTTATCCATGATATTTATATCACTAGATTTTAAGTATCCAATAGATCCATCAACTATTCCAACGATACTTTTACTACTGATATTAAATGCTTTAAATATAGAATACTTTTTAGATTTAGGACTCTTAATAATTAAAGAACCTTTTTTAGCTCTACTAGACATTTCTATATCTTCTACTTTTATTCTCTTAGCAGTATTCTTATCAGTAAATATTGCTAGATATTCCTTATTTTCACTTATTACAAATGCAGAAGAAACAACGTCATCATCACTTAACTTAATAGCTTTAACTCCACCTGCTTTTAAACCAAACTCAGGTATTTCATCTGTATTAAATCTTAAAGCGTATCCACTGTTTGTTACTATTACTGTATCTTTACCACTATTGTTACTTACAGATACTACTTCATCATCATCTTTTAACTTAAACATTGTTATTGGTTTTGAATATCTTGAAACAGCAAATTCTTTAAGTCTCATCTTTTTAATCATACCATTTTTTGTAACAGCTGTAATTAAAGTATCATCAAACTTATCAACTCCGATAGATCTAATTATTTTCTCATCATCACTTACTTTAATGTAGTTAGATATATGAGTACCTAAATCTTTATATTTAGCTTCTTGAATATCTCTTACTGGTAAGTATAAGAAATTACCTAAATTAGTAAATAATATTATAGTATCTATATTATTTATTTTATAGAAACCTTCAATATAATCATTTTCTTTAACAGCAGGTAATTCTTGAGTATTAGAACTATTATATGACTTTAATGATATCTTTTTAACATAACCAGTTTTAGAGATACATACTATAAAATCATCTTTACTTATCATATCAAGTTCATCTATTTTAATTTCAGTTATTTCACTCTTAATTTCAGTTTTTCTAGGAGTAGCATATTGCTTTTTAATTTCTCTTAATTCACTTTTCATAACTGACTTTAATTCATTTTCATCATTTAATATTTTTTCACATTCTTTAATTAGTTCTTTTAGTTTCTCACTTCTCTCTTCAAGTACAACAACATCAGTATTAGTAAGTTTATATAATTGTAACATTACGATTGCTTCTGCTTGCTCTATCGTAAAATCATACTTCTCAACTAAATTAACTTTAGCATCACTTTTATTCTTACTTGATCTAATTGTCTTAATAACTTCATCTAATATTGATATTGCTTTAATAAGTCCTGAAACTATATTAAATTCTTTTTGATATGCTGCTAGATCAAACTTAGTTCTATTAGTTATAACTTCAGTAAAGTGATCAATATAAGCATCTAATATTGGTATTATACCAAGTGTTTTAGGCGTTCTATTAACAATAGCTACCATATTATAATTGTATGATATTTGTAAGTCAGTATTTTTAAGCAAATAATTTAATATAAATTCTTTGTTTGCACCACTCTTTAAGTCTATTGCTATTCTAAGACCTTCTCTATCAGTTTCATCTCTTACTTCTGAAATTCCATCTATTTTTTTGTCTATTCTTAATGAATCTATTTTTTGAACTAGAGTTGCTTTATTAACATCAAAAGGAATCTCAGTTATTATTATTTGTTCACGACCTTTTTCTTTTTTAAACTCAGTTTTACTTTTAACTATTACTTTACCCCTACCAGTAGTAAAAGCGTCTATTATACCCTGCTTGCCTTCTACTATTGCACCTGTTGGAAAATCAGGACCTTTAACAATTTCTAAAATAGTATCGAGTCTACAGTTAGGTGAATCTATTCTTTTAATAGTAGCATCTATTATTTCACCTAAATTATGTGGTGGGATGTTCGTAGCATAACCTGCACTTATACCATTGGCACCATTTACAAGTAAGTTTGGAAACTTTGCTGGAAGTACAGTTGGCTCTAAAAATCTATCATCAAAGTTAGGTGCCCACTTAACAGTATCTTTTTCTAAATCACCTAACAGTTCTTTACTTATATGTGCTAATTTTGCTTCAGTATAACGATAAGCAGCGGCTTGATCACCATCCATAGAACCATTATTACCATGAATATCAACTAATATAGAGTTTTGTTTCCACCATTGGCTCATTCTTACCATTGCATCATAAACACTAGAGTCACCATGTGGATGGAATTTACCTAATACATCTCCCACAGTAGCAGCACATTTAATATAACCTTTATCCCATGTATTACCTGCTTTATACATAGCATATAATATTCTTCTTTGAACAGGCTTTAAACCATCTCTTACATCAGGAATAGCTCTATCTAAAATAATCTCTTTTGCATATTTACTAAATCTATCACCCATTATCTCTTCAAGAGCATAATCTTGTATTCTTTTTAATATATCATTTTTCATGTCTCACCTACTTATTTCTATAGTCATCTTCCATTGTGAACTCAACATTTTCATTTATCCATTCTTTTCTTGGCTCAACTTTATCACCCATTAATACACTAACTCTTTTTTCAGCTAAAGATGCATCATCAATATTAACTCTTATTAAACTACGAGTATCTGGGTTCATAGTTGTTTCCCATAATTGTTCAGGATTCATTTCACCTAAACCTTTATATCTTTGAATAGAATACTTACCAGTATTTTCACTTTTGATTTCGTTTAGTTCTTCATCACTATATGCATAGAATTTCTTTTTGCCATAATCTAGTTTATATAATGGAGGTAGTGCTATATATAGTTTACCTTCTTCTATTAATGGTCTCATATATCTATAGAAGAATGTAAGTAAAAGTATTTGAATATGTGCTCCATCTACATCTGCATCTGTCATAATGATTACCTTATCATAATTAGAATCTGCAATGGAAAAACTTTGACCCACTCCTGCTCCTATAGTATATATCATAGTATTTATTTCTTCATTTTTTAATAAATCATCCATATTTGCTTTATCTGCATTAATAACTTTACCTCTTAAAGGAAGAATTGCTTGGAATTTTCTATCTCTACCACCTTTTGCAGAACCACCAGCAGAATTTCCTTCTACTAAGAACAATTCATTAATTTTAGCATTTTTACTTTGGGCTGGTGCTAGTTTACCTGATAAATTCTTTTCTATTTTATTTTTATTTTTACCATTACGTGCCTCTAATCTAGCTTTTCTAGCAGCTTCACGAGCAAGTTTACTCTTTAATGCTTTTTCCATAATAGTAGTCGCTGAACCTTTATTTTCTTCTAAATAGAAAGATAATTTATCATAAACAATACTTTCAACAACTTGTTTAGCTTGAGGTGTTCCCAGTTTACCTTTAGTTTGACCTTCAAATTGTAATAATGCTTCAGGTATTTTTAAACTAATTATAGCAGTTAATCCTTCACGAGCATCGCTTCCATCTAAAGTATCATTTCCTTTAAGTAAATTATTCTTTTTAACATACTCATTAAATACTTTAGTAATAGCAGTTTTAAATCCTACTTCATGAGTACCACCATCAACAGTTTTAACATTGTTTACAAATGACAGTATACTCTCATTATAGGTATTTGTATACTGCATTGCGATATCTACTACTATACCATTTTTCTCGCCATCAAAATTAATTACTTTATTAATTGCTTCTTTACCATCGTTTACATATTCTACAAAAGAAACAAGTCCATTATCATAACTATATATATTATGTCTGTCTGTTTCTTCATCAATAACTTCCATAGTAAGACCATTTATCAAAAATGCACTTTCTTGCATTCTTTCACATATTGTAGAATAACTAAATCTTGTATTTCCAAATATTTCTTCATCTGGAAAGAACTCAACAGTAGTGCCAGTTTGCTTAGTAGTTCCGATTTGTTTTAATGGTTTATCTACTTTACCACCATTCTTAAAAGATATCTCACATATTTTACCCTCTCTACAAATTGTTACTTTCATCCATTTAGATAATGCATTAACTACAGACGAACCAACGCCATGAAGTCCACCAGATACTTTATATCCATCAGTCTCAAATTTACCACCAGCATGAAGCACAGTATAAATAACTTCAGGAGTTGATGCTCCACTTGAATGCTTACCGATTGGCACTCCACGACCTTCATCTTTTACAATAACACTTCCTATTTTAGTTATTGTAACAGTTATTTTTTTACCAAATCCATTTATAGCTTCATCTATCGCATTATCAACAATTTCCCAAACTAAATGATGTAGTCCTCTTTTATCAGTAGAACCTATATACATACCAGGTCTTTTTCTTACAGCGTCAAGACCCTCTAATATTTTAATTGATTTTTCATTATATTCTGCCATAATCACCTTATCTCCATTACTAATTATACACAAATAAAATTAAAGTGTAAACATACACTTTACACTTTAAATGACAATTATAAATCTATCATCTCTATTTTATCATCTTTTTTATTAGTCTTTTTATCATTTTCTAGTTCAACAAATTCTATTTTTTCATCCTTTTTTGGTTCATTTACCATTTCAACAAAATCATTTCTTTTTGCTTTATATGGAGACACTTCTTCCATCATTTGTACCTCACTTTTAAAAATAGAATCTACTTTCTCATCCGGCACTTCATCTTCAGATTTAAACTTCTCTTTAAGTTCTGCATCTGATAATAAATTAATACTTTCGTCTTTAGCAGAATCTAATTTTAATAAATACTCTTCATCAGCAAGTTTATATTGTTTATCACTATTAGCAAGCAAAGGAAAAAATACGATAGGTAATAACGCAAGACCAAGTTTATATGAAGTACTAGTATCAAACTCACCGCCTAATTTATAAAACATTATAAATAACACAACACAGTTAATAACAGGAACAAAAAATAATATTCCATAAAATGTTGACATTTCAGATATTTCTAATAAAGTAAATAAATTAGCAACTGGATATAAAGCAGATTTCTCATTTTTTTGTGCTTTCTTAAATAGCTTTTTACCACCAATTGTAACTATTATTGAATCTACAAAAGTCATAGATAATAGTATTAAACATATCATAACTATAATATTTATTGTGCTTGGATTCATCATTTACCTCCTATTTTTACATAATAATAATACAATAATAATCATTTTTTTGCAATATTTATATTTTTTTTAAAGAAAATGGTTGCAAAATATTAAAAAATAAGGTATTATTAATTAGACAGCCAAAATAAAAGCTTAATGGGCTTGTAGCTCAGCTGGTTAGAGCGTTCGTCTGATAAGCGAAAGGTCGATGGTTCAAGTCCATTCAGGCCCACCATTAAATTATGGCCCGTTGGTGAAACGGTTAACACACACGCCTTTCACGCGTGCATTTATGGGTTCAAATCCCGTACGGGTCACCACTAGATTATTAAACTTCCTTATGGAAGTTTTTTTATTATATAATTTTTAAAAATTAAAAAAAGAACTATTTCTAGTTCTTATAATTGAATACCTGTCTTATGTCTAAATAACACCATAAATCCTATTACACTACTTAATAATGTTATTCCAAGTAACGCTAATGCATTTGATACTCCAGTTTTAGGATTCTTTCCTGGAACATTATCACCGAAGAAATATCTTAAATCAAAACTAAAATCCATTTTTTCAATTGTATTAGAGTCCTCTTTATATTTAACATCTAATTTTAAATAATCACCAAATTTAGAAAAAAGACATTTAAAGTCATTTTCTTCACAAAGACTTGCTTTATCAATATCATTATAACTATATCCTATAGCCTCTAAATATTCTAACATTTCCTCTATAGCCTCTTCAGACTTTCCTGAAACAAATTTTAGAATATTATTTTTTACTTCAAATTTTCCATATTCTGCGCCTTGATATGACATAGTTATATAATCTTTAGTATATTTAATAACAGTGCCATAATTAAAATAGTTTGTTAATTCATCTGTAAATTCAGCCCAATTTTTTATTAAACCGGATTTCTTAAAATCATTATAATAAAGATTTTTTTCAATTGAATTATAATTTTCTATTTTCTTTAGTAAATTTAAATTAATAATTTCATTATAACTTAGATCTAAACTTTCTAATTTTTTAAGGCCTATAATAGGTTCAACAGATACAATAGCATTTTTTGATAAATTCAAATGTTTTAAATTTGTTAAATATTTTATTGCATCAATTTTTTCAATTTTATTATCTTTTAATACTAATTCTTCTAAACCAGTAAATTTGCTTAATTCATCAATTGTCACAATTGGGTATTCATTTCTAAATCTTAATGTTTTGATTTTAGAAATATCACCAATTACCATAATATATTTTTTTTCATTTTCGTTTTCTAAATAGTTAATTTCAGCATTTTTAATAACCGTTTTTGATATTGTAGCTTTTATACCTTCATAAAGTGCTGGATTATTGCTAAAATCTATTGTTGTTGCATTGGCTACTTCTTTATACCAATAATATAAAGTTCTTGTTTGTGATTTACATAATTCTGGTTTTGATGTATCACATGCAGTAGTTGAAACATCTGACCAATCAGAATAAGAAGTACATTTACTACCTTCTGTAGTCTTCATACCATCAACTGAATCACTTTGAGTTTTAGCACAACTATAAAATTCTTCCTTTGTATAAGTTAGAGTTGCATCAGTGCTTCCTTCACTACCACAAGGAACAGTTTGATTTTTAATTATTGTACTTTCAGCATTTGCTGCACAAGCATAATATTTAGTTGGTTCATATTCACCAGTTACTGTTCTAGTAATATAGCCAGTCACTTCAGCTCCACCCTCATTTTTAGTAAATCCTTCAGGAGCAGTTTCAGCTACCTTTCTAAATCCATTTTCATCTGCATAATAAATCTTAGTTGTTTCTGCATTAACATTTAAGTTAAATGAGAATATTAATAATAAAACACTAATGAATTTTATTATTCTTAATTTTTTCTTTTTCATATCATACCACCTTATTATTATTTATATTTAAAGTATAACACAAAAAACTTAACATAGTCAACAAGATTTCTAATAAAAAAAATTAGTTAATTTTGTTAACTAATTCATCAATTTTAACAATTTCCTGTTCACCAGTAATCATATTTTTTAAAGATACTGAATTACATTTTAATTCATCTTCTCCAATAATAACTACATATTTTATATTTTCACGATTAGCTATATTCATAGCCTTTTTAAGTTTAATACTATTTAATTCAGTTAATACTTTTAAATTATTACTTCTTAATAATTCAGATATCTCAAATAAATTCTTATCAATATTAAATGCATAAACATAAACATCATACTTTACTACTTTATTATTGCTTCTTTGACGTAATAATTCATATATAGGTTCAAGTCCAAATGACATGCCTATTGCTGGATATTCATTACCATTATGTAAGAAATTAGTAATAATTTTATCATATCTACCACCTGCTCCTAAAGCAGATTTAAATTTTTTAGATTTATCAAATATTTCCCAAACACTACCTGTATATATTTCTAATCCTCTAGCTAAAAAAGGAGTAAAAATACATGTATCATTAAGACCTAATTCATTAATCAAATTAATTAATTTATCAAGTTCTTCTAATCCTTGTACTAATATTTCTATATTTGTGTTTTCTAACTCATTTTTTAAATCATTAAAACTATAATTAAAATAATTAAATACTTTATCAATAACTATTTTATCAGTATGAACTATTAATTCTTTTTCTACTTCTTCCCTAGTCATTTTATCTAATTTATCAACTGATGTTATAAATGCAGGAATATTTTCTTTTAAAACTCCTGAATGTTCAAGCATTCCACTTAAGAACTTTCTATTATTAAATCTTATCTCTATATCAATATCAAACTCACCAAATACCTTTTTAGTCATATTGAAGTATTCTATTTCAGCAGCTGGACTTTCTACACCACAGGCATCAACATCACATTGATAAAACTCTCTTGCTCTTCCTAACTTAACAGGTCCATCTCTAAATACTTTTCCTATCTCATATCTTTTAAAAGGTAAAATTAAGCCCTTATTCATACCAATAACTTTAGAAAAAGGCACAGTCAAATCATATCTAAGACCTATTTGGCGAGTACCTTGATCACTAAATTTATATACCTCTTTTAATATTTCGCTTCCTCCTGCATACTTACTAGCAAGTAAATCATAGTAGCATAATTGTGGAGTTTCAAGTGGCAAAAAACCATATAATTCAAAATATTTTCTTAAAGTATCAGTTATTTTATTTCTAATGATTTGTTCTTCTGGTAAAAAATCATTAGTTCCCTTTAAATTCATTAATTTAAATTCATCATTCATTTATCTTCCTCTTCCCTGTATAGCCTCTTCATAAACACTATTTGTCATATAATTCAAATATGTTTTTTGGTTATAATTTTTTTTAAATTCTTCTTCTATTAATATTAATTTAGTAAGCAATGATTTATACTCGCTTTCTATCATGTATTCTTTATATTTATTAATGATAATACCTTTTAATTTATTAATTTCATCTAGTACTATCCCAGCATCTTCATCACTAGTATCTTCATCATTTAATATTTTAATCATAAATTTAATAACTCTATCAATCTTTTTATTTATCTTTTGCTTTATATAAGCTTCTCTTAAATCTGGATCTACTAAAGTTAATTTTTTAGCAGTTATTTTATAGCCAGGAACACTTTTATTAGGAGTTACACTAAGACCTACCACATCAACATTGTAATATAGTAATTTTTCATTAGGGTTGTCTTTATCAATAATATATTTTTTCATTATATCACCTACAATAAATCGTCTCTGTATTCCTTAGTTATTCTTTTTCTTTCTTCTTCTCTAAATTCATTTATTAATTTATGATTACCATTTAGAAGTACTAAAGGAACTGCCATACCTCTATATTCTCTTGGCTTTGTATAAACAGGATAATCAAGTAAATTATCATTAAAACTCTCTGTTTCTAAACTAGTACTAGTAATAACGCCATCAATTAGTCTTACTACTGAGTCAGCAATTGCCATCGCAGGTATTTCACCACCAGTTAATATAAAGTCTCCTATAGACACTAATGAATCTGCAAGAGTATATATTCTTTCATCAAACCCTTCATAATGACCACAAATTATTATAAGATGTTTTAATTCTTTTAATTCTTTTGCTTTTTTTTCGTTATATGTTTTACCTCTAGGCGTCAATAATATAACATGTGAATCTTTTGTCCTTACACTTTCAACAGCGTTAAATACAGGTTCACACATCATAATCATACCACCACCACCACCAAATTGATAATCATCAACTTGGTTATTTTTATATGGAGTATAGTCTCTAATATCAATGATATTAATTTTGACCTTTTCTTTATCTATGGCTCTTTTAATAATACTTTCTGATAAAAAGCCATCAAACATTTTAGGAAATAATGTAAGTATATCTATTCTCATAAAAACACCTCTATTCCATGAAAATATATTGCATTATTTTTCTTATCAATTTTAGTAATAAAGTCTTTATTGTATGGTATATATTTACCAGAAACTTTTATCATTTTATTACCATTATCATTTCTATATTCTTCTATTTTACCTATTAATTTATCATTATTATATACATTCATTATTAAGAATTCTTCAGGTAATATTTCATCATCATTTAATTCAATATCATTTTTTAGTACATATACATAAGCACCTTTATACTTTAAAACATCATTTATATAATCTATTCCTTTAAATTTAATCATATCAAACTGTTTATGTCGCCTGTATGTCTCTATAATTTCTTTTGATTTATGCATTCCGACATATAATGTTTTGCCACTTAAAAAGACTTTGTCTTTATATTCAAAGTTACTTAATAATCTCACTTCTCCTTTAAGAGCATGAGTATTCACAATTTTACCTACATAAACATATTCATTCATTTTTACTCCATAAATTATATAATACTATTCCTGATGAAACTGCTACATTCAAACTTTCACATTTACTATTCATATTTATTTTAATAACTTCATCACATAAAGATAATATATCTTTTGAAACACCATTACCTTCATTTCCAAATATTATAGCAAAATTATCCATTTTTTCAAGTGTTTCAAGAGATTTAGAAGTATTAAGACTCGTACCTATTACTTTTATATTATCATTTTTAATTTGACTTATAACATGAGATAAATCATCTGTAATTATATTAATATTAAATATCATACCACCAGTACTTCTTAATGTTTTTTCATTATATGCAGATACTGATGACTTAGAAAAAACAATTGTATCTATACCAAAAGCAACTGCATTTCTTATAATAGTCCCAGCATTCCCAGGGTCTTGTATATCATCTAATATGACAATTCTTTTTCCTATCTTTTCCTCTTTTTTTATTTTAGCTACACCAAGTAATCTAGGAGTACTTTTCAAATCACTTATACTTTTCATAACTTCATAAGTTACTTCATCATGTTGAAAATCATATTTACATTCACATCCCTCAAGAACATACAATTCTTTAAGTAAATTGTTTTTAATAGCCTCTTCAACAAGATTTTCACCTTCGATCACAAACAATCCTTTTTCAAGTGAATACTTTTTATTTAATAATTTTCTTATTTCTTTAATTCTATTATTATCTTTAGATATAATAAGCATACTACTCCTCCTTTAATACTTTTTGTGCCTCTTTATAATTTGGATAATACTTTTTTACATATTTCCAAAAATTTTTAGAATGATTGAACTCTATAAAATGTGATAGTTCGTGTACTATAACATAATCTATTTCATTTATAGAATATTTAATTAATTCAGAATTTAATTTAATTAATTTTTCTCTTTTATTACAATACCCCCATTTTCTTTTCATCTTCCCTATTAATACATTAGGATAAGGAATATCTTCTTCAAATAAGTTATAGCAAATATTAACCCTATCATTAAATATTCTTTGTGCTTCATTTGATAAAAATGTTTTTAAATAAGTTTTATTTTTAACAAAAACTTGACTCCCAACGAACTCTATTTTAGATACTGTATTAAGAATTACTACATCATATTTATTTCCTAAGTAATAAAACTCTTCTTCCTTTTCTTCTTTTCTCTTAACAACCTCATTCATTTTAATTATAGAGTCTTTATTCTTATTTATAAACGAAAGAATCATTGGTTTAGTTACAAAGTAATTACATGTAATATGTATACCATCCTTTTTCACTCTAAGGTACATGTTCTTATTATTTTTCTTTTCAACTATCACATTAAATTTTTGTCCATATAATAATACTTCCATTTTAAACCTCATATTAATTATAACATGTATTTAAAAAAGAAAAAAGGCTACATTAAGTAACCCACTATATATTTTCTCCTATACTTTGCTCTGTCCATTCAGTATTAAGTTTTGTGTCTATCCCATTATCATTATTATCTTTGATAATCTCTTTTACTTCATTTTCATCAGTTATTTTTTCAACAGTCTCTTCTCCAGTTATCGGGTCAGTTATTTTTTTATCTATAGACCAATTTAATTCTTTTTCAATTTCTTCTACTTTATCCCCAACTTTTGGATTATAGTCTTCTAAAGAAGATGAAATAACATCAGATAATTTAACTTCATTTTCAAATAAAGTTTCAGTATCATCCGGTACGATTGTTTTAGTTTTATCACTTATAGAATCAACTGGAATAAAATATGTAGGCACTTCTAATCCTAAATCCTCTTTAGTTGGCAAATCAAAGTTATCAGCTTCCTCTTTAGTAATTGCTCTTGCTTCTATTGCTTTATCATTATCAGTAAATATGATTATTGATGAACCAAATACAGCATATAAATTTATATCACTAGAAATATCAATACTGTCATTATTAAAGTAATCTATCTTCATACTGTTTTTCTTAGTAGACCATCCTAAAAACTTATTATTTTCATATGATAAATTACTACCATCTAATAATTTATAATCATTTAATTGTTCCTTAGTTACTTTAGCACTGTCTATAATCTCACCACTATTATTATAATAATTAACTGTATAGTATGGAATAAAAGATGCATATAAATTAATTATTTCATCATTACTATATTTTAATAATTCTTCTGATAAACTTGTAACCTTGTTTATATATTCTTTATCAGTATACCAACCATTAAATATTAAGTCTGTTTCTGCATCAATCAAAGGAACTATTCCATCTGATAGTTTATATTCAGGTTTATTATTTGATAAGTGTGAATATTTAATTGTATAAACTTTTTCTTCGCATGACATATATATATCTTTTGAAGATGATACTTTTTCATTGAAGTCATATTCAATACTATTGTTTTCATCTATATAATATTTACAACTACTATAACCAAGAGGCACATATTTTTCTACAGTATCATTTACTTTAATAACATGTGTTTTTCCATAATAGTGATATGTTATTTCATAAGTTTCATTAATATTATTTTCTTGATTATCCCCTTCATTATTAATTATTATACTCACAGGAGTTACCACATTATTAACTATCTTATTTTCATCATCTACTTCTAATTCAGGAACTATATAATCTCTATGAGGTTCTTTAACATCTTTATTTATCTCATTTTTTTGATGAGAAACTAGTAATCCTATTACCGTAGCAATTATAATTAATAATGCTAATGCAACAAAGACTATCACTCTCCTATCATCATCTTCTATATAATCATCATCTATTTCTATTTTATCTTTTTTAACATCTTTCATATACCCTCCCACTAATGTAAATATCATTTACTATTTCTTTACTAATTATAATTATAAATTATATTTACAGTCAATATAAAATGTAAATTTTTTGTAAAAAAAAAGAGCTCTCGCTCTTAAAAATCTCTATTTCTTAAAAATGCTGGCATTTCTAATTCCTCATCATCATCTGTTATTTCTTGAATTTTCTTTTCTCCCTCAATTGAGCGATATAAAGGTTCAGTTGAATCCTCAAATCCAGTTGCAATAACAGTAACAACTATTTCATCAGTTAAAGCTTCATTGATTACAGAACCAAATATAATATTAACTTCTTTATTAGCAACAGCTCTTACAACTTCTACAGCATCTTCTGCTTCAAATAATGTCATTGAGTTACCACCAGTAATGTTAACAATACAATCAGTTGCCCCATTAATTGTTGTTTCAAGTAACGGACTCTTAACAGCTTGTTTAGCCGCTTCTACAGCTCTATTGTCTCCAAATCCAACACCGATACCAATTAAAGCATCTCCTCTATCTTCCATAACAGTTCTAACATCAGCAAAGTCTAAATTAACAAGTCCAGGAACACTAATTAAATCAGATATTGATTGAACTCCTAATCTTAGTACATTGTCAACTTCTTTAAATGCTGCTGTTAATGGCGTAGATCTATCGATTATATCTCTTAATCTATCATTAGGTATTACAACTATTGTATCAACATGTTTTCTTAATTCATCAATACCAACTAGTGCATAATCCATTCTCTTTGGACCTTCAAACTTAAATGGTTTAGTAACTATAGCAACCGTTAAACAGCCAAGTCCCTTAGCTATTTCAGCAACTACTGCCGCAGAACCAGTACCAGTTCCGCCACCCATTCCAGCAGTGATAAATACCATATCTGCTCCTCTTAAAGCATCTTCTATTTCTTCTTTTGCTTCAAGTGCGGCTTCTCTTCCTACTTCAGGTCTTGTTCCAGCTCCCCTACCTTTAGTTATTGTTTTGCCAAGTTGAATTTTATGTTCAGCTTGAGAAACATTTAATACTTGTTGGTCAGTATTTGCTACAATGAACTCAACTCCTCTTAATCCGGAATCAATCATTCTGTTAACAGCATTACATCCACCACCACCAAGACCAATGACTTTAATATCAGCAATTTGATCCATTTCTAATTTATTATTCATATTTCACTCCTTAACTATCAAAAAAATATTTATATATTTTTCCTAGTATGCTACTATTATTGATTTTCTTTATATTTAATAATTCATCTTGTAAGTCACCATCTACTGTGAAAGCTTTTTTATCTCTAAATGCTAATTTTTCATGATAATATCTCACATTACCAAGTACAGTAGAATATTTATTATGCCTACAACCAATTTCTTTTACTTTGTATACTTCCATCTCACGACCAAATATTTCATCAACTAATAGATTAAAATCATTTGCTTCAGTCGTGCCTCCCGTTATTATTATATAACTAATTTCCATCTTTGTTAAGAGGTTTATTTGTTTTTTAGCCAAATCCAATATTTCTTTTACCCTAGATGATATTATTTCACTAATTTCATATTGATTAATCTTGATAGTTTCTTCATTATTTGTAACAACATCCTCGCTCCACGAAGTAGATGCATTTCTTTTACTAGCAAGAGCAAACTTTTCTTTTAATTTTCTCGCTTCTGTCTTATTTATATCATATATATAACAAATATCTCTATCAATACTTCTTCCACCAATTTCAATATTTTCTGTATCAACTAATATGCCTTTTTTGAAAATACTGACTTCAGTTTTCTCTTCTCCTATATTTATTACCGATACATTCTTACTATCAAGTTCTTTATTTTTGAATTCATAATAATCACATACCCCACCAAAATTAATATCAACTATTGAAACACCAATATTTTCAAGTAATGACACAGCAGTATAAACATTTTTTTTAGGTACTAAACTAATTAATGCTTTACATGATAAATTTGTACTTTCTATTCCCTTAGGATCTTTTACTTTTTTATCATTTACTTTAAACTCAACAGGTGTTATATTAACAAGTTCTTTATTATTTGGAATTTTATTATATACACAAGCTTGTAAAACTCTAACAATATCATCACCATTTATTAAATTGTTTTCATGAACAATATCTATTTTTGCATCTGTCATTAAAAACTCTGCATAATAAGAAGGTATAGTTAAAAGTACTTTATCAATTTTAATGTTTAACATATCTTCGCATCTTGAAAACACTTCTCTTAATGATATTATTGTTTCTTCAGGATTAACTATTATTCCTTTTTTTACGCCTTTAGATTTCACCTCGGACACTGCAAGAACATTTGTCTCATTTTTATATACTTCACATACTACAAGCTTAATTGTAGATGAACCAATATCTAAACTTGATATTATTTCTTTCATGTATCCTCCTTATAATCTATATATCATTATACCAAAAAAAATATCAATTTCAAATATTTACTTGATTAATTTTATAATTTTTCTATTATCAAACAAAAAAGTACTAGTTTCCCAGTACTATTTAGTTAATGAAACAACCGATGTAGAAGCGGCTACCTTTAATAATTCTTCGTTAGTAAGATTATCACCAATTATATAATAATCCCTACCATTCATACTCCAATTAATAGAAGTATCCGTTAAACTACCAAGGACATTTTCATAAAACACGAGTTCACCGGATGTAGTTGTTACTTCAAATTCTTTAGGAGTTTTACTAACCTCTTCAATAAGAGTAAATGATTTATCTCCAGCAAATGTTAATATAATTCTTTCTGAATCGTTACTCTTAACTGTTTCTTCACTTTGAAGTTTAGTCCCTGTTGGTAAATACATAGGATATAAAACTTGATCTATTGAGCTTACATCCTTATTATCCACACTCTCACTAGTACTTTCTACTTCAAAATTATTTTCATCGAATTTAGGTTTAAAATCAATTTTAGATATTTTAAATGTTATATTAGCAATTCCTTCTTTATTAAACACTTCTACTTTTTCAGGTATCATTTCCTTATTAAATATTATTTTTTGGCTAACTAGCGAACTATTATTCGGATAGTTTACTGTGGAAGATAATATATATTTTTCATCTTTTTCTTCAAAAACGACATTAGAATCATTTTCAAGATCTTTTAATAAAGAACTCAATATATATGATTGACTACTATTATATGGCCATTCACTCTGAAATTTAAAACTTTTATTTAAACTAGGCGTTACTACAAACACTCCACTTTCATTTTTAAGAATTATTTGTTTATGCTCAGAGTCTCTATTTTCAAGTGTTGCTTTATAATAGTCCCCCTCCATATAATCAACTGTTACCGTATAATCATACACCTCTTCGTTACTAACAATTTCCATATCACCTGTTAATTTATACATACTACTGTCATTTAATAATTTTTTATATTTAGAAATTGCTTTATTTGAATCCATTTTACTACATCCTACTAGTAAAAAGCATGATACTAGTAGTAAAAAAAACTTTTTAATAATTTTACCCCCTTCACACTAAATTATATTTTCATTAAAATATTATATGAATAAAATCATTATTTTTGGTTAAAACTATTATTAGAGGAGGAATTCACATGAATACATTATACAAAATATGTCTTACTCTTATAATAATTGGTGCTATTAACTGGGGAATGATTGGTATCTTTGGTGTTAATTTAGTTGAATTATTATTTGGTAAAGAGTCCTTTTTAACCAACTTTGTTTATTCATTAGTTGGTATTAGTGGACTTGTATCAGTTGGAATACTATTAAAGCCATTCGATGAACATTATAAACAATAATTTTATGCAATTTAAAAAACCAGAATATCTGGTTTTTTGTTTATTATAATCCTAAAGAACTTTTATCTACTTTAATTCCAGGACTCATAGTTGAAGATATGCTAATATTTTTAATAAAAGTACCTTTAACTCCGTTTGGTTTATTCTTTACTATTTCAGATACAATAGCTCTTAAATTTTCTTCTAATTGTTCTTCAGTAAATGATAATTTACCAATTGTTAAATGTAAGTTTCCATAAGAATCATTCTTATATTCAACCATACCTTTTTTAATATTACTAATAGCTTCTTTAACATTAGTAGTAACTGTTCCTAATTTTGGATTAGGCATTAACCCTTTAGGTCCTAAAACTTTACCTAATTTACCTAGTAAAGGCATCATTTCAGGTGTAGCAACAATAGTATCAAAATCGAACCAATTTTCTTTTTCGATCTTTTCTAACATATCTTCAGCTCCACAATAATCTGCTTCACTAGCCTCATCAGCCTTAGTCTTAGTAACAACTAAGATTTTTTTAGTTTTACCAGTTCCATTAGGAAGAACAAAACTACCTCTAACATTCATATCAGTTTTTTTAGCATCAATATTTAACTTTAATACTAAATCTACTGATTCGTCGAATTTTCTAGTTTTTAAGCTTTTAAGTAATTTTATCGCTTCAGTAACATCATAATTTTTAGTTTTTTCAACATTACCTAATGCTTCCACATACATTTTACTATGTTTCTTCATAATTTTACCTCCTTATGTGGTGTTTGGATTATCTTTCTTATCTCACGCTATAATAAATAATTATTAATTATTATTCGTTAGTTTCTTCTGCTTCAGATTGTGCTGTTGCTTCTACTTCAACAGATGTACCTGCAGCCATTGCCTTAGCACTTTCTTCCATTTCTTCAAGTGATGCTTCTAATTTAGCAGCTTGAGCTTCTGCTTCTTGTGCTTCTTTTGCTTGTTCTTCAAGTTCTACATCAGTCATTCCTTTAACAGCTATACCCATATTTCTTGCTGTACCAGCAACGATTCTCATAGCAGCATCCAAATCATACGCATTTAAATCTGGTAACTTGATTTCTGCAATTTTCTTAACATCATCTTTAGAAATTGTTGCAACTGTACTATTAGCTCCTTTAGTACTTCCTTTTTGAATACCAGCAGCTTTTAATAATAGTGTTGGAGTTGGTGGAGTCTTAAGTACAAAATCAAATGTTCTATCATCATAAATAGAAATTTCAACTGGTACTACATCTCCCATCTTATCTCTAGTTGCATCATTATATTTAGTACAAAATTCTTGTAGATTAATTCCTGCAGGTCCTAAAACAGTTCCAACTGGTGGAGCTGGTGTAGCCTTTCCTGCTTGAATTTGTAACTTAATTTTCTTTACAACATTCTTTGCCACGAAAAACACCTCCTATAAATTTTAGTTTTAATTTTTTCGCGAGTGGTATAATGATAATCCTATAATCTCCCACTTCTAATTTATATATAAATATAAATCGCTTATTCATAATATCATAGATTGCCCTTAAAATCAAGCAATTTCTTATATTTCTGTTATTTAAAGAAGTAAATGCAATTTATTT
>HG000332.1 GCA_000436975.1 Clostridium sp. CAG:1000
GTTGTTCCTGTCTTTGTTGAATTACTTGTTGTATTATTCCATATTCCACCATTCGGATTTATTGTTAATGTGTAATTCACATTAGTCCAATGAGCGTAAAGTGTTACGTTTCCTGCTGGCGTATATGTATTACTTACTTTAGTTCCTCCACTACTTTGTGTATACCATCCATCAAACGTATATCCTGTTTTGGATGGTGTTGGTAATGTTATACTTGCTGAATTCCATTTTGCATATAATGTTGTATTACTTGCTTTATCATACGCTTTTACACCACTACCACTTGCATTAATATATTGTATACCTTTTCCATTTGTTTCTGAATAATACCCACCAAATGTTAATTTGACTGTTTTTTCTTCAGTCTTAGTTGAATCATATACAAGAGTTACTTTATATGCTTTTGCAGGTACTGTAATATTTGATATATTCTTTCCATAAGTTACAGACACACTTGATGTACCAGCAGTAGTTGCTCCTTGATTATCAAGCGATACTTTATAACTATTAGCACTACATATTGCATAAAGTGTTATATTTGAATTTGCACTATAGTTAGTATAACCTGATGTATATGAAGTTCCACTTCCATCACTTTTAGTATTCCATTTACATATGTGACCTGTTTTAGATATTAAAGCTAATGTTGTATTATTAGAATTAACTCTATAATTAGCCTCGATAGTTGCATTACTTGTACCAAATGTGAATTTATTATTTTCAAGTTTAGTTGTAACATCATTTACGTCTTTAGTTAATTTCCAATTATTAAATGGTCTTTCAGCCTCTACTATATTTTTTGATATTGTCGCATTAGTATTATTACTATCAAAAGTTATTTTATAAGTGCTACCTTTAGTTGGATTATCAATTGTTGTAGTAGACATATATTCTTGTTCTATTGTTTTGTTTTCTGTTTGATTATTCCAAACTCCTCCATTTGGTTTAACTGTTAATGTATATTTCTTTATTTCCCACTGTGCAGTTAATTTTAAGTTATCATTTACAATAGTATCTTTAGTAACAATATTTCCACTTGCATCTTTCCATCCTTTAAACATATAACCAGGTTTAGAAACACTTGTACATATATTAGTTAACTTACTACCTTTAGTTACTGATAAGCTTTCACAATTACCAGTGCCTCCATTTAAATCATACTGTACTAATAAACCAGTGGCAATTAAGTTAATAGTACATTCTTTATCACTTGTTATATCTTTATTAGACTTAAATATTCTATGTATTTTATTTGTTTTATCATATTCATATTCAAAATCACAGTTATTATTATAATATGCAAATGTACTATCAGGTTTAAAATTAATAACAATTTGTCCTTCTGTGCTTTCAACTGCATAAACAATATATTTATCTACCAATAAGTTATTATTAGTTATTTTACCATTTTCTATATAGAAAGTAAGTTTATACGTACCAACAAATTCCCATGGATTATTTTTAGTTCCACTTCCTTTTGTCTTTGTACCTGGTATTACAAACTCAGTAACTCTCAGTGCATATTTTTTATCTCCGGCATCTATTACATCATTGTTAAGGACATTTATTACTTTAATAGTGCCATCCTTCATTAAGAAGAATTCAACATCTTGGCTTAAATATGTATTACCATTACTATCTTTTGATACTATAAATTCCTCTTCATTTAACAAACCGCCTCTTGTAAAATCAGTATTCACCGTTGATTTATTGTTTTTAAACGCAAAGGGTATGATTGCTGTATCAGAGTTCACAATTTCAATATACTTTTTATCTGTTATTATATACTTCCCATATTTATTAAATTTATAAACATATCTTTGAGAATTATTCACTGCTTTATCATATGACACAGTCACATCAGCATTAATATTTATTATAAATAGAAAAGTTAATAATAAAAATGTAAACACTTTTTTCATACGATTACCTACTTTCTCTTTTATAATTTTATCATTTTATTAGAACAAAATAAAGACATTTTTTAAAAATAAAAAGAGATTTATTTATCTCTTAATACTCCATTATGATTTTTAATTACAGAAGACACTACATTATCAATAATTGGATTTACTTCTTCATCAGTAAGTGTCTTATCAAAACTTTCAAATGTTAATTTGAATGTTATAGCTTTTTTATTTTCTCCTAATGATTCATCTTCATAATAATCACTTGCATTAACTGACTTTAATGAACCTTTTCCATTCTTTCTGATTGTTAAAATCATATCATCGCAAAGTACATCTTTATTAACTATGAAACTTAAGTCCTTAGTTATACTAGGATATTTAGTAAACTCTCTAAACTTAATTTTTCCACTCTTTATACTAAATAACGTATCTAAATTAATTTCCATTACATAAATATCTTCTTTATAAAGACTCGGATGAACTTTACCAAAATATCCAACTATTGTTCCATTTATATTGATATATGCACTTTGGTATGGGTTCATTTCACAAGGAAATTCTCTTACTTCAAATGTATATCTATTTTTATATCCTAGTCTTTCTAATAATTCTTCTACTATACCTTTTAATGTATAAAAATCATGTACTCTTACTTCTATACCTTCATTATATCTACCAGTTACAAGAGCACATAGTACACTTTCCTCTACTATTTCACTATTTATTTTAGAGAAACTCTTACCGAGTTCAAATATACCCAAATCTTTTATATTTCTTGCTTTATTGTAGTCATAAACAGATAGTAATGATGTTATTAAACTATGTCTTAAAGTAGTTTTATCTTCACTTAATGGAGATGATACTTGTATTAAACCAAACTCATCATTAGTAAACTTAAACACATCTTTTTCATTTATCAATGAATATGTAATTACTTCATTTAGTGACATACTACTCATAATATTTCTAACTAATCTTGGTCTTTTATCATAATTACCTGGAGATGTTTCAAAATCAGGTAATGTACTTTCGATATTGTCAACTCCATATATTCTTCCAACTTCTTCAATTAAGTCTTCTATTATACTTATATCAGTTCTTCTTGTTGGTACTGAAACTTTAAATACATTTTTATTTTCTTTAACATCAAATTTTAATTTTCTAAATACATCAAGTACATCATCTACACTAAGTTTATATCCTAATACTGAATTAATTTTATCAAGAGTAATTTCTATTTCTTTATTATTTCTATCAAGTGTATTATATTCAAGCATCCCTTTATATACCTTTGCTGATGCATACATTGAAAGTAAAGTACATGCCCTTTCAATGGCAAAATAACATCTATTAACATCAAGTCCCTTTTCATATCTTGAACTTGCTTCACTTCTTAATATTTTTTTAGAAGTATTTCTAATATTAATTGGTCTAAAGATTGCTGATTCAATAACTACATTTTTAGTAGTACTCTCTATTTCAGTAGAAAGCCCACCCATAACTCCAGCTAAACCTATAGCTTCTTTTCCATTAGTTATAACAATATCACTACTTGATAGTATTCTTTCATTACTATCAAGAGTAGTTACTTTTTCTCCATCTTTTGCCATTCTTGCACTAATAGTATTCCCAAGTCTATCAGCATCATAAAAATGCAATGGTTGTCCTGTTTCTAACATTACATAATTAGAAATATCTACTACATTATTTATTGGTCTAATACCGCATGCAATAAGTCTATTTTTAATAAAATTAGGGCTTTCTTTTATTTCAACATTAATTGCTTTCTTTGTTAAGAATGTAAATACATTATCAGTTTCAACTTTAAGATTTAACTCATCACTAATATTTTTATCAACTTCATCATATTTAATTTTAGGTTCTATTACTTCTCTACCTGTTATAGCAGATACTTCATATGCAAGACCTAATTCACTTAATAAATCAGCTCTATTAGATGTAAGTTCAAAATCAATAATCTCATCATCAAGTTCTAAATATTTAATTGGGTCTTCTCCAACTGGTGCGTCACTTGACAGTTCACTAATACCTTCTATATCTTCTTTTTTAAGGTATTTTTGTTCTATACCTAACTCATCTAAAGCGCAAAGCATACCATTAGATTCATGTCCAAGTATCATTGATTTTTTAATAGTCCCTTTAGGTAATACACAACCATCTAATGCTACTATTACTTTAATACCTTTTCTAACATTAGGCGCACCACATACTATATTCAATATTTCACTTTTAATATCAACTTTACATAGATTCAAGTGATCACTTTCAGGATGAGATATGCACTCTATAACTTCTCCTATAACTAGTTTAGTAGCAGAAACTAGCGTTTTAACTGACTCACTCTCATTACCAATTCTAACCATTTCATCAGTTAAATATTTAGTGTCAATATCATCTATTTTAGTATAAGCATTTACAAATTTTCTACTTAACTTCATATTATATCTCCTCTCTATCAAAGATATTTAAGAATCTTTCATCATTAGAATAGAAAAGTCTTATATTATTAATACCATATTTAAGCATTGCAACTCTTTCAATTCCAAGTCCAAAAGCAAAACCGGTATAAACTTCTGGATCAAATCCGCAATCTCTAAGTACGTTAGGATGAACCATACCACTACCTAATATTTCAATCCACCCTGTATGTTTACAAATATTGCATCCTTTATTATTACAATTAAAACATGATACATCTACTTCATAAGATGGCTCTGTAAATGGAAAATAACTTGCTCTAAATCTAATATTTCTATCTTTACCAAACATTTTTCTAACAAGTAGTTCTAAAGTACCTTTTAAATCAGAAAGAGAAATATTTTTTCCTACAACTAAACCCTCTATTTGCATAAATTGATGTGAATGAGTCGCATCATCATCATCTCTTCTATATACTTTACCAGGACAAATCATTTTAAATGGTTTTTTATCTGCCCTAGATAACATGTATCTTACCTGCATCGCAGATGTTTGAGTACGAAGTAATAACTCATCATCAATATAGAATGTATCTTGTGCATCTCTTGCTGGATGTCCTTTTGGTACATTTAACATTTCAAAGCAATATTTATCAGTTTCAACTTCAGGTCCATCAACAACATCATATCCCATTGAGATAAATAAGTCTTCTATCTCTTCTCTTATTTTAGTAAGTGGATGAATAGTACCTCTTTTATTTTTCTTACTAGGTAATGTAATATCAATTTTATCTTTTTCTAATTTCTTTTTAAGTGTTTCTTCTTTGATTTCTTTTAGTTTTAAATTAATCGCATCATTAAGTTCAATTCTAAATTCATTAGAAAGAGCTCCTACTTCTTTTTTCTCTTCATTACTTAGTGTTTTCATATTAGACATTATCTGACTAAATTCACTTTTTTTGCCTAAATATTTACTCTTAGTATTATTGATACTAAATTCATCTTTACATATAGATATTTCTTCTAATGCTTCTTTTTTTAAAATATTTAATTTTTCTTTCATTTTATCCTCCTTAAAATAAAAAAGTCACAAACTAAGGACGGATTGTTCCGCGGTACCACCTTAATTCATGACTTATCATGCTCTTTAATTGTTAACGCCAATATACGTTCTTTTTTAGTGAAGGTGAATTCATGGGTATTTACTATTGATTCTCACCACTTATCAACTCTCTTAAAGTAAATATAATTCATTACTACTTCTTCACAAAAGATATGTTAATTCTAACACCAAATGCAGTAAAATTCAATAATTTTTAATATTCTTTTATAATTTTGTTAATTTCATCTAATAAGTAGTTAATATCTATTTCATAACTAGTAAATTCATGTCTTAACTTAACTTCTACTTTCCCATAATTAAGAGAATGTCCTACAGTTATTCTAATTGGTACTCCTATTAAATCCATATCATTAAATTTATTACCAGGAGATACTTTTCTATCATCAACTATAGTATCTATTTGAAGTGAATTTAATTTATCATAAAGTCTCATTGAATATTTATATGCTTCCCTATCATTAACGTTAACAATTACTATTCCAACCTTATATGGAGCAACTTTAATAGGCCAAATAATGCCTTTCTCATCGTGATTCTTCTCAACTATTGCTGCCATACATCTATCTATACCTATTCCATAAGAACCCATATGTACATAATTAAACTCATTCTTTTCATCTAAGTATCTTAAATTATATATTTCACTATAAGCAGTACCTAATTTAAATATATTACCCACTTCAATGCCTTTTAATATAGATGCAGTACTTTTACATCTAGGACATAAAGAAAATGAGTTAAATATTTTTAAATCAGCATATTTATTAACCTTAAAATCTATACCAGGATTAATATTTATGTAATGATAATCTTTTTTATTAGAACCACATACTGCATTATACATTTGTTTAACTTCATTATCAGCTATTATTTCGAACTCAACATCAACTGGTCCAATACTTCCTCTATATAAATCAAACTTAGATAACTCCTCTTCACTAGGTATAGTAACATTGTCAGATTTAATTAATTTTTTAAATTTTAATATATTTAATTCAGCATCTGCTCTTAAAAGTACCATTATATATTTTTCATCAGTCTTTAATACTAATGATTTTATTATATTGGTTAATGGTTCTGTTAAATATTCACTTAAGTCTTTAACACTTTTAACTCCGGGGGTATATACTTCTTTTCTTGGCCTTATTTTAACTTTTTCTCTTCTAAATGTATTATATGAACTAGCAAATTCAATATTAGTACAATAACTACAATTATCACATTTAACTATATCGTTATCTCCATAGTCACATATAACTTGAAACTCTTCGCTTAATATTCCTTTCATAAGACAGGGATCAGATGCAGCTACTAAAGTATCAAGACCCAATTTTTTAAAAGTATTTTTAAACACTTGATACATCTTATCATAACTAATATCAAGACCGGACTCATCAGCATCAAAACTATATGCATCTGCCATTATGAATTCTTTCTTTCTTATAATTCCATATTTAGGATGTTCTTCATCTCTATATTTATTGCTTATTTGATATATTGTAAAGTGAAGATCTTTATAGCTTCTTACTTTATCTCTTGCAAGTAATGCAAATAATTCTTCAGAAGTAGGACATAAATTATATATTATATTATCCCTGCTTTTAATACTAAACAATTCACTTCCAAATATCTTTTCTCTATTAGTAACCTCAAAAACATCACTTTTAATAAGTGACGGCATTAGTAATTCATCGCAGTTTATTTTCTTCATTTCTTCTCTTATAATATTCTTTATATTATTCATTACTTTTAATCCCATTGGAAGATATGTATAAATACCATTATCATTTTTATATATCATTCCACTTTTAATAAGTAATGCAGAAGAAATAGCGCTCTCATCGTTTGGAAATTCTTTTCTTGTAATAAAGAAGTTATTTGACATTATCATATTGTTCACTCCTCAATAATATACGAAACAAGTTTTCTATTTAATAAATCATTATTATCATATCTAATACATACAAGAAGATTATTCATCTCTTCTCCTGTTTTAGGATTAATCATTACATAACCTTCATCACTAGAAGTTGATGCCCCTTTTAAATATCCACTCTCTATTAAATAGCCAACAGTAGGATGAGCACATTCACTGTCTAATGTTCTTTGATCTTTATATTCATTTTTAACATCTTTTGGTATTAAATTTAAATTATCATTGCCCCATTCAATAGCTGCATTTTTAATCATTTCTACTCTGTTATTATAGTCTTCATTTAATGTCTCATTTCTCATGTTTATTATAGATGGCACAACTAAAACAGCAAGTATTCCCATAATAGCAATAACAGCTAAAACTTCTACTAAAGTCATTCCTTTTTTATTCATATTATTTACCTCTATTATATAAAAAGTATAACAAATTTTTTTTATAATAACAATACTTCTTGAAATTAAAATAATTATATAATATAATAGAATAAGAGAATAGAGAGGGTATATAATGAAGGAATTTGATTTTGAAAAAGTACCAATAGTTGAGATAGCAAATGAAATACTTTTAGATGCTGTCAAAAAAAATGTCAGTGATATTCATTTTGACCCTACTAAAGATGCTTTAAAAATAAGAATACGTATTGATGGTATTATGTCAGATTATTCATTAATACCTAGTAAATATAAAAGAAACTTAATATCAAGAATTAAAATGATAGCTGGTATGAATATAATGGAAACTAGACTTCCTCAAGATGGTGCGATTAAAACAAAAATAGGAGATAAAGTATTAGATGTACGTGTATCAAGCTTACCTACTAACTGTGGAGAAAAAGTCGTTCTTCGTATTTTAGACTATGCTAAAAGTTTTAAAGGACTTGATAGTTTAGGATTTAGTCCTGATAGTTTAGAAAAAATTAAAAAGATGATTAATATACCAAACGGTATTATTCTTGTAACTGGTGCTACTGGTTCTGGTAAATCAACTACTGTATACTCTATCTTACAACAAATGAATACAGAAGAAGTTAATATTATAACTGTTGAAGATCCAGTCGAAATGGATATACCTGGTATTAACCAAGTACAAGCTAACTCTGAGATTGGTCTTACTTTTGCAAATGTTTTAAGAAGTATATTAAGACAAGACCCTGATATTATTATGATTGGTGAGATTAGAGATGACGAAACTGCAAGAATAGCCGTAAGAGCATCTATCACTGGACACAAAGTATTATCAACAATACATACAAATAATTCATTAAATACAATAGAAAGACTTACTGATATGGATGTAGAAAGGTACTTGTTAGGTTCTGCACTTACTGGTATTATTTCTCAAAAATTAGCAAGAAAGATTTGCCCTAATTGTAGAGTTTTAAGAGAAACAAATAATTATGAAAGAATGGTATTTAAAAAAGTAATAGGAAAAGATATACCTCAAATGTGGGATGTTAATCCTGAGGGATGTGAACACTGTTTTAAAGGATATACAGGTAGAATTGCTCTTCATGAAATACTTGTAATGGATGATGAAATCAGAGATGCTATTACAAATGCAATGCCAAAAGATCATTTAAGAAAATTAGTTTATGGAGGAAATGTTGTTACCCTACTTCAAGATGGGCTTGATAAAGTTATTGAAGGCGAAACATCATTCTCAGAAATATTAAAAGCTGTTGATCTTGAAAATGATTTAGATAATTATGATGAAGATAATTTAAAAAGCAGTTTAAATGATGTAGAAGTCAATAAAGCTGCCAAAGAATTACAAAAAGCAAAAGCATCTCAAAAAACTGATACCGTTAACTATTCAGCAAAAATACCAACAAATACAGAAAATAAAACCGTTGTACCTACAATAAATCAACCTGCTCAAAGTGTTCAACCTGCTCAACCTGTTCAACCTTTTCAACCTGCTCAAACTGTTCAACCTGTTCAACCTACTCAGCCTACTCAATCCGGAGTAGCAAGGCAAGCTATTACACAAGTTCCTGGGACTACAGAAACAGTAAAACCCACTCAACCAAAATCAGATATACAATTTTTCAACTTATAAGAAACTCGCAAGAGTTCTTTTTTTTTGAATATAATTTATTGGTGATACGATGTTTCAAAGTAAACAAAATTATAGAATCAAAATAATATTTTTACTATCTTTACTTATATTCTTTTTCGTAATAATAAAAATATTTTATATTCAAGTAATAGAATATAAAAAACTAAACAATCTTGCTAATGACTTATGGAGTAGAAATTTAACCGTTCAAGCAGATAGAGGTAAAATACTTGATAGAAATAATAAAGTTATAGTTGATAATGTAACTAGTGTAGGACTCTACTTAGTACCAAATCAAATATTAAATAAAAAAGATGTAGCACAAACTTTATCAAAGATATTAAATGTTTCATATGATGAAATGTATAAACATGTAACTAAAAAAGCGTCAGTGGAAAGAGTTCACCCAGAAGGGAGAAACTTAAGTTTTAAAATAGCCGAAAAAATAGAGAGTTATAACTTTGATGGAGTTTATCTTTTAAAAGAAAGTAAAAGAAATTATTTATACAAAAACATACTTTCTCATGTTATAGGTTTTACAGGTATTGATAATCAAGGACTTAGTGGGCTTGAACTTAAATATGATAAATTATTAACCGGTAAAAATGGTAATATTAAATATTACTCAGATGGTAAAGGTAAAAGACTTTCTATGCCAGAAGTGTATGAATCCCCTACTGATGGTAAAGATATCAAATTAACAGTTGACCTAGATGTTCAACTATCGCTTGAAAATGAACTTCATAGTGCATATAAAAAGTACAATGCTGAGCAAGCAATCGGAATAGTTATGAAAGCTAAAACAGGTGAAGTACTTGCAATGAGTAGTATACCATCATTTGATCCAGAGAATTATCAGAAGTATAACAGTGAAACCATTAATAGAAACTTAGCAATATGGTCTAATTTTGAACCAGGTTCTACGTTTAAAATAGTAACGCTAGCATCAGCAATTAATGAAAGAAAAGTGAATATATTTGAAGATACATACAATGACACTGGAAGTATAAAAGTAGCAAATTCTACCCTTCATTGTTGGAAAAGAAAAGGACATGGTCACGAAACATTTGTACAAGTTGTTGAAAACTCATGCAATCCAGGGTTTGTAGTTCTTGGCCAAAGACTTGGTAAAGAAAAACTGTTTAAATATATTACTAATCTTGGCTTTGGTAAAAAAACAGGCATAGATTTAAATGGTGAAGCAACCGGAATACTCTTTAATTTAGATAATGTTGGTCCTGTTGAACTTGCAACTACTGCATTTGGTCAAGGCATTAGTGTTACTGCTATACAACAAGTAAGTGCTGTTAGTGCTATTGTTAATGGGGGAACTTTATATACTCCATATATAGTTTCATCAATTGGTGATAAAGATAATAATCCAAAAGTCAAAAAAGAAAAAATTATTACAAAAGAAACAAGTAATTTAGTAAAATATGCTCTTGAAAGTGTAGTTGCTAATGGTAGTGGTAGAAATGCTTATATTGAAAACTATAGAATTGGTGGTAAAACAGGTACTGCCCAAAAAGTTGGTAGTGATGGAAGATATATGTATGGAAATTATGTATTATCATTTATAGGTTTTATGCCTGCAAATGATCCAGAATATGTAATTTATATAGCACTTGATCACCCTACTGGTGTTACGCAATACGGTGGAGTTGTTAGTGCTCCTATTGCTAGAAATGTACTTAAAGATATAATATCTATTTATAATATACCAGAAAGTAAAGATGGAATACCTAAGTCATATAGATGGGATGATATTGTTTATGTAACTGTACCTGATATAGTTGGTAAAACAAAAAAAGAAGCTAAAGTGCTCCTTAAAGACTTTAATGTTGAATTTGTGGGAGATGGTGATAAAGTATTTACCTCTTCCCCATCTAGTGGTATGAAAGTTAAAATGGGTTCAACTATAAAAGTACTTTTGAATTAAATTATTTTTTCTTTCTTTTGACAATTATTAATAAACAAGTAATTATTACTATTAAAGCAAGTAATAATACAGCAATACTTGCCATAATATTATCTCCAGTCATTGGATTATTCATTAAAATATTCATATATAACACCTCTAATTTGATATTAACACACAAATATATTTTTATCAATATAAAAGGATTAGTCTCTTCCTAATCCCATTTTATGTTTCATATCTTTAAATTTTTCTGCAGCTATTTTTCTTGTGAAGTCACGTCCTTCATCCAATATCTTATCTATTTCTTCACTATTAATATATTTATTATATTTTTCTTGAATTTCTAATATTTTTGTAACCACTAAGTCAGCAACACATTTTTTAAATTCACCATAGTTTTTGCCTTCAAACTCTTGTTCTACTTCAGAAATTGATTTACCATTTAAACTAGTATAAATATTAATCAAATTAGAAATACCTGGTTTATTTTCCATATCATATTTGATTACCATTTCACTATCAGTAGTTGCTCCCATTATCTTCTTTCTTGTTAATTCTACATCATCAAGTAAGAATATAGAGCCTTTCTTATTATCTGCTGATTTACTCATTTTCTTTGTTGGATCTACAAGGTCCATTATTAATTTAACATTTTCAGGAATCATCGCAGTTGGTATATTAAATGTTTGACCATATTTTTTATTAAATCTCTCTGCGATATCTCTTGCAAGCTCTACATGTTGTTTTTGATCCTTTCCTACTGGAACATAATCTATATCATAAATTAATATATCCGCAGCCATTAATACCGGATATGTAAGTAAACCACTTGTAAAATTAACATTCTTTAGACTTTTATCTTTAAATTGAGTCATACGAGATAACTCTCCATAGTATGTATTACATTCAAGGAGCCATGAAACATTCGCATGGTATTCATTTTCTGATTGAATGAATATCTTATTTTTCTTAGGATCTATTCCGCATGCTAAATAAAGAGCAAGTAAACTTCTAATTCTACTGTGAAGTTCTTTACTATCTTGAGGAACAGTAATCGCATGCATATCAGCTACAAATAGATACGAATCATACTTATCTTGGTTTTCTACCATTTGTCTTACAGAACCAATATAATTTCCAAGAGTAATTACTCCAGTTGGTTGAAGACCTGTTAACATCTTTTTCATTATTTCATCTCCTTACAAATAATTATACAACAAAAAATATAAAAAATCATCAAAAATATTTACAATCATTTGTTTGTATGATAATATTTATTTAAGGAAGTGATTAATATGGAAAAGCTTACTAACAAACAAGAAAAAATCTTAACTACTATTAAAAAGTTCATTGCTGATAACGGATACTCTCCAAGTATAAGAGAATTATGTACACTATGCAATCTTAGTAGTACTGCTACTATGTTTGTTCATTTAAAGAATTTAACTTCAAAAGGATATATTAATCAAGCAGGAAGTAAGTCAAGAACTATTGAGTTAAATGTTCCAAATGAATATGATAAAAAAAGTGATAATGTTATTAATGTACCTCTTCTTGGTAAAGTAGCCGCTGGTAACCCTATTGAAGCAATAGAAAGACCAAATGAATTTTTCTCGTTACCAAAAGAGTTAATACCACTTAAAACAGAAGTATTTACCCTAGAAGTTAATGGAGACAGTATGATTAATATAGGTATATACGATGGAGATATCGTTATCGTTAAAAGAAGTAATACAGCTAATAATGGTGAAATAGTAGTCGCAATGACTGATGAAAATGAAGTAACATTAAAAAGATTCTTTAAAGAATCTAATCACATAAGACTACAACCAGAAAATGATTATTTAGAACCAATTATATTAAATAATGTAACTATCCTAGGTAAAGCAATAGGCCTTTATAGAAAAATATAATCAAGAGCACACTGAACTAGTCAAGTAAAAGTAGACAGTT
>HG000333.1:0-47317 GCA_000436975.1 Clostridium sp. CAG:1000
TAAACTGTCTACTTTTACTTGACTAGTTCATTCCTAGTTTTTATTTTAGAAGCCAAGTTCACTTAAGAATGAGTTTGCTTCTTTTTCTTCCATATAACCTTCAACATGTTCTCCAACAACTTCTCCATTCTTAGTTACTAATGTGTAAGGACTACTTCCTTCATATGATAATTCATATGTAGAGGTTAAAGTACTAAAGTTATCTTCACCATAATTATCAGCATCAAACCAATATAATTTGATTCCTTTTTCCTTTGCTATTTTATTAATTACAGGATTGTACTTTTTACAAAATTGACAATAAGTTAAACCAATTACTGTAATTACTGGTTCATCACTTTTAGTAGCTTCAATCCACTCATTAATATCTGCATTATAAATTTGATAGTCTGTACTTTCTACTTTATCTTTTCCCTTAGTATCAATCAATAATGTTAAACCTAAGAATGCCCAGATACAAGTTGCAACTAAAACACCTACTCCAGCATTTTTAGCATATTCTTTTTTAGTTTTTCTCCACACAAGATACAGTACTAAACCTACAGGAGGTAAAAGAAGCCCTAATATCCAAGTCAAAGTAATTAACACTTTATTATTTGCCTTTGGCTCGTTTACTTTTTCTACAACTTTTTTAACCTCTTTTTTAGTGTTATTTACTACAGTCTTTGTACCTTTAGCAGCAGATTTCACTAATTTAACCTTTTTTCCACAATTTGAGCAAACCTTATCATCCTTTTTTAGTTTTTTGCCACATTTAGAACATACATTCATTTATCTCACCTCTAACATAATTTTATTCTATATTTAATAAAAATACAAGAAAAAAAGAGAAAATTTCTCTTTTTATTCACATATTTCTTTTCCTTCCACTACTCTTGTTTTACTAGTTTTAGTCCAACCTAATAATGAAGACTTTCTACTCCATTTGTAAGTATATCCTTTCTTAGTTGTCGTTTTAACAGTAGCTTTGATTTTTGTGCTTTCGTATTTTTTACATACTTTACCTTCTAATTTGTAACCTTTATCACATCTTAGTTCAGTAAATGTACCAGTAATTGTCTTAGTACACTTATTGCCTTTTAGTGTATATCCACTTGGACAATAATAGTTATAAGATCCATTTGTTACTTTATAACATTTTAAGTTAGCACCTTCACCCACGGAATAGTTTGTATCACTACTACAGCTATAATGTTTTTTACCTGGAATAGTTTTATAATACCAACATTTTAAGCTTGATCCGCTTCCTGAATGATTTGTTGCACTAGATGGGCAACTATATGATTTACTACCATTAGTTGTTTTATAATACCAACATTTTAAGCTTGATCCACTTCCTGAATGATTTGTTGCACTAGATGGGCAACTATATGCATAATATCCCTCTGATACAGTTACTTTCTTATCCTCGCAAGTTTCAACAGGTATAGTTCTTGTACAAGTATTACATGTTGTGTGACTTCTACCGTCAGAATCTCTATAGGTTGTACAATTACAATCATAATATTGTTTTTTATATGTAGTAGAACAACTTCTCTCTGTTTTTGTTTGAGCTGGTATCCATTTTTTATTAGCATCTACATATACAATTTCATTTTTACCTTCAGTAGTTTTCACTATAGGATCTACATACACTCTTTCAGAAATATTTGGTTCTTGAGTAATTATTGTAGGTATTCTTGTTTTACTACCACTTATGATATTTATATTAGCATTAATTGTTTCGGTCTTAGTTGTTGTTTTTACTCTTTCAGCTGATTCAGTTTTAATAAGTTCAGTCTTATAGCAATATTTTCCATTTCTAGTATATCCACTTGGACAACTATATGTTGTATTTGTTTTAGAAGTTAATTTTTTAAATTGATATTCAACAATTTGTTCTTTTCTACATGTTTTTGAACAATTATTGTTTTCACAATATGTATAACATCCTAATACTTTAATTGTATAATCAGATTCTTTATTACAAACCAAGTTAGTTTTAAGTTCATAATAACCTTCTTGTTTTGTTATACTTACGTATGATTCATATTGATTACATGAATTACCATCTTCATCAACAAATGGTAAAATTAATTTTTTATCATACATATCTGCTAAAGAAATTTGAGTTGATTGACCAACTTCCTTTGGCATTCTATCATCGGTGAAATAACTTTCACCTGCTTCTTGCATATACTTTATATTCTCTCTAAATACATTACTGTAAAATGGAGCCATATTAGGAACATTCTTTTTAAATAACCATATTAATAAGAATACAAATAATGCAGCAAATATAATTTTAACTAATAGATCTAGAACACTAAATCCAGTTTTTCTATCATTACTATACATAATATTTTCCCCCTTATTTATTATTTAGATAATGTTAAACTATTTTCTCTAAAGTGATTTTTAGCATCTCTTGTAAATATTACAGGCATTGTATCTTCTGTACCTTGATTTCCTAATGCTTTAATTTGTTCTACAGTTAATCCTGATCTTTGGATAACTGCATCCCATTGATCCATTGGTACAAAATCAAGAATTGCCATTAATTTGGAAAGTGGTATTTCAACAGTTTGACCAGTTGAATGATCTATACAGAATGGAACACAAATATCAATACCCTTGCTAATTCCATATTCCATTATTGTTTCAGTATAGAATGCATAAGCCATACCATATAGTTGAATTCTAGCAGGATATGAAGCAATACTTCTTGTATTATAGTGATTACTTGTACTATCAACTAAGTAATATTGATCTCTCATTAATTCACCAAATTCAACTGCATATTTTTTATAATCCTCATCATTATTAGTATTTATAGCATTTATAATTTTTTCCATAACAGCATCAACTTCAGCAGCACATTTTTGATCATGACTTCCATCTTCATATAAATATTGAGTTGGAATAAATCCTATGTTGCCACTTTTAGTACGAGATTCTGTTGATAAGTATGCTGAAAAAATTTGAGTCATTTTATTATTATAATTTACAACTTCGTTTACTTCAAATCCTTCTGGTGCCACACCATTAGCAACTTGAATTATATCAGCTAAGTTTTCCTTAGTAATAGAATCTTTAACAACTTGATTTTCATTAGCATATTCTTTATTAAAGTAATTTTCAAAATACCAATCTACTCTAGCATTTACTTGTTCTTCATCACTAGCATCTTTAAAAGAACCATCCATAGAATTTTTATCTTCAGTTTGTTCTAAAGAAGCTTTATTTGCATTAGCTGAAATACAACTTGAAAGACCATATCCAACTCCAAGAAGAGCAGCACCACCTAAAATTCCAGCGCCTATTTTAGTAGCCTTACTATGTCTAGGTTTAACATACTCATCATATGCTTCTTCGCTTACAGTTTCATCACCAACGCCTTGTTTATCTGAATGAATTAATTTATCGTCTGTTAAATCATTAACAGCACTTTTATTTATTAATTCAGGAGCATAATTCATCATTAACATCAATTCTAAAGCATCTATTTCATTCTTACTAGCATTTTTACAAACATCTAGATATTTCTTAATATTATCATTTACTTCAATATATCTTTCTCTAACTGAGTTTGCAGATTTTGCAAAAGATATAACAGCCTCTTTTGATGAACCTTCTAAAACAGCTTCATTATAAGCTTTAACTAATTCTTCATGCATTTCCCTATAATTTTTTCTAGTATTTTCCATTATTTGCAATAATTCTTTATTCATAATTTTCCCCCTTTTGAAAAGTGATTGTATTATATCACATTTCATATATTTTGTCAAATATTTCTACATTTTGACTTTTTACCCTTACCACTAAGTGAACATATTATACCATGATTTCTTAAAATAATCAACTTTTTTTATTATTTGGTTTTTTTAATACAACCTTAGATGTTTTAGATTCAATATATGTAAAGAAAATAAGCAATAAAAATAATGCTCCTTTAATAATGTTTTTAATTACAAAAATGTTTTTTGAATATTCATATGAAGTATCTAAATAACTCATAAGATGTATTACAAGTGGATAAACTGCGTAACTATTAATTATACCTATTATTATTATTAAAATAAGTTTGCTCATTCTAGCCGGTGAATAATGTCTTTTGTAATTATATAGAACTGGAATTAACAAGAACAATATAAAAACATTTATAGTATTATATACTAATCCAAACAATTCACTATCAAAACATAAATATTTTATTAGTTCAATAAATGATAAAATTATAAATACAGTTGTAAAAATAAATAAAAAGATTTTTTTATACTTATACTTCATAATCGCTCCTCTTTTTTATACAATAATTATATCATAAATACTTGAAATTATCTAATTTGAATGTTATTATTTAGTTATTAACGGAGGGGTTATGGTAAAATACGATTTTTATACTTTTGCGAAAAATGGAAATTTTTCCGATTATAATATCTCAATGTATGAAAAAGACCATAGTATTGATGACAAAAAACTAATTAAAAGTTGTTTCAAATTTTTATATTCTTACTTACCAAAACTAAAAAATAATGAACATTCTATAAATATAGCTATTAATGTCGTAAATCTAATATGTATCTTACTTTCATC
Source organism: Clostridium sp. CAG:1000 (assembly GCA_000436975.1). GTDB lineage: Bacteria > Bacillota_I > Bacilli_A > RF39 > UBA660 > CAG-1000. The sequence continues at coordinate 4,576 of HG000333.1, forward strand.
AAATGAATTTTCAACAGAAGAAATCGATATAAATAAAAAAAGAATAATAACAGCAAAAAAGATGATTTTAAACTTTCTAAAAAAACACAAAAATATTAACCTATTTAATGCAATAGATAAACTCGATTCTATAATACTTGATAAAGAAATAAACTTAAATGACTTATTATTGTTAATAAATAAACTAATAGAAAGAAAAGAATATGATGTTGTCATCTCTAAAATTATAAATTTAAATAAAAAAGTGCTAGAATTAGATAATTGCAAATTATTTGATAAAGTATTTAAAAGTACAATGCAATCGCTTGATAATAAAAGCAATGATATCTACTACTATATAAGTCTTTTAAAAATACTTTATTCAAATAGAATAAATAAAGACTATTATATTCTTTTACTAGATAGAATAAAAAAAGATGATTTGTTTTATCATGAACTTTACTCAATAATAAATGGCAAATTGACTTGTTTAAATAACCATGAATTATTAGAAAAATATTCAATAATAACCACTCCTGATTACACATATATTAAGCCACCAATAAGCGATGCTTTTAATGATAAAATTATAACAATAGATAATTTTAATACTAGAATTAATGATGATGGTATAAGTTTTAAAAAAGATGGAAATAATTTTATTGTTGGTATTCATATTGCAGATGTAGCCAGCTTTATTAAACCAAAATGCATAGTTGACTATCAAGCAAGACAAAATTTTAAAACTATATACACTGATATAGGAAGCAGAATTTCAATATTCGATTCAAAGTTAGAAGAATGCATGTCACTAAATCAAGGACAAACAAAACCTTCAATAAGTATATACGCTATATTTAATTCTAACTATGATATAATTGACTATTACCTTGTTAAAAATAACGTTAATATACAAAGAAATTTTCACATATATGAAGCAGAAGAATTGCTTAATGGAAATAAATGGGATGAGCAATCAATTATGTTAAATGAATTATATAATATAGCTGACTTCCTAAATCACGAAAATAAAGCAAAAGAAAGATACTGGAAAAAGAAAAATTCTGATTTTAATTTAAATAAGAGTGAAATAATAGTAAGTGAATTTTCAATTTTATTTAATAAACTTATTGCATTAATTTCTTATAATAATGGATATACTTATGTATATAAATACCAAGATAAAGAATATATTACAGAATTAACTCAAAAATTAAATATTAGAAAGTGTGATTTGCTTGATAACGTCTTAGATAACATTTATTTAAACAGTGCATATTCACTTGTCCCAAAATTACACAACGGTCTTAATGAGCCAATATATTCAAGTTCAACAAATCCATTAAGAAATTATCCCGATATATTCAATCAATATTTAATTCACTCACAACACTTTAATGATTTATCTTTACCATACTCGGACTCAGACATAGAATGCATAGTAAAATATTTTAACGAACGAAAGCTTGAAATAATGCTTCTTAACAGAGAAATCAATAAGACATTAAAAATGAAGAAACATAGTTAGATCTCTCGTACTATGTTTCTTTTTTTAAGAATAATTTTTCTAATAAAATCAAATGGTATAACAGTAAATGCAAGTAATAACATAATTTCAAACTCATATTTTGTTAAACCCGTTGCTCTAAATATATCTCCTCCATAATATATTAAAACAATTTGAACAACCGCTACAAATAATAATACAAATATAAATACTCTGTTTTTAAATAAATTAGCAAATGTATTAATCCTATATGTTCTTGCATTAACTGCATTAAATATTGCTAAGAATATAAACAAACCAAAAAACGCCGTCATTAAGTATTTATTGTTTGGATCATACCTATAAATGGATTTAATAAAACTTGATTTTAGAAAGAATATAGAAATTGCGCAGGTATATGCACTATTTAATATTATTTGATTTTTCATATATTTATTTATAATTTTTTCATTTCTATTTTTAGGTTTTTCGTACATATATTCTTTTAATGCAGGTTCAAAAGCAAATGCAAGTCCAGCCAAAGTATCCATAACCATATTTATCCATAACATTTGTACTACAGTGACTGGTGATAATACCCCAATGAATGGACCTATTACTGATAATAATACAGCAGATACATTGACAGTTAACTGAAATATTACAAATTTTCTAATGCTTTTAAAAATAGTTCTCCCATACAATATAGCAGTTGTAATTGAGGCAATATTATCGTCTAATAATACTATGTCACTTGTCTCTTTTGCAACTTCTGTACCGCTGCCTAAAGAAAAACCAACATCTGCTTTCTTTAATGCTGAAGCATCATTAACTCCATCTCCAGTCATACCAACAATTAAGCCTTTAGCTTGCGATATTTTGACAAGCCTATTCTTATCTTGAGGAAGTGCTCTTGATAATACCTTTAAATTTGGTAAGATATTCATTAAATACTCATCCGTCATTTTATTAAATTCTTCACTTGTTAAGACTATGTCCGTTGGTCCATCAAGTATTTTAGTTTCTCTTGCTATGGCCATAGCAGTTTGTTTAGAGTCACCAGTCACCATAACAACTTGTATACCAGATGATTTAATTGCTCTTATTGCGCTAACAGTTTCTTTTCTGATATTATCTTTTAGGAAAACAAAACCAATTAAGCATAATGAATCAAAACTAGTTGAATTTGACATTGCAATAGCAAGCACTCTTTTTCCTTTTAACATTTCTCTCTCAATATATTTTTGAATTTTCTCTTTATTTATCAAAACTCTTTTTTCACCTGTATCAGTAAGATACCAAAGAGACTTATTAAGTATTAATTCATATGCTCCTTTGAAAAATACAGTTTTTCCATTATAATTAGTGTCAACCCACGAATATTTATTCGTACTATCAAACTCTTTTGAATCTAGGATTTTAAATCTACTTCTGTCATCATTTTTGTAAAAAGATAATATAGCTCTTTCCGTTGAGTTTCCACCTTCAATTTTATTACCCGTAAAAAAAGATGAATTATTGTATACTAATGACAAATTAATTATATCCCTTAATGAATTATTTTTATTTATCTGTTCTATACTTTTATAATTTTTAAACTCTGGTGTCATGAACGATGTTACTGACAATTTTCCTTCTGTCAATGTTCCTGTTTTATCTGTGAATAAAATATTTAATGACCCTGATGTTTCAATACCAACAAGTTTTCTAACAAGTACATTCCTATTAATCATTCTTTTCATATTAGATGATAAAACCAAAGTAATCATCATTGGAAGACCTTCAGGTACCGCCATAACGATAACTGCTACGCTTAATGTTACTCCATATATTAAATGAGGAAAAAAATTTTTAAATGTTAATATCTTGTTAAGATCGAAATCATTAACAACTATTAATGCATTATACATATATGAGATTAGCACCAATACTGCCGCAAAATATCCAAATTTACTTATGTCTTTTGCTAAATCCCTAAGCCTTGTTTTTAAAGGGCTCTCTATTGTTTTTTCTTGTATATCATTAGCAATCTTACCATAAAATGTTTTTTCTCCAACGCAAGTAACCTCCATCATCGCACTTTTTTCAGTAACAATTGAACCCATGTATACAGTATCATTTAAACTCTTACATTTTTCATATGATTCACCAGTCAAAGAACTTTCATCTACATATATTTGTCCTTGAACAATTTTTCCATCTGCTGGAACTTTATCACCAGACTCTAAGCAAACAATATCGCCATATACAATTTCATCAATATTTATGATAGCTTTTTTTGAGTTTCTAATCACTTTAACTTTTATTATTGAATTTTCCTCACATAACTTTTCAAATGCCTTCTCACTACCATATTCTGATAATGCAGAAACAAAAGTGGCTAGACATATTGCAATGACTATTCCTAAAGTTTCATATACATTAGAATCCTTAAATAAAAAAATAATTTTTATTGCTAATGCCAATAAAAGTATCTTAATAATCGGATCACTAAATGACTCTAATATAAGCCTAAAGAAACCATTTTTCTTTTTATAATTTAATGCATTATTTCCATATTTTAATCTATTTTGAAATACTTCTTTATTACTAAGACCAGTTTTAATTTTATTGTTCATAAGCTCCTCTAATAAATAATATATTTTTAGTAAAAAGATATGACAAGTTTTAATAATTTGTTTTCAAAAAGAATAAAATAATGATAGAATAATTATGAGGTAGAAGTATGAAAAGAATAGATAAAAATAATTATTATTTAGATATAGCTGAAGTTACTCTTGAAAGGGCAACTTGTTTAAGAAAAAAATGGGGAGCTGTTATTGTTAAAAATGATGAAATTATCTCCACAGGATATAATGGCTCACCTAGAGGAAGAAAAAATTGCGACGATCTTGGTTATTGCATGAGAGAAAAATTAAATATTCCAAGAGGAGAAAGATACGAATTATGTAGAAGTGTACATGCGGAACAAAATGCAATCATATCAGCTCCAAGAAAAGATATGATAGATGCAATTTTATATATTGTTGGTATTAATTCTAGCGATGGAAACTATGTATCTAACTCTATGCCTTGTGCAATGTGCAAAAGAGTAATTATTAATAGCGGAATCAAAAAAATTATTATAAGAGATACAAAAACTAAATATCGTGAAATAACTGTAGATGAATTCATAGATAACGATGACAGTCTAAGTGGTACATTTGGTTACTAGGAGTAAATATGGATTTGAATATTATAATACCTTTATATAATTATGAAGGTAAACTTTTAGTATTATATAATAATTTAATTGATGACATTAATGGCATTGATTACAATTTAATCTTTATCAATAATGGTTCAACTGATTTCACGCTAGAGGAATTAAAAAATATACATAAAAAAGACTTTAAGAGGGTAAAAATTATTAATTTTTCAAAAAAATGCAGTTTTAATGAAGCAATAAAGGCAGGAATTTTACACTCAAAGAGTAAACTAACTGCAATATTTGATGTAGAAAGTAATATATCAATAAAGTATATAACGAAAATGTATAATTTTATTAAAAACAATGAAGATTATGATTTAGTAAGTGTTAATAAAATATTTAATAACAATAATTTATTTAATAAATTGCTTAATAGCCTTGTTAATAAAATGTTCAAAACTGATTATTCCACTGAATCTTCTAATTGTTACATTTTTAGAAAAAGCGTACTGCAGACATTAAATAAAAATAATCTTTCAATTAATGATATTGATAATTTAAGTTATAATTGCTATTTTTATATAGTTAAAACTAACAAAAGAAGAAATATTAATCATATAATTAATAATAACATTTCAAAATTAATTAAATACATTGCATACACATATTTAATGATTTCTACACTGTTATTTATAATTTATATTATTCTTTGTTTTTCAAGCAAACTTAAGTTTAATGTACTAAGTATTTTCTTGTTTTTAATACAAATTGGTATTACCTTAATTATATTATGTACTAGTATGAATAAATGTAATAATATTAATAAATATAACAAATATATAATAAAAAACACATTCGGATTAGATGATGATATATTATAATTGTACTTGTGATATAAAAAAAGTAATGTTAAAGTTTAACATTACTTTTTGCATTTGTGGAAAGTGGGGCAAACTGATTATTCTTATATAAAATATATGCAGCAGCTCCAATCATAGCAGCATTATCAGTGCAATATTTTTTAGGTGGCATAAACATTTTCACTCCTATTTCATCACACATTTCATTAAGTGCTTCCCTTATATGGGTATTACTTGCAACTCCGCCACTAATAATCAATGTTTTTAATTTATAATTTGTTAATGCCTTCCTTGTTTTATCAACTAAATGATTTGTTACACAATCCTGAAAGGATCTGGCAATATCATATTCTCTAACTTCATTACCTCTTTGACGTTCATTGTGGACTAAATTGTTTATATGACTTTTAATGCCACTGAAACTAAAGTTGTATGTATCATCACTTAAAATTTTAGGCATTTTATATGTTGGTTGACCTTTTAAAGCATATTTTTCAACATTAGGTCCACCAGGATATGGTAATCTTAGTATTCTTGCTACTTTATCATAAGCTTCTCCAATCGCATCATCTAAAGTTTGACCTAAGTACTCAAAACTATTTTCATCTTTCATCAATATTAAATCAGTATGACCTCCAGATATTATTAAAGATAATAATGGGTATTCTAATTTATTGTCAATCATATTGGCATAAATATGACCCATCATATGATTAACGGCAATAAAAGGTTTATTGTATATATAGGATAGGGCTTTAGTTGCTTCAACACCAACTAATAGACTTCCTAATAATCCAGGAGCATATGTGCAAGCAAAAGCATCAATATCTTCAAATTTCATTTTTGCTTTCTCCATGCATTCATTTATAACCATAGTTATATTCTCTAAATGTAGTCTACTTGCAACTTCTGGAACTACTCCCCCATATTTCATATGTACATCAATTTGGGAATTGATCACAGTTGATATGTCTTCACATCCATTTTTAATTATACTTGCGCTTGTCTCATCACAAGACGATTCTATTGCTAATATATATATATCTTTTTTTTTCATTTTACTTTCTCCATTATAATAGCAGTATCCTCACCATAATATCTATCTCTTAAACTAATTTCCTTAAATCCTAGTTTGTTATATAATTTTATGGCCTGTATATTATTCTCATTAACTTCTAACATAATTCTACTATATTCTTCATTATTAATCATATGTTCCATTAAAGAGGTTGCTATACCTCGTCTTCTAACCTCTTCATTAACAAATAAACTCATAATATCTACCACACCATCAACCAATCTTATTTCTAAGTAACCTAGTGTAGTTTTCCCGTCTTCAGATTTATAATTATATATTGAGTCAGTACTCGATAATATTTCTTTTTCTATCATTTTTCCACCTCTATTTTTTTAATATAATTAGCTTTTATAAAATGTGGATTCTCACTTTTAATATTAGATACATATTCCACTATTTTGTTGACGTCAATATCGTGTTTCACTTCAAGATATTTCCCAGAATAGTCATTTTGTTCTGAATAAAATTCTTCAATAACAGGTTTATTATCTTTATCAAATACTGAAATATAATACCCCTTATTATCTTCTATTACAGCCATTTTATTACAATCTAAATCACTACTTACTAGATATGCTGTTAAACTTGATATAGTATTTATTTTAATATTCAAAGCATAAGCAATTGTTTTAGCAATGGATAAACCTATTCTAATTCCAGTAAAACTGCCAGGTCCATTAACAACAATTATTTGTGTTAAATCTTTTATATTTTGTTTGTTTTCTTCAAATAAATCTTTAATCATCGGCATTACATATATAGAATGGCTATATTCGCTCTCTTGTGTCTTAATAAATAATTTGCTCTTTGTTTTAAGTGCAATAGTTATTAAACTATCATGTGTATCAATAAATAATATCATACTCTTCCTCTTTTCATGCATATTATATCATGTTTTTAATTTTTTTTCATTAGTTATTCCATAGTTTTATTGGATAAATATTTTGATTTATAAGTTTTTTTATATATTTTACTACCTCTTCTTTATCTTCTCTATATGTAACTCCTACCCACTTAGATTCAGTATTTATTATCTTAACAATATAATCATTATTATCATTTGCCTTAGATACAACATTTGGTATAAGAAATTCATCTTTCAATATATCTATTTTATTCAAAAATACTTTTAATTCTTTTTCAATATATTCGAAAATATTCGGATAAAAAATAATCATATTCATTGACACTTTTGTGTTAGGCGCTATTATTTTCTTATAACCAGTTTTTAAAGATATTGCCTCAATTTGCTTTGAAACAGTTATACTAGATTCATCAATATTTAATAAGTTTTCTTTATCTGTATAGCAAACTCCTCTTTTCACTGATCCATTCTTAGTTAAAGTGTTTATAACTTCATAACATACAAGGCCTATTTCATTTTGTTTGGTAGAAATATCCATATAAGTGCTTGCTTCCTTAAATGCTTCATATCCATAAAAATCATCTGCATTAATTATCATAAATTGCTCTTTTATCACATTTCTAGCGGCATATATAGCATGGGCTGTTCCAAGTGGCTTTATTCTTTCGTTCGGTATGGTATAACCATCGGGTATATCAGATAAATCTTGGAATACATACTCGACAGGAATTTTTCTTTCTATTCTTCTACCAACAGTTTTTTTAAACAAATCATAATTTTCTTTTTTGATAATAAATACCACTTTATTAAAACCAAATCTAATCGCATCATATATAGAATAATCTATAATGAACTCATTGTTTGGTCCAACAGGCTCAATTTGTTTTAAACCACCAAATCTACTTCCCATTCCTGCAGCCATAATTAATAATGTTTTGTTTTTCATAAAAATAACCTATCCTTTAAAAAAAGATTACTCATTTGAAGTAATCTTATTTTTTAATTTCATCCTTTTTCTCTTTTTTTTCAGTATCTTTTTCTTTTTTTACTTCCTCATCATCTTTGACTTTATAGTTACTATTAGCCTCTACCAAATCTTCTATTTCTTCCTTAGTCAAAGTTTCATTAGCAATCAATCTATTTGCTAATATCTCTACAAGTTTTTTCTCTTTTGACACAATTTTTTGTGCTTTTTCATAACAATCATCTATTATTTTTTTAACTTCTTGGTCAATTAATAGTGCTACTTGATCTGAAAAATTCTTTGTTTGATTATAATCTCTACCCAAGAAAACACTTTCGCTTCTATGTTCAAATTGCATTGGCCCTAATGAACTCATACCATATTCAGTAACCATACTTCTCGCAATTTTAGTGGCTCTTTTCAAGTCATCACTAGCTCCAGTTGATATTTCTTTTAAGTAATATTGTTCACTAGCACGACCTGATAACAATGTTATAATTTGTTCTTCTAGTTCCTTTTTAGTATATACTAGTGTTCTTTCCTCTTTTGGTAGCATCTGTGTATATCCTCCTGCCATACCTCTTGGTATAATTGTAATCTTATGTACTTCTTCACCATTAGGTAGAACAATTCCAGATACAGCATGGCCCGCTTCATGATAAGCCACTATTTTCTTTTCGTATTCAGTGACTTTTCTACTAGTCTTGGCAGGTCCCATCAACACCCTATCACTAGCTTCGTCAATTTCTTCCATTGTAATTGCTTCTTTGTTTCTTCTTACTGCTAATAATGCTGCTTCATTTAATAAATTTTCCAAATCAGCTCCAGAGTATCCCGGTGTTCTTTCAGCAATATGCTTTAAATTTACTGAGCCTGATAAAATTTTATTTTTAGCATGAACATTTAGAATTTCTTCTCTTTCTCTAACATCAGGTTTTCCTACAGTTACCTGTCTATCAAATCTTCCTGGACGTAAAAGTGCAGGATCTAAAACATCAGGCCTATTTGTTGCTGCTATAATAATTATTCCTTCGTTTTCTGTAAAACCATCCATTTCAGATAATAATTGGTTTAAAGTTTGTTCTCTTTCATCGTGGCCACCACCAAGACCAGTACCCCTTTCTCTACCAACAGCATCTATTTCATCTATAAAAATTAAACATGGCGCAGTTTGTTTTGCTTGTTTAAACATGTCTCTTACTCTTGATGCCCCAACACCTACAAATAGTTCTACAAAGTCAGAACCACTTATATAGAAAAATGGTACTTTTGCTTCTCCAGCAACTGCTTTAGCAAGTAAAGTTTTACCGGTTCCAGGAGGGCCAACTAATAATACGCCCTTAGGTATTCTAGCCCCCATTTTAGTGAATTTTTTTGGATTTTTTAAAAAGTCAATTAACTCTTGAACTTCTTCCTTTTCTTCTTTTAATCCAGCTACATCTTTAAATGTTTTTGTACCACCATCTTCTGATAATTTAGCTTTACTTTTGCCAAAATCAAATGTTCCTTTTCCATTATTTCCTAGTTTTATAAACATAACATAAATTAGAATTCCGAACACAATAATAGGTACAACATTAAATAATACATTTATCCAAGTACTGTTCTCAGGATTTGTATTTGTTGTTACTTTAAGATTATGTTGCTCTGCTGTTTCATAAATAGATGATATTACAGTGTCAGTATAAGGTACTGTAACTTTAAAAATTTCACCCTTTTTATAGCCATTCATTTTACCTGTTAATTCATATACTCCAGAACTATTCTTTGGAGTAACATTTAATTCTGTCACTTTGCCACTATTTATTTCGGTAGTTAACTCAGTATAATTTAACTCATTCACTTTAGTGCTTATAGAGTTTAAAAATATATACGAAGTTATAACTACAACTAATAATAATAAATATGGCATAAAATTCATATTTCTTTTAGATTTCTTCATATAATATTTCCGCCCTTTCTAACGATACTTAAGTATTATATCATACTCTTGTGAAATTTTCTTGTCAAATTTTGATTTTTTCAATCCTGGAAGCCAAACTATATTTTCTTCAGAGTCTAAAACAACTGGCCAAGCATTTCTTTCACTAGTTTTAATTTTATCATCAATGAATATATCACTGATTTTTTTAGTACCAATCATACCCTTGATAGTCATTTTATCTCCATTTCTTTTATTTCTAACATACAAAGGCAACGCTATTTCTTTACTATTTAGTCTAATTACATTATTTGAAATTTCATTAGTATCTTCGATTTTTTCAATAATTTTCCCGTTTGGCAAATTTACTATATTGATCACTTCAATCGCATATTTATCAGTTTGCTCTTCATCATATGTAAAGACCAAATCATTATATGACTTTATAACCACTAAATTATTTGGTAGATGCACTATACTATTTGACTTGTTTGAGGATATCAAATTAAATATCAAATCAACATGTGCATCACATATTATAAATAAATCATCACCATATATTCTTTCCAATATATTATAAATAATTTTATTTTGTATTACTTTATCTAATTGAACAAATTTATCAATATTTAAATTTCCATTATGAAACACTTTATTAAAACATTTGCTAGCCTCATTTTCTATAAATTCATTGTTTTCTAGCAAAGTTTTACTATATTTTAAGAACTTTTTATGTACATTTGGATCTTCCTTTTTTAAAAATGGTAATACTTTATGTCTATATCTATTTCTAGTGTAATGATCCTCATTATTTGAACTATCTATCGCATACCATATATTATTTTTAATATCAAAGTCTTCAATTTCAGTTTTTGTTACAGTAATTAAAGGCCTTACTAATGTATAATTACCTTTATCAACTGTTCTACTAAAACCACTGTAACCTTTTAAAGTTGACCCTCTAACTATTCTCATTAAAATAGTCTCAATTAAATCATCACCATGATGTGCTGTCATCAAATATCTGGCAGAATAGATATTAACAATTTCATCAAAGAAATTATATCTAACCATTCTCGCTTCATTATGAAAATTATCATCCCCCCAGTTATTAATTTTAATATATTCAAATATTATATTATTTTCTTTGCAATATTTTTCAAGACACTTTTGTTCTTTTTCACTTTCTGGTCTTTTATTGTGGTTTACGTGTGCGCATATAATTTTAAAACCAATTTTTTCTTTGAATTGATTCATGATATATAAAAGTGCCATTGAATCAGGTCCGCCTGAAACTCCAATAACTACAGTATCTGCCTCTGTCAATTTTAACTTTTTACCTATAAATTCGTATACTTCTTCCATATCAAGTTATCCCCTACTCCTCAATTTTAATAATTATTTCATCTTTTTTTGAATACAAATATTTTTCTCTAGCATATCTTGCCATATATTCTGGGTCTTGCAATTTATTAATCTCACTCTTAAGTTCTTCTTCTTCTGATAATTTATCTTTGTATGATATTTTATCTTCTTTTATTTCTTTATTAATCTTTATATACTTAGAAATAGTAGAAAACATAGTCGTCAAAAAAAGTATACTTGTTATTATAAGCATAATTGAATAAAAAGTCACCCTTAATTTTGTTTTAACTCCTTTTTTCTTCATAATCCACCATTTTCTTTATTCAATTATAATTTTTAAAACATATAATTACAATAAATCTTTGTTATTTTGACATTTTTTGTGTAAATTTTCTTTTGTATACAAAAATACTACTTATTAAAGTTATAATAATAAAATAATAATTAATTATTCCATTGTTGATTAACCTAAAAACGTAAAAATAAATTAAAGTAGCATCTATACAAAATAGTAGAGAGTTCAATGCTCTATATATTTTTTTATTAACATATAGATACTTAACCATTTTATAGAATATTATTCCCAATATATGTCCATATAAAAAAGAAAAAGCAAATGATAAAACTTGCTCTATTAAACTCATCATTTAAAAAGCCTTGACATAATACTTTCAGTTTTTATTTTTTTAATATCGTCTAAATAATTAACTGATATAATTTTTCCTTTTATTGATAAATTTCCCCTGAAAGTATCAAGTTTTAACAACTCCAAATTATCTCCTTTTATAATTATCGGACCCATTATACTATCAACAAAAAATTCAGTATCATCAAAACTATTTAACTTTTTAATACCGGACAATGTAATGTTCTTCCTCTCACTTATTGATATCAAATGACTAAAAGAGTCGCTTAAATCTTTATTTTTATCCATTTTTTCTTTCACCCTAATTAATTTTATGTTATTAGTATCAAAGTATGAAAAAAGACTGCATACACAGTCCTTCGATTCACACTAGTTTTCTTTGCTTTCAGTTTGAACATCTTCTGCTTTTTCATAAGCATCTAGTATTTCTTTTTCAAACATTGTTCTTACTTCTTGGTTGATTGGGTGAGCAATATCTTTGTATTCACCAACAGGTGTTTTTCTACTTGGCATAGCAATGAATAAACCATTGTCACCTTCGATAATTCTAATATCATGAATAGCTATTGCATTATCAACTACTACTGAAGCAATTCCTTTCATACGAGAATTTTCTCTTTCAACCTTACGAATCTTTACTGATGTGATTTCCATAAAGTACCTCCTTAATAAATGCTAATATAATTATAATACAAATAGTTTAAAATATCAATATATTATTATTTATGAATTAAACTTCGTTAACACAACCGTCTTAGTTACAACATCAGCATATGTAAATGATTTTAATCCTTTGTTTGTATCAACTGTAAATAAATTTTGATGAATTTTTTTTATTATACCCTCATAATACTCGTATTTATTTCTTCCTAAATTAACTTTTACTTTTAATTTTTGATTTTTTAACTCAATGATTTTTTTCTTTATTTTCTCTATATTCAAATTTATTAATTATTCCTTTCTTGGATATCCTTTTATCATCATTCCACACACGTCTAACCCACCTATACCACCATACCCATATTTAGTTTTTTCAAGAGCATCTTTTATATCAATCAGTTTGTTTTTTTCACTTAATGATACATACGAAGCTATTATCGCAGGATCAAGAGCATGAATATTTATGTGTTTTGGACTTGATGCAAATGTTGAACCAGATTTTATTAACCCTTCAAAATCACTTTGACATGCTCCAGATATAATTATTAAATGCTCATGATTAGGTTCTATATTTCTTGCTATTTTAACACAATCTTTATAATAAGAGCTGTTCATATAATTTTTTCCATTTTTTTTATTCTTATAATATGCATCATGCCCTGTTATTACTAGTATATTAGGTTTATGTTTTTTAATTAATTTTTCAATATTTACAGACATATCATTTTCTCTAAATATATATCCGTTTGCAGATAATTTTTGCTTTTTATAGTAATCTAAACACCTGTCAAGATATTCTTTGTCACTATCAATGTGTAATATTTTCCCTGGAATGTAAAAATAGTCATTTGTATTCAGATTTCTTAAACTAGTTATTTCTTCTTTTTTTTTAGGTATTCCAGATAATGCAATATCTTCTATGTTAGCATCTGCATATAATCTTATTTCTAGCCCTTTTAAAAAAACTTTATTTCCAACTATTTTATCAATTTTAAATAATATATCATTTCCATATTTTTTTCTTGAAACTACATCGCCTATTTTAAATTTATTATTCATTGATATTCACCACTTAATTTTATTCACATTAGATATATTTATTACTTATTTATTGTTTTTTTAACATCTTTATAGTAAAATATATATATATAATATGGTAATAACTCTATTGCCATGAAAGGGTGTGTGTTTATGATATTTAGTATGGCTTTAGGAATCGTTGGTCTTACTTTTTCAACTATTATTTTATGTTTATATTTTTGGAAGAAAAGAGCAAATGTAGAAGAAACACTTACTACTCTCTTTTTTAAATTTCTAGTTGTATTTTTAGTCATACTTGGTTTTTATGAAATAGTCTGTATAATATCAATGGCACACGCTGACACACATCCTGTTTTAAATGAAATTCTTTGTAGGATTCACATTTTACTAGATATAATATGGGCAGCAGTATTTATGGTCTATATATATTCTGTAACTCGTTCTAAAAGCGATGATTTATTAGAATATATTAAAGGCAGAAGAATATTAACGCTAGTAGTTGTTTTTGCAGTAATAATTACATATGTAGCATCATGTTTGCTTAAAGTAACATATCACTCCGCAGTAAATCCAAATTTTATGGTTATTGGTGGGCCTGCTTTATATCCCGTATATGTGATCGCTGGAATTGGGTGTATAGCAATAACTATAATTATGTTAAAATTTAAAAATACTTTAGTAAAAAATCTTAGATTTCCTGTTATATATTTCATGACTTTATTTACATTTTTAGTAGCAATCGAATTTATTTGGTTTGAATACAGAGTTAACTATATTTACTTTGTCTTTTGTTTCTTACATATGGGAATGTTTTTCACAATTGAAAGTCAAGACAAACGATTATTAACTCAAGTTGAGAAGGGAAGAAAAGAAGCTGAGATTGCTAACAAAGCAAAAACCGAATTTTTATCTAATATTTCTCATGAAATAAGAACTCCTATGAATACAATATTAGGTTTTAGTCAAGCATTGCTTGAAGAACAAAAATTAACAGAAGATATTGTTAAAAGGGATGCAGTTAATATCAAAGAAGCTAGTTCAAGTCTATTAGAATTAATAAATAATATTTTAGACATATCTAGAATAGAATCTGGTAAAGAAATGGTGGATTCAAAAGATTATAAATTAGAAAACCTTCTTATGGAAGTAAATAGTATAGTATCGTCTAAAGTAAGTAAAGATGTACTTGAGTTAAAAATAAATGTTGATCCTAATATACCTACAATGTATAATGGTGATTCTAATAAAATATATAAAATATTAATTAATGTACTATTAAACGCGATTACGCATACAAAATTTGGTAGTGTTTCTTTAGATGTTGGTGGTGCTTACGTTGGGGATTCATTCAAATTAAGCTTTGTAATATCTAACACTGGGCACGAAATGTCTGAGATAGAATTTAATAAGAGCTTTGAGGATTTTGCTGAAGGAACATCTACAAATAGTGCTGTAGATAGCGTTAAGCTTGGATTAATAGTTGCCAAGCGACTAATTGAAATAATTAATGGCACTATAGATTTTAAAAACGAAAAAGGTAAAGGTACAAGATATATAATTAGCATCGATCAAAAAGTAGTTGATGATATGCGAATTGGTAATGTATTTATTGAAAGTAAATATAATTATGATGAAGATAAATATGATTTTACTGGCAAAAAAGTATTAATCGTCGATGATAATAAAATGAATATTAAATTAGCAGAAAGACTTTTGTCTCAGTTTAAAATGAATATTACTTCTGCTTACAATGGCCGAGAATGTATAGATTTAGTTAAGAATAATACGTATGACATAATTTTATTAGACCATATGATGCCAGAATTAGATGGAGTAGCAACGGTTCATATATTAAGAGAATCAGGCGTTAGTTTACCGATAATTGCATTAACCGCTAACTCTTATACAGGCTCTAAAGATAATTATATAAAGGAAGGATTTACTGATTATCTTGCAAAACCAATAAGGTATAGAGATTTATATAGATTGCTTGCAAAATATATAATTAATAAGGAGGAAAAGTAATGATTGATTTAAGAGCTTTATTAAATTTGGATAACAACATTATGGCTAGCCTTCTCTTTTCATTCGGCAGTTTGGCCTTTATTTCCTTCTTGGCTATAACTTACTTTTGCAAAAATAAATATGTAAACATAAGATCAAAAACATATAGGTTTATGATTGTTCTAGTGTTATTTATTCTTGTTACGGGTATTATAAATACATATTTAATAAATTTTAATGTAAAAAATTTTATCAGTAGATTAATTTACATCCTACATTGGTCAAGTTTTACCACATGTTTTTGCACTTATTATATATATTGTGTCATCTATTTATCTGATTTAGAATGTAATTCATTTTATGAACTATGGCAAAAAAGTGTAAAAACTCGTGTTATGTGTTCGATTTCAATAATTATTTTTATAGTTTATTTATTTATGCCTGTATCAAATATTTCTTCAATGAACTACTCTTATTTTGCTGGTAAAGCAGAAGTCTATATTATGATTATGCTTATTCTAATTGGAATAATGATAATGATTGAAACATTTATTATTAACAAACAAGCACCACTTAGAAGAAAAATAGCCATACTTCTTGTTATGATTGCTATGTCGGGAATGGCAATTGCTCAAGTTTTAATACCTAAAGTAAGTTTATATCCATTGGTATGTTCAGCCCATATATTCTTCTTATATTTCATAATGGAAAACCCAGATATTCAAGTTGCAAAAGAAATAGATATACTTAAATCTGATATAGACAAGTCTAATAGGGCTAAAACCGATTTTTTAAACAATATGTCACATGAAATTAGAACCCCTATGAATGCGATTGTTGGGTTTAGTGACTCATTGCTTAATTCACCAGTGTTCGATGCTGAAACAGCAAGAAATGATATTCAAAATATTTCAACAGCCAGCAACAATCTATTAGATATCATTAATAATATTTTGGATATTTCAAAAATAGAATCCGGTAAGGAAGTATTAGATAACAAAGAATATGATTTAGCAAAATTGATTAATGATTTATCAACAATAATACAAACTAGAATAGGTAATAACCCTATAAAATTACATGTATATATTGATAAGAATGTGCCTTCATTAGTTTATGGAGATTCAACAAAACTATATCAAGTGTTATTAAATATTGCAAGTAACTCCGTTAAATATACAGAGGTAGGTAGAATACAAATATCATGTGAAGGTGAATATACTGATAAAAATAATGAAGAAATACTATTACATTTTAAAATATCAGACACGGGTTACGGAATAAAAAAAGAAGATTTCGATAAAATGTTCGAAAAATTTAATAGACTCGATAGTGCAATATCAAAAGAAATTGAAGGAACTGGGTTAGGTTTGGTAATAACCAAAAGATTTGTTGATTTAATGGGAGGAAAAATATGGTTTACAAGTGAGTATGAGATAGGTACAACATTCTATGTTGACATCCCATTGAAAGTAATTGATGCTTCACCAATTGGCGACATTAAACATAAAAATAATGTTGAAAAGATTAATAACTATATCGACTGCTCTAACTATACTGCATTAATAGTGGATGATAATTTATTAAATATTAAAGTAGCTGAAAGAATATTAAAAAAATATAATTTCAAAATAGACACCGCTCAATCCGGTAAAGATTGTGTATTTAAATTTAAGTCTGGTAAACACTACGACATAATATTTCTTGATCATATGATGCCGGAAATGGATGGTATAGAAACACTTCATATTATTAAAAGATTAGATGACTACTATATTCCACCTATTGTTGCTTTAACGGCTAATGCAATTACAGGAATGAAAGAAATGTATTTGAAAGAAGGGTTTGATTATTATCTATCAAAACCAATTAATGTTACTGAGTTAGATAAAGTAATTCATAAATGCTTTAATGAAAGCAAAAATAATAATAATTATATTAATAATTCAAATGTAGAAATGCAAACCACTGAAAACAAAGAAACATATAAAGAAGATGATGAAAACTTTACAAAAGTTGACAACGATGAAAAAATAACTAACACTCGAAGTGATAATAATGATATAATTAAAGAAAATGAGAAAGGTAATGAGACAATGGAAGATTTTTTAAAAAATAATGGTGTTGATGTAGAAAAATCATTAGAATTTTTAGGCGATATGGAAATGTATAATATTACCATATTGGATTATAAAACTGAATCGCTAAACAAATTTAATAATATAAAAGAATGTCTTGAAAAAGAAGATATGAATAATTATTCAATTTATGTTCATGCTTTAAAGAGCGACTGTAAATATTTAGGATTTATGAAATTAGCTGATATAAGCTATCAGCACGAATTAAAAAGCAAAGAAAATGATTTAACTTTTGTTAAAGAGCATTTTGGCGAACTTGAAAATGAATTTAATAAAATCAGTTTAATTGTTAATGAATATATTAATAAATTTGACATAAAATAAAAGCGTCTATCATGGCGCTTTTATTTTATAAAGTTATTTCCTTTTTTATTATACTTATAAATATTACTTATTGAAGAATTTTGAGTTGTTATTATAATTGTTATTTTTTCTTCATTGCTTAGTAGTACTAAATCATCAATATTATTAGTATTAGTTTTTTCCATATCTAATAATTTCATAGTAGTATCATAAACATAAATATTTCCATCTAAGTATGTAATAATATAATTATCTATTGTACTTATGTTATCATACTGAAAATCACTAATGATTTTTCCAGTCTCATCTATTATACCTTTTTTATTATTTTTAGTTATTATTCCATATTCTTTAATTGTAGTTGCTTTAGGAAATTCATCTAAAACAAAAATTTTTTTATTTGTTTTAGCATTATAAATTATAAATTTATTACCCTCAGATATATAAATTAAATCTTCATTAGCAAAAACAAACTGTTCTGATTGTAATTCATCAATGAAACACTCTTGAATGCATTTATATTTTGAAATATGTTCTGCATCTTTATAAAAATAAATCGTTTTATCTTCTTTATTATATTTATAATTGGAATACTGAATACTATTATAAGTATTAATTAAATTGTTAATTTCTATTCTTCTCTTATAATTAACCCACCATATAGTACCTAAAATTGCAAGTATAAAAATGAAAAAAATAATAAATATTATTATTTTATCTATAGATTCAATTTTATTATTATTACTATCTGTCATTATTTATCACCCACATTATTCTCTAAATTTTGTATTACACTCTAGTTTATATAATTCATTTTCCTTCACTTGAGAAATATCTAATTTATCAAAATTTTTATTAGCTTCTATATAATATTTACCATCAAAAACCTTCAAACTTACTACTTTTTCTTCATCAAACAAAACACAATAATACAACTTCTTTCCAGTTAAATCTAAGCTAGTACTGTCCTCTGAATATATATATTGCGTTGGCCTTTCAAATAACTTATTTTCTGTTCTCTTATCCTCTGATTTGTTATAAATTGTATTAACATTGTTCAAAAAAGTATTTTTCTTAGAATTTTTGTATAACTTGGAGACTTTTGGTACTGCATACATTATTAAAATTATTAATATAAGTACAACACCAATTAATTCAACTAATGTAAACCCTTTATTATCCATTTCTACACTCCTATATTATATTAATATTTTAACATATTTTAATTATTATTCAATACATTATAGTTCATTTGATATCTTGATAAAATCATCTATACTTAAACTTTCAGCTCTAATTGTTAAATTTTTTCCCATACCATTTAATATTTTCTCTAATTTTATTAAATCATATCCCCTAAGATTATTTTTCAAATTTTTTCTTTTTTGTTTAAAAGAATCTTGAACAAAATTATAAAATTTATTCTCATCTTTAACATAGTATTTGTTATGTTTTTTTAACTTAATAACAATGCTATCAACTCTAGGAATAGGTTCGAAGCAATTTTTACTAACATCACAAACCTTCATAATATCAAAGTTATATTGTAAGTATACAGACAGAGAATTATATTTTTTTGAATGTGGTTTGGCCATAAATCTATCAGCCACTTCTTTCTGTACCATTATAATAATTTCATCAGCATGGCCATAGTCTATTATTTTATTTATTATGGCTGTGGTGATATAGTATGGTAAATTTCCTACAAATATAATTCTTTTATATTTTTTATAATCTATATATTTATTTAAATCTGCATTCAAAAAATCGCAAAATATTACTTTTAAATTTTTGCTATTTATACTTAATAATATTTCTTTTAATCTTTTATCAATCTCAAAACATAAAATTTGGCAATCTTTTTTTACAAGTCCTTTTGTAATAGCTCCTGCACCGGGCCCAATTTCTACTATTAAGTCATCAGAGTTGCAATCTATTGCATTTAAAATTTGATTGATTTTGTTACCGTCCATTAAAAAATTTTGCCCTAAAGATTTTTTATATTCAAACTTCATTATTTCCAACCTTCTCTTAATACTTCGAATTCAAGATTTTTAACCCTTCCGATATCTTTGATCGCAGATTCACTTGAATCAGTCAATAAATCAATAACATTACCACTTACGCCCCTATCTAATACAATTGCAACTATTGGTTCTTTATCTATCTTTTTAACATTAAATCTTAATATAGTACCACATGGATAATTTTTGCTGCTAGCTACTATTCTAATATTCCCATATGATGTATCATTATAATATATTCCACTTTTCAACACATTAGTTCTAGGTGGGCATGCTAAATAACCACTACATAATGGGCAATCTCCTGAATATCCAGTCAATTCGCCGGTAAATTTATACAATGAGTTGCCTTCATAATCTCTTTTATTAATTACTTGATCAACTACATTCTTTTTATTATTTTCAGTAAACAACTCAATTTGTTTTTTCTGTATAATCTCTTTAGAAACGGCTTTAGTTCCAGCATAATTAATTGTTGAAGATAAGGATGATTCTACAAAAGTTTCTTTTCTTATCATAAAAAATAGGACCAATAATATTGCTGTCTCAATAATCATAATTGTTCTACTTATTAAATATTTCTTCATAACTTCTCCGATTAAATTATATAATAAGTAAATTTAAATGTCAAAAATTTTCCTAGCATTGTTTGTTGTGATTCTAATTACCTCGTCAATATTTAATTGCTTTATTTCAGCTATCTTTTGGGCAACAAATATAATATTAGATGGAGTATTTTTTGTTCCCCTATGAGGTTCTGGAGATAAAAATGGACTGTCCGTTTCAAGCACTATATAAGATAAATCTATTTGCTCAATTACTTTATATAATTTTGAATTTTTAAAAGTAATAACCCCACCTATACCTAGATAATATCCCAATTTAATGAACTCTTTTGCCATTTCCAAACTTCCACTAAAACAATGAATGATTCCTTTAGAGTTTTTGCTCTTTAATATATTAAAACAATCTTGTATTGAATCTCTAGTATGCACTATAATTGGAAGATTATATTTTTCCGCAAGATCAATTTGTTGACTAAATAATTTAATTTGTTCTTCTTTATTTTCCTTATTGTGATAATAATCTAATCCTATTTCACCAATTCCTACTATTTTATTATTTTTTATTAAATTTTCTAAATCTTTTATTTTATTATAATCAGTATCTATATTATCTGGGTGAATGCCAATTGCTGGCAGCATATAGTCTTTGTACTTCTTGCTCAATTCAATTATTTCTAAAGACGATTTAATACTATCACCGCAATTTATCACATTAATTATATTTTTATTTTTCAAATGCTGAATCACATCTTCTATATTATCATAAAATTCACTTAATATATGTGCGTGTGTGTCTATCATTATCTTACCTCTATTCTTTGATTTTAAATAAAAAAAATCAACAAACACTCAAATTATTATGTAATAATTTATAATAATTTTATAATATGTTGATTAATTTTTCAATATTCCTAATTAAATAAAATATTTTTTTACTAATTCGAAAATGGTTTTTGCTACTAACTGCATAGTTTGTACATCACTGTCAGAAATTATAATTATTCCTCCTAATAAATCACTGTCTACAATTATTGGAAAAATTATTATTTTTCCATATACCTTCAATTTTTCAGTTAATTTTAATTCTGTTTGATAATCACAAGTAAATATTTTTCTTTGCTGAATAATTTTAAATACATCTTCTGAAATTTTTTCTTGAGTTTCTAGTATGAAATTATTATTTGTTATATATATTTCATAATCATAAATACTCTTAAAAATGTTTTTAATCTTTATAATTTCGTCTTGAACATTTAAAATTCTTGAAAATTTTTCTAAAATTATTTTGTTTTCATCAACAATTATTTGAAAATCATCACCAGAATGTATACTAAGTACCTTTCTTAATTCTTTTGGTAGTACTATACGTCCAAGATCATCTATTTTTCGTATCATACAAGTAGTTTTCAATAAAATCACCTAGTAATATTTTTAACATTTAATTTGCTTTTTATACTGGATTTTTAGATTTTAAAATATAAATTAGTTCTAATAGTTCTTCAATATAATATAAATAATTTTTTTCCAATGTTGTTTTTAGTAAAGTTATATAGATTGAATCATTTTTATATAGAAAATTAAACTTTCCACTTATATTAATTGTTTTAATGAATAATTCTTCAATGCTTATATCTTTATATGAAGATTTTAATAATCTCAAAACTATTTTTTTGTTATCATTTTCTGAAATTTTGACATTATCTAAGATTACAAGTTTTTCAATATATTTTTCATGAGCATACAGCTGTAATTCTTGATTAGTTATTCCAAATCTATCTTTAATTTCTTCTAATACACTATTTAGTTCTGTCTTGCTTGATATTGCATTTATTTTCTTATGAAGTTCAATTACAACATCACTATCATCAGTATATTCATTACCAATATGAGTGGGTACATTTAGCATTACTTCTTTAGGGGAATCAATATCTTCTTCCTTAGTGCCTTCCACTTCTTCTTTTATTAAATCTAAATACATATTAACACCAACAGAATCTATAAATCCTGCTTGTTCTTTACCAAGTAAATCCCCTGCACCTCGTATTGCTAAATCTCGCATTGAAATTTTATAGCCACTTCCAAGTTCAGTGAATTCTTTAATTGCTTCTAATCTTTTTTTCGCAGTCAAAGTTAAAATTTTTTCTTTTTTATACATAAGATATGCATATGCTATTTTA
Source organism: Clostridium sp. CAG:1000 (assembly GCA_000436975.1). Taxonomy (GTDB): domain Bacteria; phylum Bacillota_I; class Bacilli_A; order RF39; family UBA660; genus CAG-1000. The sequence goes on from HG000333.1 coordinate 27,843, forward strand.
TCACTTCGTCCAACTCTACCTCTTATTTGATATAATTGACTCAAACCAAATCTATCACTATCAATGACAATAATTGTATTTGCATTTGGAATATCAATACCATTTTCAATTATAGTAGTGCTAACTAGAACATCGTACTTTTTATTCGTGAAGTCATAAATAATATCCTGCATTTCTTTTTTTGTCATCTTGCCATGTGCATAACAAATTTTTGCCTCAGGTATTATTCTTTTATATTTGTTTACCAAATTAATCATATTCATTACATTGTTGTATAAAATAAATGCTTGGCCTTTTCTACTTATCTCTTTTAGAATAACCTCTCTTATTAACATTTCATTATATTCAATAACATATGTTTGAACAGGGTATCTGTTTTGAGGTGCCGATTCTATTAAAGATAAATCCCTGATTCCAACAAGTGACATTTGCAATGATCTAGGTATTGGTGTAGCAGAAACAGAAAGAACATGAACATTTGATTTAATTTTTTTAATTTTCTCTTTTTGCTCAACACCAAATCTATGTTCTTCATCAATTACTAAAAGTCCTAAATTATTATATTCAACATCTTTACTTAATAATCTGTGCGTCCCGAATATAATGTCTGTTTTACCTTCTTTTAATTTTTTTATTTTGGCTTGCACTTGTTTATTAGTATAGTGCCTATTGATTATATCTATATTTATTGCAAAATTTCTAAATCTTTCCTTGGCAGACTCATATTGTTGATATGACAAAATCGTGGTTGGGCATAAATATGCTACTTGATAATTATTTTCAACCGCTTTAAACATTGCTCTAAATATTACTTCTGTCTTCCCATACCCTACATCTCCACATAATAATCTTTCCATAGGTCGCGGCTTTTCTAAATCTTTTTTTATTTCATTGATGGCTTTGATTTGATCCGGAGTTTCTTCATATTCAAATTCATTTTCGAAAATAATTTGATTTTCATCATCTTTAGAGAATGGTTTAATAATAGCTTTTTCTCTCTCTTTATATATTTTTAATAGGTCTTGCGTTATATTCTTAATTTTTTCACGTATTCTTAACTTAGTTTTTGTCCACTCAATACTATTTAATTTATTTATAGTAGGTTTCATACCTTCTTTAGAAACATATTTATATAATTTTGATATATCTTCTACCGGCAAATATAATTTATCATTACCTTTGTATTGTATTAATATATAATCTTTTTTAAGTTTGTTCTTTTCAATGGTTGTAATTCCCTTATATATACCTATCCCGTTTTTTCTATGAACAACATAGTCTCCTATTTGTAGATTATCTAGTGATATTATATTTTTACCTATGTTTTCCTTATATTTAATCTTTTGAGTTTTATTATTTCCATACAAATCATTCTCACTATAATAGTATTTATTTTTGTATACAAAACCTTTGTTTAGGTTTTTATTAACTGTTTTAATTTTGTTATTTAAGTGAAGTATCTCATTTATAAAATTTTTATTACTTGAATATAGTGTTCCGTTATTCTTTATTATATCATCTATAAACATCGATTTATTTGAATTATAATATTCTATATTTTTTGCAAATATATTTATATCTTTATTTTTGTTATTTATAGTATCTAAATATATATCGTCTTTAGTTAATAATTCATTTAATTTAAATACACTAGAACTAATATTCAAGTATTCCATTTGTGGTTTAAGCATTTTTTCTTGTAATTTTATTTGATTAAAATTATGATACATAACTATTTTATTTTCAAGATAATCCTTTATTGAAGATTCACTGTCATTATAATTTTCATTAAGACTTAATATTGATACTTCATCTAATTCTTTCATTGTCTTTTGAGTTATTGGATCAAAATATTTAATTTTTTCAACAACATCATCAAATAATTCAATTCTAACTGGGTTTTCTTCACCTACTGGATAGACATCAATAACAAAACCTCTGACAGAAAAATCGGAAGTATTATATACCATGCTTTCTCGCTTATAACCATTTTCAGTTAAATCTTTTATTAATTTTTCACGGTTGACTATTTTATTTTTCTTCAAATGTATAGTTTTATCTCTGTACGCCTGTATGTTCGACATTTTCTTTATATAACTGTTTAAATGTACTATTACTATTTTTTGCTTGTTATCATTTATTTTGTTTAACAAATTAATTCTCATGTAAAGTAATTCTGGAGATGCTGCTATTGCTGATTTTGATATTATATCATCTTCAGGAAATAAGTATACATCATCCAAATAAGATTTTAAATTATTGAATTTTTCTGTTGCTTCATTTAATGTTGGAAAAACTAACATAATATTTTTCCCCGAACTAAAAAAAGTATATAATATAAATTGATTATATATTTCATTATCACTTATAGATACATTCTTAATATTATTAATATCAAAATCAAATAATTTCTTACATAATATATCAATCATTGTTTCTTATTATATTTCTCCATCAGCTTTTCTATATCATTATTAGCAAAATCATCGATTATGTTTGCTACCCTTTCTACAACTAAATCTATCTTTTTAGTCTCTTCTTGAGAAAATTTACCTAAAACATAATTTATCATATCATAATTACTTTTTGAAATACCGATACGCACCCTAGGTATATCTTCTGTTTTTAATTTGTTTATTATATCTTTTATACCATTGTGGCCACCGGAACTTCCAGTTCTTTTTATTTTAAATGTGCCTATTTCAAAATCAACATCATCATATATTATTAAAATATCTGATGTTTTTATATTGAAATAATTGCAAAATTTAACTACCGCATCTCCAGAGTTATTCATGTATGTGTTGGGTTTAACTAAAATAATTTTCTGATTATTTATTAATTTTTCACAGTATTCAGAATTAAATTTGTTTTTATATTTCAAGTTATTCTTTGAAGTATAATAATCTATAGCTTTAAAGCCACAATTATGTCTTGTGTTTTCATACTCCTTACCAGGGTTACCTAATCCTACAATTAATTTCATTTATAACTCCTTACATTCTTCATACAACTTATTTTTGCTAATATTATATTTTAATGACACTTCTTTTATAGCATCTTTTTTAGAGTAGCCTGCTTCCTGCATTTCTTTTACAAGTTCTATGTAATTGGTTGATATTGTTTCTAATTTATTATTTTTTTCCTTTTCAACCACAATTACAATTTCACCTTTTATATCATCTATTATTTTCGTCACATTTTCAATACTATCTCTAATGATTTCCTCATGTAATTTTGATATTTCACGAACTATTGATATTTTACGATTTCCAAAAGCTTCAAGCATCAATTCTAAGGTGGTTTTTAGCCTTCTAGGGGATTCATAGAATATCATTGTATATTCTACATCTTTTAATCTATTTAACTCATTTTTGGCCGCATTTTTCTTGTTATTCAAAAAGCCATAAAATAAAAATCTTTCATTGTCTAGCCCGGACATGTTTAAAGCGGGTATTAATGCTGTTGCGCCTGGTAAAGCAATCACAGGTATATTTTCCTTTATAACTTCATTTACAACGAAATTACCCGGATCACTAATTAAAGGTGTTCCTCTATCACTTACAAAACCTATTGTTTTTCCTTCTTTTAGTATTTTTAATATTTTTTCCTTATTTTTCATCTCACTATATTTGTGACAAGATTCTATCTTTTTATTTATGTTATAATACTTTAGTAAATTGAACGTTTCTCTTGTATCTTCTGCAAATACAATATCAACTTCTTTTAATATATTTAAGGCTCTAAGTGTTATATCATCCAAATTACCAATTGGTGTGGGAATCAAATATAGTTTTCCTTTTATATCACTATTATAACTATTTTGTTTCATTTACTCATCTCCAAACATTTTGATTATTTCACTCGTATATTTTCCATTGCCTTCATGAACAACTAGTGGCTTTAATATTTTTAAACCTGGCTTACCATTTTTGCGACCATCGATCAGCATTAAGTTTGATTCACTATTTTTTTTAGGATAAATAAATTGAATTCTTTTAGGCTCTATGTTATGTTTTCTCATTAATGTAATTATATCAATCAACCTTTCAGTACGATGTACCATAGTTAACGAACAATTATTTTTTAATAATTTTTTTGACATTATAATAATGTCTTCTAATGTAATCATTATTTCATGTCTTGCTATCGATTTTATCTTATTATCATTCTTTATAGATTTATCAGTACATTTAAAGTATGGTGGATTACATGTTATCAAATCGAATGAGTCTGTTTCAAAGTTATTTATTGCATTTTTTGCATCATCATTAATTAAAACAATTTTATTTTCTAATTTGTTAATTCTTAATGTTTTTAACGCTAATTCATATATTTCTTTTTGAATTTCGACAGCATATATTTTAGCATCGGTTTTTGTTGATAATACTAGTGGAACCGGTATATTTCCAGTGCATAAATCTAATATTTTATTAATATTCTTGTTTAATTGTACAAAATTTGGTAACAAGATCGAATCCAAACTAAAATTAAAGTAGTTTTTATTTTGATAAATTTTTATATTGTTGTAATTTAAAAGATCGTTTATTGTTTCATCATTCATTGCTCATTTTTTCTAATGGAACCTCTACAACAATTTTGTTATTATTTTCTGTGTTTAATGTGTATTTTCTGTTTAAAATATCAAGTGAGGTTACCACTCCACTTTCTTTTCCTACTTTAACTTTATCTCCTACTTCAGGCATCCCTTTTCTATATAAACTATAATTACTATCTTCATATTTTAGACAGCACAATAATCTACCACATTGGCCATTGATTTTACTAGGATTTAACGATAAGCCTTGGTTCTTAACTTGAGCTATACCAACTGAATCTAAATCTTTCAAAAAACTGGAACAGCATAATTTTCTACCACATTGGCCTATCCCTGATATTTCTTTTGCTTTATCTCTCACACCAACTTGTCTTAATTCTATTCTAACTCTATAAATAGATGCCAGTGACTTAGCAAGCTCTCTAAAATCAATTCTATTGTCAGCTAAGAATTGAAATACTAATTGACTTTTATCGAAAGTATAATATGAATCAATAAACTTCATATCAAGGTTTAAGTCTTTTGCAATTTCGGTTGCTTTTTCTAATGCTAACTTTGCTTCTACAATGTTTTTTTTATTTTGCTTTATATCACTCTCTTCAGCAATTTTTATTATTTTTGAATGATTTTCATCTTGCAACTTTACTTTTGATATTGAAGACACTTTACCAAATTGTTGTCCTTTTTCTGTTTCTACTATAACATAATCGCCAACAAAAACATCAATATTATTGTCATAAAATATGTATTCTTTACCACTATTTTTAAATTTTACTCCAACATTATTCATCCCTTACATCTCCACATTTCTATTATAAATCTATCTATGCAAATATTTTTATTAAGATTTTTCTCAGTTAAATTCATTGTTTTATTAATAACTAAAATTTTTTCTAATATTTTTTTTATATTATTTTTTGACACGATATCTAAGTCGTTATCAGACAAATTATTATTTAATATTTTAAGTAAAATATTTCTATATATATTTATCATATTGTATAAAACACTATTAAATTCATTTCTATCTTTTATTTTATTATAAATTTCATTATTTAATGCTAGGCTCTGATGTCCGTTATTTTCTATATTTTTTACTATTTCCATAGCAATATCATTGTAATTTTCATTAATTATAATTTCACTATTTGATGATACGAAAAATTTTTGGCATCTGCTTGAAATAGTAGGCCTAACTGCGCTTATATTTCTTGTCAATAAAAACGCATATATTCCTTTTTCAGGTTCTTCTAATGTTTTTAGTAATGAATTGTATACACTATCACTTAGTTTTTCACAATCCTCTATTATATATACTTTAATGTTATTAAATTGAGAAGTTAATGACAAATCAGACAATAACTTTTTAATATCGCTTTTTGTTATTATTCTTTCATTTTGTCTTAATATATATATGTCAGGATTTTCATAAATATTTATATCTTTTTTAAAGAAGAAGTCTCGCAATATTATATTCAAGTCATTTTGAATATCATCAAAGCTTACATTTCCTATAAGAAATGATTGATTGATTTTATTTGACTTATTCATTGTATTAAAATAATCATATATAGTATTGCTCATAATCTCTCCTTTACCAATAATATTTCAAATATAATATTGCTAATATACCTAAAATGTTATAAATATACACAACTAATATTGTAAAGATATTAATTGGAACATTTTTGCCAGATGGACTTATCATTATATTTATTGTATATATTAAACACAATGATAAAACTATTTTTTTAATATAAATCATATCTTTCACCTTATATAATCTATGAAATTTCAGTTAAGATATAACTTTTCTATCTTCCCAAGCTTTTGTAATCATTACTGGGTCTAAATATTCAATATCTGTTCCCATAGGTATACCATAAGATAACCTTGAAACTTTTATATTATACTTTTCTAACAATTTTTGTATGTATAAAGAGGTCACTTCCCCTTCAATCGACGGATTTAAAGCTATTATTATTTCTTTGATATTTGAGTTTATTCTTTTATCTATTAAACTCATTATATTCAAATCATCAGGATCTTTACCATCTATTGGTGATATTAAACCATTTAACACATGATATAAGCCATCGTATTTACCTGTTTTTTCTATAAAAAATACATTTTTAGAATCTTCAACTACACATATTGTGGAATTATCTCTTTTTTTATTATCACATATATTGCATATTTCTGTATCGGATAAGCAGCCACAAATTTCACATACTTTAATATTTTTTTTAAAATCAATCAACGCATTAGCTAAGTTTTCTATTTCTTCAATATCTTTTTCATAGATAGAATAAACAAATCTTTCAGCTGTTTTTTCTCCAACTCCTGGCAAAATTGTTAGAGTATTTACAAGTTGTTCGAAGCTTTTTGGTAAAATCATGATTTAAAATAAGCCTCCTAAACCATTCGTATATTTGCCTAATTTTTTATCTTTTTCTAATTTAATTTGCTCTAATACATTATTTATTGCAACAGTCAAAATATCTTCTAGCATCTCCACGTCATTGATTATATTTTCATTTTTAATTTTTATTTTTGATACTGCATTTTTTCCTGTAATTTCAACTAGTATATTTTCATTTTCATAATTGAATACTTTGTTTTCAATTTCTCTAGTAGTTTTTTCTAATTCTCCTTGCAATTTTCTTGCCTGATTCATTAAACTTTGTATATTCATTTTCTTCACTCATCCACTTTAATATATTTATCTCCAAATATATTATCAAGTGTCCTTTCTAATTCATTATTTTTTTTATTTAATATTTTTTCATTTTCATCAATAATATTATATCTGATACCTTTTTTTACATTATCTATATACTCATTTTTTATTTTTTTCCATTCGTTTGTTGTTACACAAACAGTTTTATATTTTTTCTTGAATATTTTTGATACAAACTGATCAATTTCGTCCATATTCTTATTAAATATAACAGCGTCAAAATTATTCTTATATGAAAATATTATATTTGTTTCAGAAACAACCTCTACATTGGATTTTTTTAATATAGAAGCAAAAACATTATATTTTTTTGATGACATATACTCATCAATCAAATCAAATTTTTCAATAAAATCTTTTTTTAATTCCTTTTTTGCGCCACACAATGTATTATTCACTCTTATTTTTTTTATTCTCAACGCATCGTCATCATTTGAATCTTTTTCAGCAACTTGTTTGTCTTTTTTTTGTATTTCATTCAAATCTAAATCATTATTAAAAATCAATATAATTTTTATAAAATATATTTCAATTAATAGCTTTTGATTAGGGGTTTTCTTTAATTCTGTTGATAGTGAAAAAAGCTCTTCACACATATTTATATATATTTGATTACTATAGTTACAATACCTGCTTAAGATTTTTTCATATTCATCATCAAAATATTTTTTAGAATTTTTGTAAATTAATATATCCCTTATTAATACTTGTAATTTGTTACAAATGTTATCAAAATTACTTCCTTTTTCATAAAGAACATTTAGTATATTAATTATACCTAGCATATCTTGATTAAATATACTATCCATTATTGTAAAAAGTTCATCATTTGTTACTTCTCCAAGTAATTTGCATACATCTTCTACAGAAATGTTTTTATCATTAAGTGCTATTACTTGGTCAAGCATATTAATTGCATCTCTCATTCCACCATCAGACATTTTTGCGATAAAACTTACAATATCTTTGTTAATTATTTTATTTTCTTTTTTCAGTATGTAATTTAACTGTTTTTCAATTAATTCAGGTGGAATTTTTTCAAAATCAAACTTTTGGCATCTTGATATTACTGTATTAGGTATTTTATTTATTTCTGTGGTCGCTAAAATAAATATTGCATGTGCTGGTGGCTCCTCTAACGTTTTCAACAACGCGTTAAATGCGCTAATTGATAACATATGTACTTCATCAATAATATACACTTTATACTTTAGTTTTGTTGGCATAAGCTTTATATTATTTCGTATTTCGCGAATTTCTTCTACTCCATTGTTACTCGCCGCATCTATTTCAACAATATCTATTTCGTTATTTATATCATTTATACACGATTCACACTTTCCACATAAATCCCCATCAATAGAGTTCAAGCAATTTACTGCCTTTGAAAAGATCTTAGCAATACTCGTTTTTCCAATTCCTCTTGGGCCTGCAAAAATATAAGCATGTCCAATTTTATTTTCTATTATGCTGTTTCTTAAGATTTTTACAACAACATCTTGTCCAACGACATCTGAAAATTTCTTAGGTCTATATTTACGATATAATGATATGTATGCCATGTTTGCCTCCGTAAATATTATATCACGACTGTAAAAAAACACAAAGATTGAAACGTAATTTTGTAAAAAAGATTTAATAAGCGAACATTTATTTGCTTTTATCGCGCATTTTTCTAAAAAAAGTTTTAAGTTCCTCTTTAAAATACTTTTCTTCAGGAACATTTATTTTTATATATCGAGTGGTATTATTCACTTTTTTATCATTATTTAAAATATAATACACATTTTTTATTCTTGCTTCTTCTATTACTCTTTTGCACATTTCGCAAGGCTCTAATGTAACATATAAATTGCAGTCATTTAAATTCCACGATTTTGTGATTCTTGCTGCTTTAATTATTGCGTTGATTTCTGCATGACATAGAGGATTATTTTTTTTATTCTTTTTGTTATATGAAGCAGAAATGATGGCATTGTTTTTAATTATCACGCACGAAACAGGGACATCATTATTTTTAATAGCCTTAATATTATTTTTTTTCAATTTATTAAATATTTTTTTCATATTTCACCTCAGTACATTAAAAAAGTGCACACAATTTTTTTGTTTAAGGCTGCCACCTTCCGGTTCTGACCTATTTCGCAATCAAACTGTTGCACAGCTTAATTATAGCATATTTATTCATAAAATCAATATTTTTATTGTTTCACGTGAACATTATACATTTTTTTATAGTTTTTAATAAATAACCATTTGAAAATTATTTTTATTCCAATTAATTGTAAATACTTTTTAAGTTATTATTTAGATCCATCAATTTTTTGTTTTTTTCACTAAAGTTTTCTTTCCTTAAATATATATTAAAAACATTAAATTAAATTGGCACAAAACCATATATTTTAATTTTTAAAGTAATGATATTTAAAAATTATTTCCCGGGAAATAATTTTTATTCTTATTTTAATGTTCCACGTGAAACGTTTCACATTTTATAGTCAATTTTATTAAACACTTATCAAAATAAATTTATGTGTCAATCAATTGCAATTTTTTTAAACTACCTACTTGGATTTGCAATTTTCTATTACCATGTTTTATATCTTTATTGATATATTAATAAATATTGGGCTTTTGATATATAATTATATAATCAAATAATAAAAACATTTTTCAAAATATTTTGCTTATTTTCATGTTTCACGTGAAACATAGTTTTTTAATATATGCGTACTTTAATCATAAATTACATTCAAATAATCCTTAAGTTTATAATTAATAATATATGCTAAAATTTATTATGGTTGAAGTAAATTAAATTAGAGTTTAAAATTATACTATATTTGCATATATAACTGTAATGCTGGAATAAAATAATTTTAATATTAATTTATTTAAAATTAATAATTGTAATATCATAAGTAATATATTTTATATTTAAAAAAATTATTTCCCGGGAAATAATTTTTATTCTTTTTTAATGTTTCACGTGGAACATTTTAAATATTGTATATTTTTTTAATATAAAAAGAAATGGTTAGTCATCCATTTCCTCTTTGTCGACAATTGATATAGAAGCGACTTTATTATTATTTTTAAGATTAATAAGTTTTACACCTTTAGTTACTCTACCCATTTCAGAAACATTTGACACAGACATTCTAATAATAATTCCATTTTCAGTAATTATCATTAAATCTTTATCGTTGTCAGTTGATTTGAATCCAACGATCTTTCCATTTTTTTCTGAAATATTCAAAGTTTTTACGCCTTTACTTCCTCTTTTAGTCTCCCTATATTCATTTACTATTGTTTTTTTACCATAACCATTTTCGGTAACTACTAATAAATATTTATTTTCTTCTGACACTTCCGCTCCTACACAAATGTCGTCTGATAAATTTATGCCTTTTACTCCTGTAGCTGTACGACCCATTATTCTGACTTCATTTTCATTGAATCTGGCCATTCGCCCGTTAGACGAACACATTAATATTTGATCATTTCCTGTTGTTTTTTTAACTGAAATTAATTCGTCACCATCTTTTAAAGAAATAGCAATTTTTCCGGATTGTCTAATGTTGTTAAATTCCGATATCAAGGTTCTCTTGACTAAACCTTGTTTTGTACTAAATAGCAAACATTTGTATGTATTTTCTTTTTCCACTTTAATTATGGCATTGATTCTTTCATCTTTTTCTATTTGAATTAGGTTGATTAACGGTAATCCTTTACCAATTCTTGAATATTCAGGAATATTATACCCTTTTAGTCTATATACTTTACCTTTATTTGAGAAGAACAAAACATAATCATGTGTGTTCAAAGAAATTAATTGCTCTACAAAGTCTTCATCAGTGGTTGTCATACCTTTAATTCCAACGCCACCACGATTTTGTGTTTTATATGTGTCTTTAGGTATTCTCTTAATATAATTCTTATTTGTAACAGTAACTATTACTTCTTCTTGAGGTATCAATGATTCATCCTCAATATAATCAATTGCTGTCATATCTATAGTGGTTCTACGATCATCACCATACTTATTCTTAATTTCTAACATTTCTTTCTTAATTATTTCTAATACTTTTCTTTCTGATGCTAAAATTGACTTTAACTCTTCAATTTCTTTTAATAAAGCAGCAAGTTCAGCTTCAATCTTTTCTCTTTCTAAACCGGTTAATCTTCTTAACTTTAATTCTAATATTGCATCAGATTGAATTTCATCAAGACCAAATCTACTAATTAATTTTAATTTAGCCTCTTGATCTGTTTCAGCTGTTTTGATTATTTTAATTACTTCATCAATATTATCTTGGGCTATCTTATATCCATTTAATATATGTACTCTTTTCTCATCTTTGTTTAAATCGAATTTAGTTCTTCTTATTATTACTTCTCTTTGATGATCAATGTATTTTGAAATAATTGACTTTAAACCTAAAGTTTTTGGTGTTAAACCATCTAACATTAAGAATATGATACCATAATTGATTTGAAATGAAGTATGTTTATATAAATTATTTAAAACAACTTGTGGATTTGCGTCTCTTTTTAATGTGATTGTTATTTTGACTCCATCTTTTAAATCTGTATGATAATCAGAAATTCCTTCAATTACCTTCGAATGTACTAATTCGGCCACTTTGTTCTTTAATTCCATTGTATTTACCCCATATGGAACCTCGGTAAAAATTATACAATTATGGCCATTATGTTCTTCTATTGTTGCCTTACTTCTTATTGTTATAGAACCTCTACCTGTTTCATAAGCTTTTTTTATACCAGAATTACCTAAAATTATTCCTCCAGTTGGAAAATCAGGGCCCTTGATATAATTCATTAATTCATCAGTAGTAATATCAGGTTTATCAATGTATGCTACGCAACCATCTATTACCTCAGATAAGTTATGTGGAGGAATATTTGTTGCCATACCAACAGCTATTCCCATTGAACCATTTACAAGTATATTTGGAAATCTTGATGGCAACACCTTTGGTTCTTTTTTGGTTACATCAAAATTATCATCCATGTCGACTGTGTCTTTATTGATATCTCTTAATAATTCAAGAGAAATTTTTGCCAAACGAGATTCAGTATATCTCATTGCTGCAGCGCCATCGCCTTCAACATTACCAAAATTTCCGTGACCATCCACCAACATATATCTTTGGTTAAAGTCTTGTGCTAATCTAACCATTGCTTCATAAATAGACGAATCTCCATGTGGATGATAATGACCCATAACATATCCAACTGTTGTAGCACATTTTCTATGTGGCTTATCAGGAGTATATCCACATTCATACATTGACCATAATATTCTTCTATGTACTGGTTTTAAACCATCTCTTAGGTCTGGCAAAGCACGAGAAGCAATAACACTCATAGAATATTCTATGAATGAAGTACTAACTTCTTTTACTATATCATTATGATCTAATCTATCTCGCTCATGGAAATATCCATTAAAATCAGCATTAACTTCTTTTTTAATTTTCAAATTATTATCTTCATTATTTATGTTTTGACTATCAATATCACTTTTATCATAGTCATCAAGTGCTCTTTTTATTAATTCACTATTTGTTTCAGTCTCTTCCATTATAACCTCCTATATATCAAGATTTTGTACATATCCAGCGTTTTCTTCAATAAACTTTCTTCTAGGTTCAACATCATCACCCATTAATTTTTCAAATATAGCATCTGCTGCAATACAATCATCAACTGTTATTTTTCTTAAAACTCTTTTTTCAATATCCATAGTTGTCTCATTTAATTCTTCAGCATCCATTTCACCAAGACCTTTCATTCTGGCTATTTCAGCTCTTTGTCTTACATTTTCAGGTAGAGTAGCTAAATAGTCATCTAATTCCTGTGGACTTAAAACATATTTTCTTGTTTTACCATGCATTATTCTAAACAATGGTGGTTGTGCCGCATATACATGACCAGCTTCAACAATTGGTTTAAAGAACCTGTAGAATAATGTTAACAATAATACTCTTATATGTGAACCATCAACATCTGCATCTGTCATTATTATTATTTTGTCATAACGCAATTTAGATAAATCAAAATACTCACCTATGCCTGTACCAAAAGCAGTAATTATTGTTTTAATTTCCTCATTACCTAGTGCTCTATCCAACCTTGCTTTTTCAACATTTAATATTTTTCCTCTTAAAGGAAGTATAGCCTGAGTCATAGAATCTCTTCCTTTTTTTGCTGATCCACCTGCAGAATCACCCTCGACAATGAAAATTTCAGAAATTGAAGGGTCTTTGCTTTTACAATCAGATAATTTTCCAAAAAAGTTTGTCATGGTTAAATCTGTTTTTCTAGTGGCTTCTCTTGCCTTTTTAGCAGCCATTCTTGCATTTCTAGCTAGTAGTGCTTTGTTTACTATAATTTTTGCAGAGTCAGGATTTTCTAAAAGAAATTGTTCGAAACCTTCAGCAAATACTGCATCTGCTATTGCTTTAACCTCAGAATTACCTAGTCTTCCCTTTGTTTGACCTTCAAATTGAGGATTAGGATGTTTACAAGATATTATCATTGTAATTCCTTCTTTTACATCATCCTCTTTTAAATTTTCATCCTTATCTTTTAATATATTGGCTTTTCTAGCATAACTATTTATTACTCTTACTAATGCTCTTTTTACGCCTTCTTCATGTGTACCACCATCATGTGTGTTAATATTATTCACAAATGAATAAATATTCTCATTATACCCCGAATTGTATTGTAATGCTACTTCAAAGAATATTCCGTTTTTTTCTCCCTCTAAATGTATTACGTTGTCATGAATAGGAGTTTTACCTTGATTTATAAATCTAACATATTCACTGATTCCACCTTCATATAAAAATTTTTCGCCTTGAGTATCTTCGTCATCTCTATCGTCACGTAATGTTAATTGTAAACCTCTATTCAAAAACGCCAATTCTCTTGTTCTTATTTTAAGAGTTTCATAATCATATATATCCGTATCAAAAATTTCAGAATCAGGTTTAAATGTTACAGAAGTTCCTGTTCTATTAGGCTCGCATTCGCCAATTACAGTTAATTTTTGAACCGTTTTACCACCATCTTCAAACTTTGTTTGATATATTTTACAATCTTTATAAACAGTTACTATAACCCATTTTGATAAAGCATTAACTACAGAGGCACCTACTCCATGTAAACCTCCAGATACTTTGTATCCGCCACCACCGAATTTACCACCTGCATGTAAAACAGTATAAACTGTTTCAACAGTGGAAATTCCTGTTTTTGGATGAATACCAACTGGGATTCCTCTACCATCATCCTTAACTGTGATAGAATTATCTTTATTAATAATTATTTCAATATTGTGACAATATCCAGCTAATGCTTCATCTATAGAATTATCAACTATTTCCCAAACAAGATGATGCAAACCCTTTGCATCAGTAGTACCTATGTACATACCAGGTCTTTTTCTTACTGCTTCTAATCCCTCCAATACTTGTATATCGTTTACTCCATAATCTTCATTCATTTTATTCACCTTCCTATTTCATCTAAATTATAAATTTTTGCTCTATTTATTATATTTCTATTAATATTCTTTAAATCAGTGGTTGTAATAAATATTTGTAGGCTTGAATCAAGAGATTTAAAAATATTATTTCTGTTTTTTTCATCTAATTCGCTAAACAAATCATCTAATAATAATATTGGTTTTATATCATACTCATTTATAAATATCTCGATTTCTGATAATTTTAAGGCTAGCACAATCAATTTTTGAAATCCTTGAGAACAATATTCTTTGGCATCATAACCATTGTATAAAAATAATACATCATCTCTATGAACTCCAAAATTAGTCATACCAAATTTCATTTCCTTTGGTCTATTTTCCTGCATTTTTTTTAATAAACTATTTTTATCAAAAATACTAAAATCTGAATCGTACTGCAATTTAATATTGCATTCTTTAATAAATTTTTTAAATTTCTCATCAATATACTTGTTAATACTTTCTATGTAATCAGACCTACACTTGTATATTATCATACCTTCATCTACTATCTTTTCGTCTAATGTATCTAAATAAGTAGTATCACTTATATTCAAAAATTGCATTTTTTTCAAGTATTCATTCTTATTTTTAATTAATGAATTATAGTTATTTAATGATCTTAAATACTGCTTATTTAATTGAGACAACTCAATGTTTAAATAATTTCTCCTGATGGCAGGAGAAGATTTAATAATTCTTACTTCTTCAGGATAAAGCATAATAACTCTATATTGAGAAATAAAATCACTAAGTCTTTTTTGGGAATAAGAATTTATTTTTGTTTTTGTGCCAGACTTATCATAATAAAGTTCAAGTGTTTTATTAATATGATAATCATAGCAATGAATTTTAATTTTAAAAAAATCAGCATTTTTTTTAATAATTGTAAAATCATTATTAGTTTTAAAAGACTTGGCTAGGCTACCTATATATATGGATTCAATGATTGATGTTTTACCAACTCCATTTTTTCCAATTATTATATTTAAATTTGAAAATTTATCAAAAGTTTTTTTTCTATAATTTCTAAAATTCAACAATTCAATTTTGACAATATTCATTTTAAACCTCGTTAGCCCCCAAATTTTGAGTTTTTTAATTTTTATGTACACCTACACACTAAGTTAATTATACCATAAATTACGCTATAAAAAAAGGAAAAAGTAAAATTTAATATACTTTTCCACTTATTCTTTCTTCTAGGATATATTTTAATCTAGAAGCTCTCATAATTTGGTTTGTTAAAGAACCTATTGATACATCAAATTCAATAATATCACCGTTTTTAAATTCAATAATAGATTTTTTAGAAGATGATTTATAATATTTATTGACCTTCTCAAGATTGATCCATACACAATCAATTCTATCTGGCGAAGTAGTAGGAAAAAATATTATTTTTCTACTTTCTTCTACAATTATAGGTGATTTATGTGTTATACCCAATAATTTTTTAGTTCCTTCTTTTCTACCATTAAATGAACTACCAAAATATTCACAACTATGTTCTAAAACTTGCATTGGTGGTACATTTATAACATAAGATTCATTATTTTCAATTATTCTAGAACTATTATTTTCAACTGGAAGTATAACTTGAGTATCAAATGTTATTTCATAATCCATATTTTCCTCCTTTTCGATATATTGATTGCTATGATAGCATACTTGTTTTGTCGAATTTTGTCGAATTTTGTCGAAAAATGTAATTTTTTTTAAAAAAAAATAAGCTTTCGAATAAAAAAAGCTTATTTTGATAAAATTATTATCATTATTTTTTTAATAATTAATATGTTTTCATTGGCAAAATTAATTGAATCAACTCATCATTATTTTCTTCTTTAACTATAATTGGACTTATTTCACCATTTAATAATAAGTATATTTTCTTCTCTTTAAATATTTTTAAAGCTTCGATCATATATTTTGCACTGAATGAGATTTTAATATTATTACCTATTTTATTTACCACACTCATTTTTTCTTCAACTTTACCCATTTCTTGGCTTGAAGCTTTAATTACAATATTATTACCATTCAAATCAAAATCAATGATATTTTTGTCTTTTGATTGAGTTATTAATGATGCTCTATCTAAAATATTATAAAAATCTTTTAGGTTCAATTCTATTTCATATTTATATTCTTTTGGAAATGAATTATCTGTATTAGGGTATGTTCCATTTAATAAAGAAGTTTGAAAAATAAGATTACCATGTCTAAAAATAGCCTTATTAGCAAAAGTATGTATTTCTAATTCATTATCTTTTTCAATTGTCTTTATAAACTCATTAATATTTTTTGCCGGTACTACAATATTAGTATTTTCATCATATGATTTATTCAATTTTATTATTACTTTTGATAATCTATAAGAGTCAGTAGCAATACACTCTAAATTATCTCCGTTAACTTTAATATTAACACCAGTAAGTAAAGGTCTACTTTCTTGTATTGAACATGCGAATGAAGTTTGACTCACCATTTCTTTGAATTTTAAACTTGATAATTTTATAGGTTTTTTAGCTTCTTCTAGTACTATTTCTGGAAAATCTTCTTGTAAGAAACAATTGAAATTAAATATAGCATTTTCAGTTTTAAAAGATACATCGTTACTCTCAAAATTTTCTATCATTATTGTTGTTTCAGGCAATTTTCTTATAATATCTAATAATGATTTACCATATATAATAATACATCCTAGTTCTTCAATAGCATTAATATCTTTTTTATCAATAAAATATTGAATAGTAATATCATTATCTGTCGCTGTTAAGTATAGACCTTCTTTTTTTAAATCAAATTTTATTCCATTTAAAACTGGAATAATATTTCGTGATGATAATGCTTTACTTACAAAATTTAATCCTTCCAATAAAATATTTTTATTAATTAACATTTTCATAATAATTTACCTCCTTATTATATATAATTATTATTAATATAGACTGTTAATAATGTTGATAACTCATTTATATTAAGATAAAATCTACAAATTATGTAAATTTATCATTGTTAAGTTGTTAATAACTTAGTGTTTATTCACATATTTTTTCTTTTAATATTTTTATTTCTTCTTGTAGTTTTATATTTGTTTTTAATTCCTTTGATATTTTTTCATGTGAATATATAACGGTTGAGTGATCTCTACCTCCAAATTCTAAACCAATTCGTTGAAGACTTTCATCAGTCATAATCCTACTTAAATACATAGCAATTGCTCTTGCATCAGTTATGTTTTTCTTTTTCATTTTGCCTTTTAACATTGATGCGTCTAAATTGAAATATTTTGCTACGATATCAATTATTTTAGCTACTGAGTTGGTTCTATACACAGTTTTAGGAACAAACTCTTGTAAAGCCTCTTGTGCAATTTCTAAAGTAACATTCTTTATATTAAATGCAGCTTTATATGCTACAATTCTTATAACTGCACCTTCTAGATTTCTTATATCACTACCACAATTATTAGCAATATAATCGATTACTGATTCATTAATATCTAGATCAAAATCATTTATCATTATTTTGTTTTTTATGATATTTTTCTTTAGTTCCAACTCTGGCGGATTTATTGATTCAGTTAATCCCCATCTAAATCTAGTTTTAAGCCTATCTTCTAAATACTTATAGTCATTTATAGATGTGTCAGATGCTATTATTATTTGTTTTTCATTATCGTATAAAGTATTAAATGTATTTGTAAACTCTTTTTGCGATTTTGTTGCATTTTCTAAGAATTGAATATCGTCAATCATTAAAACATCTACATTTCTGTATTTATCTCTGAAAGCTTCTAAATAACTAACATTGTTATCATATTTACTTTTGGCATTAATTATAGCCCTATAATCATTAGTAAATTGTTCTGCAGTAATATATAATACCTTCTTATCTGAATGTGTAACTATATAATTTCCTATTGCGTGCATTAAATGTGTTTTTCCAAGTCCACTTTTTGCATATATAAAATATGGATTATATAATTTACCCGGATTTTGTGCGACAGCTTTAGCAGTCCCATAAGCTAATCTATTTGATTCACCCACTACAAAAGTTTCAAAGGTGTATTTTTGATTAAAATTACTTATATATTTATAATTACTAATATTTTCTTCATTTATGTTTTGTATGTTATTATTAACTTTATTATCATCTGCTTTTGTTAACTTTTTTTTATCTTTATCGAAAACATATTCTATTTCACAAGTATCATTAGTTATATCATCTATTATTTCTTGTATTATAGAATTATAATTTTTAGTAATATTTTGTAAAAGAAGTTCATTGGTAGGAACAATAATAATTAGTTTACTATTTTCGTATGAATATAATTTTAAATCTCTAAATAAATAATTATATGACATTAAAGATACTTTTGATTTAATTTGTTCTAAAAATTTATTCCATATATCATTTAGGTCCATAATTATCATCCTTTCTAACAACTTCTAATTAAATTATAAATCATCTATTTTTAATGTCAAACAAAAAAAATTATTTCCTTTTATATTAACAAGTTATTAACCATTTGTAAACATTTTTTTAACCTTTTTAATTAGATAAAAGAAAGTTATCAACAATATCAACAATTTTAAAAAATAACATTATGT
>HG000333.1:47370-72566 GCA_000436975.1 Clostridium sp. CAG:1000
TGTTAATATAATGTTGATAAGTTAACATAATTTTGTTAATATAATGTTGATAAGTTAACATAATTAAATATTAACAATTAATTAACATAATAAATTTAAAGAAAAAATATTAATAATTAATATATTGTAAATAAAAGACTATAGTAAAAATAATTAAATAAAATAAAATTATTGACAATCTATTTTAAATATTATATAATCTAACTCAGTTGAAAAGGAAACGGAGGTAAATATTATGAAGAGAACATTCCAACCTAATAATAGAAAAAAAAGTAAAACTTCTGGTTTTTTAAATAGAAGTGTAAAAGTATTAAAATCAAGAAGAGCTAAAGGTAGAAAAGAATTATCAAAATAAAAAAATTACTTTTAAATGAGTAATTTTTTTTATATAATATATATTGAAAAAGAAGTGAGCATATGAATAAAAAATATATTATTAAAAAAAATGAAGAAATTCAACAAATCATAGGTGATTCCAATAAAAAAGTTAATAAATATTTTGTTATTTATTTTCAAAAAAATAACTATAATTTTAATAGATATTGTATTAGTGTTAGTAAAAAAATTGGAAAAGCAAACGTGAGAAATCTTTATAAAAGAAGAATCAAAGATATTTTAATGAAAAATAATATTAATTTCTCTAAAGATTATGTTATAATATTAAGAGTTAATATTTTAAATTTGAATTATGAGCAAATTCAAAACGAATTAATTAATGTATTAAAGGAGAAATAAAAGATGAAAAAGAAAATATTAATATTATTTTTAATGTTATTTACATTAAGCGGTTGTACAAAAAGATTTAATGTAGTAATAAATGAAGAAAAGAATCAACAAAAATCTTATGTATCAAATATTTTGTGTAAACCAGAAACAAAGGAATTAGTTGATGTATATAAAAATAATGATAAAAAATTGTTAATAAAATATGAAGATTTACCAAAATGTAGTAACTTAAAAATTAATTCTGGTGGTTATGAAGGATTGTGGACTTCTTTATTCGTTAAACCATTAGCATGGATAATAGTTAAAGTAGGATTAATCGTTAAAAATTATGGTTTAGCAATAATGATAGTAGGTCTAATATTAAGATTATTAATGTTCCCTATTTCAAAGAAATCTACAAATATGAATATAAATATGCAAAAAGCACAAAAAGATCTTGATAAATTAGAAAAAAAATATAAAGGAAGAGAAGATAGAGATTCAATGATGGCTAAAAGCCAAGAAATGATGCTAATATATAAAAAATATGATATAAATCCATTCTCAAGTTGTTTATTTGCTTTTTTGCAATTACCAATTTTCTTTGCATTTTTAGAAGCTGTTTATAGAGTTCCAGCATTTTTTGAAAAGAACTTTTTAGTATTTAATTTAGGTACAACTCCTTTAGAGGGAATTAAGGCAGGAAATTATTGGTATATAATATTGGTTGTAATAATAATATTGGCAACTGTATTCTCATTTAAAAACATGAATATGTCAACAAATAAAGAACAAGCAAAACAAATGAAGATGATGACAACTTTTATGATAGTATTTATATCATTTGTATCATTTGGGTTACCAACATCAATTGCATTGTACTGGATAGTATCAAATGGTTTTACAGTAGTGCAAAATTTATTATTAAAGAAAGGTAAGTAGTAAAATGGAGAAGTATAAATTTCAAGCAAAAAATCAAGATGGACTTTTAGAAAAAGCATTAAAAGAATTGAATACAACTGAAGATAATGTTTTAACAAAATTATATGAAGAAAAGGGCGGACTATTTAGTGGTAAAAAGTATACAATTGAAGTTGTAAAATTAGAAGATATAGCCGAGACAGGTAAAGATATTATTATAGAATTACTAAATGCTTTAAATATAAATGCAAATGTTGAAATAAAAATTAGGGAAGGTCAAATAAAATATGATATATTTTCAAAAAATAATTCATTATTAATTGGCAAAAAAGGTCACATATTGAATTCAATTCAAATTTATGTTAGACAAGCATTATATACAATGTTAGATATGCATATAAATGTGTCTGTTGATGTAGAAAAATATAGACAAAAACAAGATTATTTTTTAGAAAAAAATGTTAAGAAGATTGCTAGAGAGGTTACACTATCAAAAACCAATGTTAAATTAGATCCTATGAGTGCATACGAAAGAAAAATTGTTCACTCAGCATTACAAGGTTTTAAATATATTAAAACTGAGAGTGAAGGAAAAGAGCCTAATAGGTGTGTAGTAATAAAATACATTGAGAACAAAGAGTAATATTACTCTTTTTTTGTTTTACATTTACTATTAAGTATGGTATAATCTTGTGGAAAGAAAGGGACTATTATGAAAGATACTATTTGTGCTGTAGCAACTTTAGTTGGAGAAAGTTCTATAAATGTAATAAGAATAAGTGGACAAGATGCAATTAAAATTGTTAATAAAATATTTGATAAAGATTTGTTAAAAAAAGAATCTCATACTATTACATATGGTTTTATAGTTGAAAATTCAGAAAAAATTGATGAAGTACTAGTAAGTGTTTTTAAATCGCCTAAAAGTTTTACAACAGAAGATATTGTTGAAATAAATGTTCATGGTGGAAACTTATCTGTAAGTAAAGTAATGGAGCTTTTAATATCAAATGGTGCGAGACTTGCAGAACCCGGTGAATTTTTAAAAAGAGCGTTTTTAAATGGAAGAATAGATTTAACTCAAGCTGAAGCGGTAGGAGATCTTATAAATGCTCAAACTGAAGGTTCAAGGAAAATGGCTCTTAAAGGAATAGATAAATCAATTTATTCAACCATTAATGAATTAAAACAAAAAGTTTTGTCTATAATAGCAAATATCGAAGTTAATATAGATTATCCAGAATACGAAGATGCTGTTATGGTAACCAGAAATTTAATAAGTGAAAACATTACCAAAATTGAAAAATCTATAAATAATTTATTAAAAAATAGTAAAAAAGGTTTGATAGTAAAAAATGGCTTAAAAATTTCTATTGTTGGAAAGCCAAATGTTGGTAAAAGTAGCATATTAAACTTATTATTAAATGAAGAAAAAGCAATAGTAACAAATATTAAAGGGACAACGAGGGACATCGTAGAAGGAAGTTTAATGATAGAAGGTGTTAAAATAGATATATTAGACACTGCTGGCATACATGAAACAAATGATATTGTTGAGAAAATAGGAGTGGAAAAAAGTATACAAGCAATTAGTAATTCTGATCTTGTATTATTTGTAGTTGATAGTGAATCAGGTTTTGATGATGAAGATATGAGAGTGTTAGATAAAATAACAAATAAAAACATTTTAGTAATATATAATAAGAGTGATAAAAATAAGAATTATATTTGTAACAAATTATCAAATTATGAAAGTATAAACATGTCTACATTTGAAAAAAATTCCGTAAATAAATTAGAAGAAAAGATTTCAAGAATTTTTGATCTAAAGTCAATTGGTGAATCAAATTATGCATATATTTCAAATGCAAGACAAATAGGTTTATTAAATAACTCAATAGAAATTATAAAAGAAATAAAAATCAGTTTAAAAAATAATTATGAAGTAGACTTGATAGAAATAGATTTAAAGAGGCTATGGAATACATTATCAAATATTACTGGTGAAGTGAATGATGATGATTTATTAAATGAAATATTTAGTAAATTTTGTTTAGGAAAGTAGATGATATAAGTGAATTATGATGTAATTGTAGTAGGTGGTGGACACGCAGGCTGTGAGGCATCAAGTGCAAGCGCTAAAATGGGTAAAAAAACATTACTTATAACAATAAATATTAAAAATATTGCTGATATGCCATGTAATCCATCAATAGGTGGCTCTGCAAAAGGAATAGTAGTTAGAGAAATTGACGCTTTAGGTGGTCAAATGGGTTATTGCGCAGATAGGACTCATTTGCAAATAAAGATGCTTAATGTTAAAAAAGGCCCAGGAGTAAGGTCCTTAAGAGCTCAAGGATGTAAAGTTAATTATCCTAAGGAAATGTTAAACAGATTAAACTCATTGAAAAACTTAACGATAAAAGAGGATACAGTAAAAGAACTAATACTAGAAAATAAAAAAGTAATTGGAGTTTTAACGGAAACAGGTGAAAAAATATATAGTAAAGCGGTTATATTAACAACTGGAACATATATGAACTCTGATATTATGTGTGGACATGATAAATATAAAGGAGGCCCACATGGTGAAAAAAATTCAATGTTTTTAAGTGAATTTTTAAAAGAAAATGGAATCAATATAATAAGATTAAAAACTGGTACGCCACCTAGAATATTGAAAAGTAGTATAAACTTTGATGAAGTAAAAATAGAAAATGGTGATAATGAGTTATTAACATTTAGTAATTTTTATGGTCCTACATATAATATAAATGACCAAGTTCCTTGTTATCTTACTTATACAAATAAAACTACTCATAAAATAATAATGGATAATTTAGACAAATGTGCATTATATAGCGGAATGATTAAAGGAATAGGGCCAAGATACTGTCCATCAATAGAAGATAAGGTTGTCAAGTTTAATGATAAAGATAGACATCAAATCTTTTTAGAACCTGAAAGAAGTGATGATATAGAATATTATGTAGGCGGTTTTTCAACGACAATGCCACATGATATTCAAGAAAAATTATTAAAAACAATGGATGGATTACATAATGTAGTAATAACAAAGTATGGTTATGCTATTGAATATGATGCCATAGATCCACTTCAATTAAAAATGAACTTAGAAAATAAAATATTAGAAAATTTATTTAATGCAGGCCAAATAAATGGAACAAGTGGTTATGAAGAAGCAGCAGCTCAAGGATTAATGGCAGGTATAAATGCTGTTTTAAAAATAGATAATAAAGAACCTTTTATATTAAAAAGAAATGAGGCATATATAGGTGTATTAATAGATGATTTGATAAATAAAGGAATAACTGAGCCATATAGATTATTAACTTCGCGCGCTGAATTTAGATTATTGTTAAGACATGATAATGCAATGATTAGACTATCAAAATATGCAGAAAAATATGGATTATTAAATAAAAATGAAAAAGATAAGTATTATGAAACACTTAATGCAATAAAAAAAATAGAGAATTATTTTAATACTACATATGTAAATCCTAAAGATATAGAAAAGTTTTTAAAAGAACATAATTCATCTAATATATATGGTAAAGTATCATTACACGATTTGATTAAAAGACCAGAAATAGATGCTAAAGAATTATTAAAATATATGAATAAAGAATTTGATAAAAATGTTATTGAAATAGTTCAAACAGAAATAAAATATAAAGGTTATATTGATAAAACAAAAAATGAAGTGGAAAAGATGTTAAAATTAGAGACTAAAAAAATACCTATGGACATAGATTATTCAAAGGTACCTAATATAGCAACAGAAGCAAGGCAAAAGTTCAGTAAAATAAGACCATTAACAATTGGGCAAGCATCTAGAATAAGTGGGGTTAATCCTGCAGATATAACAATGCTATTAGTATATTTAAAAAAGGAATACAATCATGAATAAAAAAGAGTTTATACATTATTGCAAAGAAATAAATATTGAAATTAGTGATAAAGTTTATGATGATTTATTAAATTACTATAAGTTGTTAATAGAATGGAACTCTAAATTTAATATGACTAGTATTCTAGAACAAAGTCAAGTATTCTTACTTCATTTCTATGACTCACTTTTTTTAAGCAAATATATAAATTTAAATAGAGAGTGTACTTTATGTGACTTTGGCACAGGTGCGGGATTTCCAGGTATGGTTATTGCCTTATTATTTAAAAATGTAAAAGTAACATTAATAGAATCTAATCAAAAAAAATGTCAGTTTTTAAAACATATAAAAGAAACTTTTTACTTGAAAAATGTAACTATTATATGTTCTAGAATTGAAGAATATGGAATTAAAAATAGAGAAATTTTTGATATTGTAACATGTAGGGCTGTTACATCTATCCCAATAATAATTGAACTTGCAACAAGTATATTAAAAGTTGGCGGAGTGTTAGCACCATTAAAATCTAATTGTTTAGATGAGTTAAATGATGCATCACTATATAAAGAATTTCATTTAAAACTTGTTGATGTTTATAAATATAATTTACCTATACAAAATTCTAAAAGAACAATACCTGTTTTTAAAAAAACTGACGTAACTGATAAAAAATATCCTAGAAATTATAGTTCTATAGTTAAAAAATACAAAAAATAGTAAAGTATAAATAATAATCTTGATAAAATAAATAAAATAAATTAAAATTAATATATAGTGGGAAAAAAGAGGGAAAAGTATGGAAGAAAAAGATAAAATTGTTTATGTATCAGTTGATGATATTATTCCTAATAGGTTTCAACCTAGACTTGCTTTCGATGAAAAAGAGCTTAATAGTCTATCTGATTCAATTAAAAAGTATGGTATTATTCAACCAATAGTTTTGAGGAAAACAGGAGAAAAGTACGAAATAATAGCAGGTGAAAGAAGATATAAAGCATCTTTATTAGCCGGATTAAATAAAATTCCTGCTATTATAAATCAAACTGATGATAACACAAGTGCTGAGATTGCATTACTGGAAAATCTACAAAGAAAAAATCTTACAGTAATAGAAGAATCACAATCATATAAAAAACTACTAGATAGAGGCTTTACTCAAGATGAAATAGCAAGCAAATTAGGAATTAGTCAGTCATCCATCGCTAATAAATTAAGATTATTAAATTTACCAAAAGAAGTGCAAGAAGCATTATTATATAACAAGATATCTGAACGTCATGCAAGAAGTTTATTATCATTAAACAATTCAAAATTACAAATTGATTTGTTAAATAGAATAATAAATGAGAAATTAACCGTAAAGCAAACAGAAGAAGAAATAAGTAAAATATTAAATGAAAACAACAACTTTTCAATAGATAATCCTAGTGAAATCAAAGAAAATAATTTTGAAAGTGTTAAGCCTGTTCAAGAATTTTTGAATATTGATATTCCAGAAGTCATTAGTATTAATCAAGAAACGACAGATGAAAAAGAATCGAAACCAGAAATAAAAAATATAGAAGTTGATTCTTTATCAATAAATCCGTTTCAAGAAAACTTTATGGATAAAATCAAAGAAATTAATGAAATCAGCAGTCAAGACATTCCTGAAGTAATGGAAGATAAAATAGAAAAACTTGAGTTCGAAAATAAAATTAAAAATAAAAATGATTTAAATTTAAATGACACACAAGATATCAATAATAATCTTGAAAACAAAATTGTAAATAAAATCAGTTTACATAAAGTAATTGAGAAAATTAGAAATTGTGTTAATGATTTAAATGTTAATAATGAAAAAATTACAGTGTCAGAAGCTGATTTATATGATAAGTATCAAATTATAATTAATATTAACAAAGATGAGTAAGAATGACTTCTTACTTTTTCTTTACATTATAAAATAAATTTTTTTTGAATAAATTAATAAAAATGATATAATGAAAGTATAAATAAAGAAAAGAGGTATTTATTATGGGTTTAATAAAGGCAATATCAAGTGCTACGTCATCTGCACTAGGTGATCAATTTAAAGAATTTGTAAATTGTCCAACTATTGAAAAAAATGTGCTAATTCAAAGAGGTATTATTTCACATGGTAAAGGTAATACAAATCCTTCAGAAGGAATTATCTCAAATGGAAGTACTATTGTAGTTCCTCAAGGTATGGCAATGATGATTATTGAAAATGGTGAAATAAAGGAATTTACTGCTGATGCCGGAACTTTTTACTTTGATACGAGTAGTGAACCAAGTATTTTCACTGGAGGGTTAGGAAAAGGAATAATTGAAACATTTAAAACGATAGGTAAAAGATTCACATATGGCGGACAAACAGCAAAAGATCAAAGAGTATATTATGTAAATCTGTTAACAATAACAGGAAATAAATTCGGGTCACCACAACCCAAAAAAATTACTGATGAAAAATATGGAATGCTGGAAGTTACTTTTTTTGGAGAGTTTGCATTTAAAGTAGTTGATCCGATCTTATTAGTTAACAGTGTAATAGGGGCAAATCCTCAAGATACTATAACTTATGACCAAATTATTGGAAGCCAATTACAATCAAAATTTGTAGAAAAATTAACTCAGGCTATATCTGTTGTTATGAGAAAAAATAAAGTATCATTTGGCGATATAGGTATGTACAATAGTGATATATCTGATGAGATGAACGTTTGCTTAGATGAAAGTTGGAAACAAAAATATGGTTTAGAAGTAACGGATGTTGCTTTAGGTGATATTAATTTAACTGATGACTCAATGAAGAAAGTTAATAAAATAGATGAAGCTACAATATTTTCAAACAAAAATTTACAGTCAGGCCTTATGGCTTCTGCCTCAGCTGACGCATTAAGGAATGCATCAAGCAATGAAAACGGATCAATGATGGGATTCATGGGAATGAATATGGCAGGTTCAGCTGCTGGAAATATGATGGGAGTTGCAAATGAAGGGTCAAATGTAGAGGGATATAAACCTCAAACAAATCAACCTGAAATGGGAACAATATTCAGCGATAAAGGAAAAAAAGAAGTAAAAAATAAGTGTCCAAAATGTGGTTCTGAAGAAAATGGTAAATTTTGCAGTCAATGTGGTACACAAATAAAATAAAAAGTCTATAACTAAAATAGACTTTTTATTTTGATAGTTTTTCATACATATCAATATAATTATAACTAGGTTCGGTACCTTTTTCATAAAAACATAACACTCCATTTTTATCTGAATTACCAGTAATTGGGTTAATTTCTTCTCCAGTTATACCAGATGGAATTTCATACCATTTCGGATCAACATTAATATTATTCATAGTTTTAGCCCATATTTTTTTTGTGATTTTAGATTCACTATTTTTAATCTTATTATCATTATCATTACCTGCCCAAACCATAACTAAATAATTACTGTCATATCCAATTGTCCAATAATCATACGATGTACTTCCACTTTTAATTGCATATTTACCATTTATATCACTTGATATTGATAATAAGGTGGGAGATGTATAATTTACCATTTTATAGTTATAAGTGTTAGTTAATAGGTTATTTAAAATATAAACATATTTTTTATTTAATAATTCTTCTGTATTATATTTATATTCATAAAGGATTTTACCTTTTTTGTTCGTTATTTTTTCAATTAAATGTGGTTGTTCATGTTTTCCTTCATTAGCTAAAGTAATATAACCATTGCTGAAATCAATCATATTAATTTCTGTTGTTCCAAGAGCAGAAGATGCAAGTTCTTTGATTGACGTATTAATCCTAACTCTTTTTGCTAAATTTGATAGTGAGTCTTTTCCTAAAAACAAATGTGTTTTTATTGCATAAATATTATCAGAATATGAAATGGCAGCCAACATCGATATATTTTTATTTGCATAAATATTATTTGCATTTTTTGGAGAATACATATCATTTCCTAAATTAAATGTTGTTCGTTCACTTAAAAATGTGCTTGAAGGAGTAAAACCATTTTCTAAAGCTGAATAATAAATAAAGGGTTTAATTGTTGAACCCACTTGCCTTTTTGATTTTGTAGCTCTATTAAATTGTGATTTAGAATAATCTTTTCCTCCAATTAAGCCAACAATTTTAGCTGTTTTTGGTTCTACTACTATAGAAGCAACTTGCATTGATGTGCTTTTCATTTCAGTGTCTACTGTCTCTTCTAGTTTTTTTTGCACATTTTTATCTAGATTCGTGTATATATTTAATTCATCAGTTTCTAACATAGTTTTTGGTATTTGTTTAATATTTTTCATTTCATCCATAACAGCATCTTTATAGTAATAAACACTAGAAAGTTCTACTTTATCACTTTTACCATAAAAACTTATTTTCTCATTATAGATCTTTTTCATTTCATTTTCGCTAATATATCTATTATTCACCATACTTTTTAGTACTGAGTACTGTCTATCTTTAGCATTTTTATAATTGAAAATTGGGTTATAGTAATTTGGACTTTTTGGTATTCCTACTAGTATAGAAGCTTCTGCTTTAGTTAATTCTTTTGGATTTTTATTAAAGTAATATTTACTAGCCTCTTTGATTCCATAATTTCCCCCACCAAAATCTATAGTATTTAAATAGCCTTCTAATATTTCGTTTTTACTATAATGTGTTTCTAATTCTAATGTTAAAAAAGCCTCTTCAATTTTCCTTTCCCAAGTCTTATCAAAAGTAAGATAAAGATTTTTTATATATTGTTGAGATATTGTTGATGCACCCTGTTTAATTTTTCCACTTTTAATATTTATAATCATTGCTTTTAAAATTCTTGGATAGTCAAAACCTCTATGGTTATAAAAATTTTTATCTTCTATTGAAATAATGGCGTTTTTAGTAAAATTAGTAATGTCACTCAGTTTTACATAGTCATTATTAAGATTTTCACTGAATATATCATCGTTATTCTTATCATAATAGATAATGTTTTTACTTGTATTAATTTGAAACTTGGGTGTGATAAAAGCATATACATAAAGACTTAAGTATACTATAATAAAAGTAAAAAAAGAAAAAATAAAAATTTTTAATAATATCAAAATTTTTTTCATATATATACCCTAATATTTAGTATGTATATTAAATAATAAAAAAATACTTGATTTATTAAAAAAAATAAGTATAATGAAACTGGAGCGAAAATATGTCTTTAAGGAGGACTAAAAATAAAATGAAATTTAAAAGTGTAACAAAAGAAGAATTAGAAACCATGTCTTTTGATGATATAGCATATATTATCTTAAAAGAAAAAGGTAAAAAAATGAAAATTAATGATATATTTAAAATTATTTGTGATACACTGTGTTTGGGAGATTCTGCATTTGAAAACCAAATAGGTGACTTTTTTACTTTACTAGCAACCGAAAAAAGATTTATTCAACTTGAAAAGGGGTATTGGGATTTAAGAGAAAATCACACTTCTGAGGTAGATATAAGTGCTTTAGAAGATGAAGAAGATGATATTATAGTTGAAGATGAAAAAGATGATGTTTACGAGGAAAGTACCAATTATTATGATGATATTGATGAAATGGACGATGATAAATCAGATGATGATCTAAAAGATCTTGTGATTGTTGATGAAAACTACGATGATGAATCTGAAATGTAAATAACCTTCAAAAAATATAGAAAGGATAAAATTATGAAAGAAAGATTAGATATAATACAAGAAAGATATAATTTTCTATGCGATGAGCTGTTAAAACCAGAGATATATGAAGATTATAAAAAAATGCAAACTATATCTAAAGAAAAAAATTCTATAGAAGGTATAGTAAAAGCTTATAAAAAGTATAATCAAGTAATTCAAGACATAGTGGCCGCTAAAGAAATGAGCCATGATGAAGAAATGAGAGAATTTGCCTTAGAAGAATTGGATAGATTATCAAAAACAAAAATTGAATTAGAAAATAAATTAAAAGTTATGCTTTTACCAAAAGATCCAAATGATGATAAAAATGTTATAGTAGAAATCAGAGGGGCAGCTGGAGGAGATGAAGCAAATATCTTCGCAGGTGATTTATTTAGAATGTATAGTAAATATGCTGAACGTCAAGGATGGAAATTAGAAGTTACTCATGAAGTTATTAGTGAAAGCGGCGGATACTCACAAATAGAATTTATGTTGAATGGAGAAGCGGTATATTCTAAATTAAAGTACGAAAGTGGAGCTCATAGGGTACAAAGGGTTCCTGAAACAGAGTCACAAGGTAGAGTACATACTAGTACGGCAACTGTCTTAGTAATGCCTGAAGTAGAGGAAATAGATATAGAAATTAAAGATAGTGATATAAGAGTTGATATTACAAGAAGTAGTGGTGCGGGAGGTCAATGTGTAAATACAACTGATTCCGCAGTGAGACTTACTCATATTCCAACAAATATTGTTGTATATTGTCAAGTTGAACGTAGCCAAATTAAAAATAAAGAAAAAGCTATGCAAATATTAAAAACAAGACTATATGATTTAAGACAACGTGAGCAAGATGAAAAATTAGGAAATGAAAGAAGAAGCAAAATAGGAACAGGAGACAGAGCAGAAAAAATAAGGACATACAACTATCCACAAAATAGATTAACAGATCATAGAATAAATTATACAGTTATGCATTTGGATAAAATAATGGAAGGCGACTTAGAAGATTTAATTGAAGCTTTAATTGCTGAAGATGAAAGAATGAGATTAGAAACAGATGCTCAATAAAATAATAGAACTGGGAATATCCAAAAGAGAAGCAGAAGAATTAATTAAAGTAAGTAAAAATATAAAAGAAGACTATAAAAAATTAAAAAATAATTATCCTATTCAATACTTGATAGGATATGTAAATTTTTACGGAAATAAAATATATGTAAATGATTCTGTTCTAATTCCTAGATATGAAACAGAATATTTAGTTGAAAAAACAATTAAGCTTTGTAAAAATAAATTTGATTATAAAATTAATGTCTTAGATTTGTGCACTGGTTCTGGTGCAATAGGAATAAGTCTAAAAAAAGAAATAAATTGTAATGTTACAATGTCTGATATTTCAAAATCAGCATTAAGTGTTTCTAAAAAAAATATTATTGAAAATAATGTTGATGTAAATATAGTAGAAAGTGATTTATTTAAAAATATTAAAGGGAAGTTTGATGTTATAATAAGCAACCCACCATATATAAATAAAAAAATGAAACTTATGCCTACTGTGTTTGATTATGAGCCTCATTTAGCATTATTTGCTGAAGATGAAGGGCTATATTATTACAAAAAAATATTTGAGCAAATTATTTCATATTTAAATGACAAATTTATTTTGGCTTTTGAAATAGGCTATGAACAAAAAGACAAACTAAATAAATTGGCAGTGAAACATTTTAAAAATTGTTTAATTCGATTTGAAAAGGATCTAAATGGAAAATATAGATATTTATTCATTATAAGTGAATAAAAAATATAATAAAAGACCAATACTTATATGAAAGGTTGGTTTTTAAATGAAAAAAATTATCGTTATAATGTCAATATTTTTAATGATTAGTGTTTTAAATCAAAAGGATTATAAGTTTGATGATATGATAAAATTTAGAATAATTTCTAATAGTAACTCACCTAAAGATATAATAATCAAACAACAAGTAAGTGATAAAGTATCAAAAATCTTATTTGATAAGGGTAACACAAGAGAAGATGTAAGAAATAATATTTTAGAAAATATAAATTTAATAGAGGCAGAAACGAATAAAGTGTTTAATGATAACAATTATTTAAAGAAATTTAATATTAATTATGGATATAATTATTTTCCAGAAAAAGAATTTGATGGGAAACGTTTAAAAGAGGGAATATATGAGTCACTAGTATTAACTATAGGAGAAGGTAAGGGTGATAATTATTGGTGTATTTTATATCCCCCATTATGTATGATAGATAATAAAAAGGAAGTTAAAAACAAAATTGAATACAAATTTAAAATAATTGAATATATAAAAAAACTTCTTTGATGTAAATTATGTATAAAAAAAACATAATTCATTGATAAAATAGCGTTTTAATAGTATATTATTAGTAGAGAAAGAAAGGTGAATTATGACAAAAATTACAGTTGAAGGAAATAATTTACTTTCTGGTGAAATTAAGATAAGTGGTGCTAAAAATAGTGCGGTTGCTTTAATTCCAGCAGCCGTTTTATCAAAAGGCAAAACAGTTATATATAATGTACCGGAAATAAGAGATATAGAATACTTAATTAAAATAATGGAATTATTAGGTTGTAAAATTAAACATGAGAATCAAACTTTATGTATTGATTCAACGCAACTTGAAAACAATGCCATTCCAGAAGAACTAAGTGTACAAATGAGAGCATCATATTATTTTATGGGAGCTCTTCTGGCTAAATTTGGAAAAGCTGAAATGTCATTTCCTGGTGGGTGTAATATAGGAGCAAGACCAATTGATATACATATTAAAGGATTTCAACAATTAGGCGCAAAAGTAGATATTATAAAAAACAGATATATAATTACGGCTGACAAATTAATTGGTAAAAAAATTTATTTTGATTTTCCCAGTGTAGGAGCAACAATAAATATTATGCTTGCTGCAACAGGCGCAGAAGGAACTACCATTATAGAAAATGCAGCAATGGAGCCGGAAATAGTTAATGTTGCTTCACTTTTAATAAGTATGGGTGTTAAGATAAGAGGTGCTGGTACCAAAAGAATTGAAATAGAAGGTACTAAACATTTTGGAAATGGCGTATGTGAAGTTTTTTCAGATAGAATTGAATGTGGAACATATATTATTATAGGAGCACTTCTTGGAAAAAATTTAACCATTAAAGGTATTATAAAAGAGCATATAGAAGCATTTTTAATGAAGTTAAAAGAGGCAGGCGTAAAATATATAATAAATGGTGATGAGTTAACCATATCAAGGTGTGAAAATATAAAACCAACTTACATTAAAACTCTTGTATTTCCTGGATTTCCAACTGATTTACAGCAACCATTTACAACGTTATTGACACAAGCTAAAGGAAAATCAATTATAGAAGAAACAATTTATGAAAATCGCTTTAAAAATACATATGATCTTAATAGAATGGGTGCAATTACTAATATCATATCATTAAACAAACTAGAAATCATAGGCCCTAGAAAACTTCATGGAACTAATGTGATTGCTACAGATCTAAGAGGAGGAGCATCTCTATTAATAGCTGCTTTAATAGCTGACGGTAAAACTGAAATAGAAAATAGTGATGTTATACTAAGAGGATATAGTGACGTTATTAAAAAATTAGAAAAAGTGGGTGCTAAAATTAAAATAACTGAGTAATATTTAATAGGTGAACTCTATGAAAAATAAAATACTAGTTATTTTTTTTATATCTATTCTTTTTTCATCCATAATATATAAATTTACATTAAATAACAATAAATATATTTTAATATTAGGAGATAATTACTTTAAATCTAGTTATAATAAAGATTATATTTATTTTTTAAAAGAAAAATATAGAAATGTTAACAATTTGTTAACAGAAGAAAATGATACTTATGAAAACATTATTAATAAAATAAAAAAGAATTATAAAATATCATTAAAAAAAAATAATATTTATTTAAATCAAGAAATCTCTAAGGCAGACTACATAATAATTAGTGCTAATAATAAAGAGTTTAATGAAAAATGTAATAAATATGTTAATGTAAAAAATAAATATATTAAAAAAGTAGACTCAAATATTACTGAATTAATATATTTAATCAACAAAATATCAACATCAAAAATTATAATAATGGATAGTTCATGTACAAAAGAAAATAAAAGTTACAATTATATTAACATTAAAAGTGAGCGAAAATATAAAAATGAGCTTTCACTGAAGGAAAATTATGAGTTGTATGGTAAGATTATTAATGAAATTGAAGATTAACACTTGATTTATTTGAAAAAAGCCTGTATAATACCAAATGAAGTTATTTCTATAACTGTTAATAAGTTATGGCGAGGAGGATAAAAATGAAAAAGGGAATACATCCAGTACAAAAAATATGTAAAGTTAAATGTGCTTGTGGGAATGAATTTGAAGTTAAATCATCAAAAGAAGAAATTCAATTAGAATCTTGTAATAAATGTCATTCATTCTATACAGGTAAATTTAAAACTGTTAAAACAGGAAATGTACAAAAATTCAAAGATAAATATGGAATCACTGATTAATAGTGATTTTTTATTTAAGTGAGGTTTTTATGTTAATAAACAAACAAGAAATTAATATAGATGATCTTTTTGATGATAAATATATGCATAAGAATATAGGAAACGATATATACTTAAACGATTATCAAATTCAAGTGTTAATGAAATATAAAATAAATCCTTATGAGTGTTCTTCTATAAATGATTTGATGTTTAGGGTAGATGATATATTGTTAGATGAGGACGCGGAGGATTTAGAATTAGTAGCAAAAGAATTATCTGAATTTAATTATTATACAAACACGGACAAGTAAATAAGCTTGTCTTTTTAACATTTTAATTTAATCATAAAAATTTCACATAATATTCACATTGTGTTATTATATTATTTGCAGAGGTGATTGAATGAAAGTCTTAATTGTTGATGATGAAAAATTAATAAGAGACGTTATAAAAGAATATTGTCTTGGAAATAAATATGAAATATTGGAAGCAGATAATGGCATAGATGCAATAAAGAAAGCGGCAGAAGCAGATATAATTGTAATGGACATAATGATGCCTAAAATGGATGGGTTTACTGCATATAAAGAAATTAAAAAAAAGTATAATACACCCACTATTATTTTGTCAGCTAGAGGAGAAGAATATGATAAATTAGTAGGCTTTGATTTAGGAATAGATGATTACATGACTAAACCATTTAGTCCAAAAGAATTAATAGCAAGAATAAATGCAGTATGTAAGAGATATAAAAAAGATGAAAATTTTTTTGAATATAAAGGTTTAAAGGTGGACTACCTAGGTCACTGTGTATTTATAGATGGTAATGAAATAAATTTAACACCCAAAGAATATGATCTTTTAGTATATTTTATTAAAAATAAAGGAATAGCACTGTCAAGAGAACAACTACTTAATAAAATTTGGAATTATGATTATTTTGGAAATGATAGAACTATTGATACACATATAAAAATGCTAAGAAATAATTTAAGAGAATATAGAAACTTAATAATAACGGTTAGAGGAATGGGGTATAAATTTGATTGCAAATAATAATAAAATTAGAAACACAGTATTAGCATTTTTTATTGCATTCTCATGCATAATTCTATTATTGTTATTTGCGATGCAGATAGGTTTATTAAATCAATACTATGAAATATATCAAACAAAGAAGCTAAATAAAATTAAAGATGAAATATTATCTAAAGATGTAATTGATGATAAATATTTAGAAGATTTGTCATATAATAATGGCATATGTATGGCTATATTTTCAAATGACAACACTGTAACAGTTGCCAATTCTTATAATAGAGGATGTGCAATAGGGGATACGAAAGCCGATTTAACATTTATAAATAAATTCATAGAAAGTGGAAAATCAGAAGATCAAATAATTATAAAAACATATAGATTTAAAAATAATACCTTGTTAAAAGGAATAAAACTTGATGAGAACTTATATATATTTTTAAATGCACCAATTCAACCGCTAGATGCATCGCTCACTTTAATTAAAAATCAGTATATTTATATTGTTATTGCTATGTTAATAATAGCCATTTTAATTAGTTCTTTAATATCAAAAATATTAACTGACCCAATTGTTAAAATAAGTGACTCGGCAAATAAACTTGCTAAGGGTAATTTTGATGTGACATTTCAAACAAATAGTAATATAAAGGAAATTAAAAATCTTTCTGAAACATTAGAAAGAGCTAAAAATGAATTATCAAAAACTGATAGTTTAAGGAAAGACCTAATGGCAAATGTTGGGCATGATTTAAAAACGCCTTTAACAATGATAAAAGCATATGCTGAAATGACAAGAGATATTAATCAAAATAAAGAAAAAAGGCAAGAAAATATGAATATAATTATTGAAGAAACAGATAGATTAACTTTGCTTGTTAATGACATATTAAACTTATCTAAACTTCAATCAGAAACATACGAATTAAAATTAGAAAAATTCGACATAAATGAGTTAATAAAGGCAATAATTAAAAGATATAAGGTTTTGATTAAAGATGAGAAATATAATTTCATATATGAAGGAACTGGTCAAGTATTTGTTAACGCTGATAAAACTAGAATTGAGCAAGTTATATATAATTTAATAAATAACGCGGTAAATTATACTGGGAATGATAAGAAGGTATATATAAATCTAAAAGAAGAAAAAAAATTTGTAAGAGTTGAGGTT
Source organism: Clostridium sp. CAG:1000 (assembly GCA_000436975.1). Taxonomy (GTDB): domain Bacteria; phylum Bacillota_I; class Bacilli_A; order RF39; family UBA660; genus CAG-1000. Next base: position 65,383 of record HG000333.1, read on the forward strand.
ATAGACACAGGAAATGGAATTAATGATGAAGATATTAAAAATATATGGAATAAATACTATCACAATGAGTTAAAACATAAAAGGAATACTTATGGTACTGGTCTTGGTTTATCCATAGTAAAAACTATATTAGAATCACATGGATATAAATATGGGGTAAATAGTAGCAAAGGAAATGGGACAATGTTTTATTTTGAAATAAATAGAAAAAATTAATAATAAATGGTATAATTGTTTCATAAAAAGGAGTTATTATGAGTAAATATAAATGCAAATGTGGCTATGAATTTGAAAGTGAAGGCATAAAAAATGATTATGTTTGCCCTAATTGCGGAGCAAAAAGTGACGCGTTTATTAAATCAGAAGAATTAGTGGATGTAATAGATTCAATGTTGGAAGAGGTAACTGAAATAGAGACTCAAAAAATAGTTAATGAAACTATAGAAGATAAAAAAATAAAGATTAGTCCTTATAATCCGGCTATTGTTAGAATATCAGAAAAATGTATAAATTGTGGACAATGCAAAAAGACATGTGAGAACGTTGTAAATTTAAGATATGATATGAAAAAAAGCAAAGATCCTATTTGTTTGGGCTGTGGACAATGCTTATTAAATTGCCCAACTGGTGCGATTGTACCTAGATATTGCTATCATGATTTAAAAGCCACTATTTTGTCTAATGATAAAATAGTGGTGGGAATAATAGCTCCAGCTGTAAGAGTGGCTCTTGGAGAGTTATTTAATTTAAACCCTGGTGATAATGTTGAAAAGAAAATAGTAACAGCACTTAAAAAATTAGGATTTGATTACGTTTTTGATACTGCATTTGGTGCTGATTTAACAATAATGGAAGAAGTAACCGAATTCGCAAAAAGATTAAAAGAAGGGTTAGAATTACCGCAATTCACAAGCTGTTGTCCTGCCTGGATTAAATATGCAGAAATATATCATCCGGAACTATTAAATAATATATCCACATGTAAAAGTCCAATTGGCATGCAATGTTCAATGATCAAATCATATTTTGCGGAAGAAAAGAAGTTTGATCCATCAAAGATTGTAACAGTTGCCATAACTCCATGTACTTCTAAAAAAATGGAAGCAAAAGAATATACTCCTGATATAGATTATGTTTTAACAACAAGCGAGTTTGCAATATATTTAAAAGAAGAAGACATTGATATAAGAAATTTAAGTGATAGCAACTATGACACTATTCTAGGTGATAGCAGTGGTGCAGGTGTAATATTTGGTAACACAGGCGGTGTTACCGAATCTGCGATTAGAACTTTATATAAAATGCTAACAAAAGAAAGCTTAAAAAAAGATGATTTAAATTTTGAGGAGTTGAGAGGATATAAGGGGATAAAAGAAGCAACTGTTAAGATTAATAAGTACACAATAAAAGTTGCAGTAGTTCAACAAATGGAAAACTTAGAAACTATTCTAAAAGATAATTATTATAAAAAGTTTCATTTTATTGAAGTTATGAATTGTAAAGGCGGATGTATTGGAGGTGGGGGGCAACCTTTATGTGCTATTCCAAAACTTGATGAAGTGAGAGCTCAAAGAGCTGAAGGGTTATACAAAATAGATAAAAAAAGGCCAAATAAATTTGCTTATAATAATAAGGAATTAAAACAATTATATAAAAATTATTTAAAAAATCCTTTAGGCGAGAAAAGTATGAAATTATTACATACTACATATACTGATAAGAGTAATTTATTAAATGAAAAATAATTTTTTCATTTTTTTTATAAAAACTATTGACATAAAATACTGTGGTGTGTTAATATATATTTGTCCAATACAATAATTGAGAAGCCTCATTTATGTATAGTATTAATATTTGTATAAATATTAATATTGTATGGAGTATAAGTCAATTGTAAGTGAAAAAATTCTAATTTTATTTCATAATTGTATTAGATATATTATCTATTATTCTTCAATTATATGTTTATAATTAATATTAACTTATTGGTTATTTATGTATTTATCTTATTAATAATAGTTACTATCTATATACTTTTTAGAAATATATATCTTATTAAAAATAAGATTTAGAATGCTAATCTACTAAGGACAAATGATATATCGTTGAGAAAGTAAAACTCAAAAAGATTAGAAATTAAGCTAAATACTGATAATATTTAGAAGTATTTATATTAAAGTAATATTTAATATAAATGATTCTTAATTTATTTTCGGGAAACTCGGAGCAAAGTATGTTTTATCAGAACACTTTGCTTTTTGTGTATAAGAAGGATGGTAATATGAGATTTAAAATAATGTTTGGGACTACCTTTATTATATTATTATATTTATTATTTTATCCGAGAACTACATACTTAAATAAATATGATAAGTCAATAACTGTTGATTATTCTAATTTTAAATTAGAGGATAACTGCGATTGGAAATTTAAATTAGATAATGATATTATTAAATTATCAAAATCATATAACAATAAATGGGTGTTTAGTGTTAATAATAGTGGAAAAACTAGATTAACTTTCAAATGTAATAATGAAAAAAACAATTATGAAATTGTTTATATATTAAAAGTTAAAAAAAATAAAATCTATTGGATTTCTGGGGATGCTAAGAGATTATTTGATTTTCCTAATTTATATTAAATATACATATTTTTTAGAAAATATGTATATTTTTTTTATATTTTGTGTTATATTTAATATAATGAGGTGTTAATATGGAACCATTTAAAATGAATATTATGGACAGGGAATACAGATGTTCAACAGAAGTGATAAAGTTATTAGGCGATGCCTTAGAAGCTTATGGCGAATATAAAGGATATTTAAAAAATATGTCATATGATTATAATAATTTTTTAGATACCCTGTTTGTAAACGAAACATATTATTCTTTCAAAATAGATAACATGAGTATTAAAAAAGAAGATATGTTTTTTATGCCTTATAAAACAAAAAGCAATGTTACAACTGAATTTATGAATATGAGAAAAGCATTAATTGTTGGACTTACAGAATCAAGTAAATTTGGATTTGATGTTCTACTATTTAATAAGTTAAATAGAATCTTATATTCTAGTTGTAAAAAAGATAATACTACAAGGGGTAGTGGAATGCTTAGAAAAAAACAAACATTTTTATTAAAGCCTGGTTTGGCCGGATCTAGTGTTTCGTATATTCCACCCAAACATACTGATTTAATTTTATTAATAAATGATCTAGGTAAATATTTGAATGCTGACAAAGAAAGAAATTTTGTCACCATTGCTCGATGCCACTATCAATTTGAAAAAATGCACCCTTATATGGCGGGAAATGGATTGATAGGAAGACTACTTGTGTCAATCCAAACTTCTTGCTTTAAAAAAGAACCACCATTATTATTCATTTCAGAAAGCATGTATGCCTTGAAAAATACTTATTTTACATTGTTGAGTGATTCAAATGTTGAACAAAAAGAAAAGTTTATTAAATTCTTTTTGCAATGTATTATTGATCAATGCAATTTAAATATTAAAAAAATAAAAAAATTAAATAAAATATATAATTATGATTTAGAAAAATTTAAAACTGATATAGGTGGCACCACAATATATAAAATTTATCCTATTATGTTAAAAAAAGTAGTGTTTACAGTTAGTGATATTGTTACTGAGAGTAAATTACATATAAATTCAGTTAATAAAGTTTTAAACAAATTAGTTGATAATGGATATTTAATTAAAAGTAAAAAAGAAGGTACTACTAGGGTAACTTATTGTTATAAAAAAGTTTATGATGTGTTTGTCATATAGAAGTTTCTAAGTATTCTATAACATTTAAAGCAAAGTTAAGGTTATGTTTATCAATTTTTTCAAGATAAATAATAGCCTTTTTTTGATTTTTATTTATTATTTTTACAAGCTCATCGAAGCTGTGCTTTTTTATGTTGAATTTTTTTAGTATCAAATGATTTCTATTGTAATTATAAATGAACATTTTTTTAAAATATTTTGTATAATATTCAACATTATCAAAGTAATATTTTGGTGACAATAATATTTTATTATATAAGTTATTAATGGTTAAAGTAGCTATGTACCTTATTAATAATTGATCAATATTAAGCAATCTTTTTAAAAAAGAAATGTATTTATCTAAATTTAAAATAATTTGATTATTAATATTAATTAATTTCTTATTTTTATTTAAGATTGAACAAATCATAATATCATACGACTTTTTAATTAATAAATTATTTAGAAAACCATCATTATATAGACAAAGTATATCAGAACTATTATTTATATTTTCATCAAATATATATTTTTCAATTATCATTTTTTATCGTCCTCAAAAAATTTATTAATTGGTGTCTCAAGTACAATTGAGATCTTATATAGATTGTTGATACTTATTCCCTTGTTTGTTTTCTGACTTTCAAGGCTACTTATTAATGAAACTGATACGTTTATTAGTTCGGCTAATTGTTCTTGAGTAAGTGGTTTATGAGTCTTGTTGTACAACTTTCTATATTTTTTAATGTTGTTTCCAATAATGGTATTTAATTTTTTTTCAGTCATATGAATTTCTACTCCTATATTAATTATAAATTAAAAAAATAAAAATGTATAGTATAACATTACATAATTATATTTTAAAACCTAGTAAAATATAAATTGGTGAAATTATGACTAAATTTAAAAGAGAATTTAAATTTGATAATAATATAATTGAAACAATTGCTTATAATGTTATCAAATATAGAAAATTAAGTGGCATTACGCAAGAGCAATTGGCAATTGATATAGGTGTATCTCCTGAGTTTATTAGAAAGTTTGAGAGTACAAAAGGAAGTGAGGGACTATCGTTAATGTCACTTTATAAAATATCAATTGTATTAAACACATCTATAGATAAATTTTTTGAATACATAGATTTTAATGTTTAATAAAAAATTTATCTATTTGAACATTTAATATTTTACTTATTTTAAATAGATTATATGTACTGATTCCTTGACAAGTTTTTTTACTTTCAAGATTGCCTATTAAAGAAATTGATACATTAGCAAGAATAGCTAGATTTTCTTGTGTCAATTCTTTTTTATTTAGGCTATATAATTTTCTATAATACTTAATGTTTTTTCCAATAGTATAATAGAGCTCTTTTTCATTTTGAAATTCATTTGTTTTTATCATTATTTACTCCTAGTAATATTTTGCCATTATTTACTTTTTTTAGCCATTTACTGCAAATGAGAAAATATCATTTTGAGTGATAATTTGATTATAAAACATAAAAAACTTTACAAATTGTTAAAAATGTTGTATTATTAATTGTCGTATCAAAGGGGAGTGTATTATGGATAAAATAATAAATTTTGCAGTAGTAGCACATGTAGATGCTGGTAAAAGTACACTTGTAGACGCACTTTTAAAACAAAATGGTGTGTTTCGTGACAATGAACAAGTTGTTGATTGTGTAATGGATAGTGGAGACTTAGAAAGAGAAAGAGGAATAACTATAACAGCTAAGAATTGCTCAATTAGATATAAAGATTATAAGATGAATATAGTTGATACTCCAGGGCATGCTGATTTTTCATCTGAAATAGAAAGAATTATTAAAACGGTTGATACTGTAGTTCTATTGGTTGATTCAGCAGAAGGTCCAATGCCTCAAACTAGATTTGTATTAAAAGAAGCATTAAAATTTGGTTTAAAACCAATATTGTTTATTAACAAAATTGATAAAAAGGATGCAAGAGCAGAAGAAGTTGTAAATATGACTTTTGATTTGTTTTGTGAATTAGGTGCCACTGATGAACAATTAGATTTTAAAATTCTATATGGTATAGCAAAAGAAGGTATTGCAAAATACGAAGAAAACGATGAAAACAAAGATATCAAACCATTATTAGATACCATTATTGAAACTACTGAGCCTTTCAAAGGTGACAAAAATGACCCATTACAATTTCAGGTTTCTCAATTAGATTATGATGATTATATCGGTAGACTTGGTATAGGAAGAGTTAATAAAGGAACAATTAAAACAGGTTCTCAGGTAACAATAGTTAAGAATGATGGAAATATTGAAAAAACTAAAATTACTAAGTTATTTATAAATGAAGGAATTAAGAAAAAAGAAGTAACAGAAGCATATTACGGGGATATTGTTACTATGGCAGGATGTCCTGATATTTCTATCGGTGATACTATATGCGATAATAATCATGTTGAAGGATTGCCTAAAATTGAAATAGAAAAACCAACTTTATCCATGAACTTTATGGTAAACAATAGTCCCTTTGCTGGTAAATCAGGAAAATTTGTTACATCAAGGCATATAAGAGATAGATTAAATTTTGAATTAGAAAGAAACGTAGGTTTAGAAGTTGAAGATTTACCAGGCTCTGATGGATTTAAAGTATCAGGAAGAGGCGAGTTACATTTGTCAATTCTTATTGAAAATATGAGGAGAGAAGGTTATGAATTAGGTGTATCAAAACCAGAAGTAATTACCAAGGATATAGATGGGGTTAAATGTGAACCATATGAAAAAGTTATTGTAACAGTGCCAAGTGAATATTCAGGGACAATTATAAATGATATTAGTGAAAGAAAAGGGACTATGGAATTAATGGAGCCTGCTGAAGAAAACTATGTAAGGCTTGAATTTTTAGTGCCGACTAGAGGTTTAATTGGCTATAGGAGTAACTTCATAACAAATACTAAAGGTGAAGGAATAATGGTTAGAAGTTTCGATTCATATAAACCATATGCTGGAGAAATAACAGGAAGAAAAAATGGAGTATTAGTTTCTATGGAAAGCGGTAAAGCATTTGGATATGCATTATATAATTTGCTTGACAGAGGAACTATGATAATTGAGCCTGCTACAGAAATATATGAGGGAATGATAATTGGCATTAATAATAGGGAAAATGATTTGAATGTTAACCCTTGTAAGAACAAAGAGTTTTCGAACACAAGATCATCAGGAAGTGATGAGGCTATTATATTACCAAAACCAAAGACATTCACATTAGAAGAGGCATTAGAATTTATAGACAATGATGAATTAGTTGAAGTAACACCAGATGCTATACGTTTAAGAAAGAAAATATTAAATGAAAAAGAAAGATTTAGAAGCAATAGATAAGACCAAGTTGAAGTGATATGATAAAAGTAGACAGTCT
>HG000334.1:0-59144 GCA_000436975.1 Clostridium sp. CAG:1000
ACCATAATTTTGATAAAATTAATAATAAAAAATCCCTTAAAATAAGGGATTTTGTTGATTTTATTGGAGCAGGTGATGGGAATCGGACCCACGTTAGCAGCTTGGAAGGCTGAAGTTCTACCATTAAACTACACCTGCGTCTAATGCACTATTAATTTTACTGTATAAGTGTGTCTTTGTCAATACTTTTTTTAATTTAAATCTAAAAAGAAGATTTCGCATCTTCTTTTTTGTTATTTAGTTAAAAATTATTTTTTCATCATCGTCATCATCATTGCTTTTAGCAATTAGATTCTTTAAATTTAAGTAAAGATTATTCATGTAATCATCTCCCATAAACATTATAACATAAATACTATTATAATCAATAGAGAAAATATTATTTTGCTTTTTTTTATTATTATGCTTTTTTTATTATTTTGCTTTTTTTTTATTATTTTGCTATAATGTAATAGACATTAGAAAGAAGGTTAATATGAAAAATATGTTTGATTTTAAAGGAAAATATGCAGTTGTGACTGGCGCAAGTTCTGGTCTTGGAAAAAATGCCGCCATAGCATATGCATCTATGGGTGCAAATGTTGCATTACTTGCAAGAAACATAGAAAAACTTAAAGATACAGAAAAAGAAGTAAAGAAGTATGATGTTAAAGTGATACTGGTAGAGTGTGATGTTACTAAAGAAGAAAGTGTTAAGAATGCTGTTGAAACTATTATGAATAATTTTGGAAGAATAGACATCTTATTAAACAACGCAGGAGTTGCAGTTGCAGGTGGGGTAGACTCATTAAGCGAAGAAGATTGGGATAAATCATTTAACACTAATGTAAAAGGAATGTACTTTATGAGTAAGTATGTAATACCTGTTATGAAAAAACAAAACTATGGGAAAGTAGTTAATGTGGCCTCTGTTAATGCAATTGTTGGTGATAAGGAAGATATTTTTATTAGGCATTCGTATAATGCATCTAAAGCAGCTGTTCTTGGGCTTACTAAGGGAATGGCTTGTAGTTATGCTAAATATAATATTACAGTTAATGCAGTAGGACCTGGGCTTTTTGAAACTGGAATGACTAAAGATACATTGTTTAAATCAGACAAATTTTTAAGTGCATATAATAAATTAAATCCATCAAGTAGGCCTGGTAGGGAAGGAGAAGTAAGCGGACCAATACTATTCTTATCAAGCGATGCTTCAAGTTATGTACAAGGTCAATTTATTGTAGTTGATGGTGGAGGTTCATCAGTATAAATCATTACTTATAGTAATGGTTTTTCTTTATAAAATAAGCAAAGTGTTATATAATATTAATAGGTGATAGAAATGGACAGAATGAATGAAATAGTTGAACTTTTAAATAAATGGTCGTATGAATATTATGTTCTTGATAAACCAACTGTTGATGATAGTGAATATGATAGACTTATGCAAGAATTAATAAGAATAGAGTCTTCGCATCCTGAATGGATAAGGGATGACTCTCCAACTAGAAAAGTTGGTGGACAGGCTATAAGTAAATTTAAAAAAGTTACACATAAAGTACCAATGCTAAGTTTAGGAAATGTATTTAATGAAGAAGAAATTAGAGAATTTGATTCAAGAATAGCTAAAGAATTCAAAGACAGGGAATACGTTTGTGAACTTAAAATAGATGGACTTGCTGTTAGCCTTGAATATGAAAATGGTAAGTTTGTAAGAGCAGCAACTAGGGGAGATGGAATAGTTGGAGAAGATATAACGAACAATGTAATGACTATAAAAACTATCCCTCATGTACTTCCAGAGCCTATTAGCCTAGATATTCGTGGTGAGATATATATGCCTAAAAAAAGCTTTGAAAGACTTAATAAAAAGTTTATTAAAGAAGGATTATCTCCATTTCAAAACCCTAGGAATGCAGCTGCTGGTTCGATTAGACAACTTGATCCTAAGGTAGCTGCATCAAGAGGGCTTGATTCATTTTTATATCATTATCCATTAACACCATATAAAACTCATTATGAAACATTGCAATATATGAAAAGACTTGGCTTTATTGTTAATCCAAATATTAGACTTTGTAAAAACATAGATGAGGTTATTAATTATATTAAAGAGTGGACTATTAAAAGACCTGAATTGCCTTACGAAATAGACGGCGTTGTTATTAAGGTAAATGATATAAGTGAGCAAAAAGAATTGGGATTTACTGCGAAAGTACCTAAATGGGCTACTGCATACAAGTTTCCACCTGAGCATGTTATGACTAGACTTACCGATATTATATTTACAGTAGGAAGAACTGGTCAAATAACTCCTAATGCTGTTTTAGAGCCTGTTAGAGTAATGGGAAGTACTATTTCAAGAGCTACCCTTCATAATAAAGATTATTGTATTTCTAAAGATATAAGAAAAGGTGATTATGTTTATATATATAAAGCTGGAGATGTAATACCTGCGGTAGATAGAGTTGAATTTTCTAGGAGAAATGGAACTGAGGAAGAATTCAAAATGATTGATTATTGTCCTATGTGCGGAAGCAGGCTTATACAAAAAGACGGAATGGTAGACTATTTTTGTGAAAACATTCATTGTCCAGCTAGAAAAATAGAAAGTTTGATTCATTTTGTATCAAGAAATGCTATGAATATTGATGGACTAGGGGATAGAATTATTGAAGATTTTTATAATTATGGATACATTAAGAAGTTTAGTGATATATATAAATTAAGTAATAAAAAGGATGAATTAACATTATTAGAAGGTTTTGGTAATAAGAGTATAGAGACTTTATTAAATAATATTGAAGAGTCTAAAAAGAATTCACTTGACAGATTATTATTTGCTCTTGGTATACCAGGAATAGGAGCTAAGACTGCTAAACTATTGTGTAAATATTATAAAAATATAGATAATTTGATTGAATCTAAAGCTGAAGACCTTGCTAAAATTAAAGATATTGGGGAAATATTGTCTGTTAATATTGTAGAATACTTTAAAGATGAGAATAATATTAAAGAGATAAATGAACTTAAATCACTCGGAGTGAATATGAATTCTAAAGAAGAAGAAATTATTGAAGATGATAACTTTAAAGATAAGAAATTTGTAATAACTGGTTCATTTGATAATATAACAAGAGAAGAAATTAAAGCTTATATTGAAAAAAGAGGGGGACACACTAGTGATTCAGTTAGTAAAAAGACAACTGCTGTACTAGTTGGTAAAGACCCAGGGAGCAAAAGAGATAAAGCATTAGAGTTAAATATTCCAATATGGGATCAAGATAAATTATTTAAAATTATGAGAATAGTAGAAAAATAGAATAAAATATAGTATAATTATTAAAGCCAAAGGAAGGTGTTAAATTAAATGAGCAAAAGAAAAAGCTTACAAAATAATAAAGTATTATGGGCGTTACTAGGATTATTATTAGTATGTTTCTTAGTATTAGGTTTTGGATTTTATAAATATTTTTATGCAGGTGCAGGTAATAACAAATATGGGGATAGACTAGATGGTATTGAAAAATATCCTTTATCTAAAACATTAGATTCTGATGTTAAATCTGTATTTAGTGATAATTCTGAGGTTACTAAAACTAAAGTAGATGTTAAAGGAAAAGTAATATACATTAATATTGATTTTGGTAAATCAATAAAAGTATCAGAAGCTCAAGATATTGCTGTTAAAGCACTAGATAAAATTGGTGAAGAAAATTTGAAATATTATGATGTTCAATTTATTCTTACATATTCAGGTACTGATGAAAATAGTAATTTTCCAGTATTTGGTTCTAAGAGTTCAAGTAGTTTAAAAGTAGTATGGTGAGTTTATGAAATTAATTAAAAATAATAAAAAGAAAAAGACAACAATAATAGTATTTGCAGTTATTATCTTTATTGTGTTTGCTTTTTTTGGAACATTGTATTATATAACAAGTACTGTTAATAATTACACATTTGCAGAAAAGAAATGGATAAATGAAAATGTATCTAAGTCTCTTGACGTATATGTTGAACCAAACTTACCTATTTTTTCAAGTAATGGTAGTGGGGTATTTAACGATTATATTAAGGCACTTAAAGATGATACTAATCTTACATTAAATATTATTTCAACTGAAGCAAATGACACTATTAAATTAAAAAACAAGAATGACATAAGTGATAAAGATGTTGTTATATATAAAGATCACTTTGTTGTAGTTGGTCAAATTGATTCAGTAAATAAATTAACTGATTTAAATAATAAAAAAATAGGTGTATTATCATCTGATGCTGAAACTATATCATATTATTTAACTGAATATAAAAGCATTTCTTTAACTGAATATGATGATGTTGAGGATTTAATGGCATATTATCAAAATGATGAGATTGATTATATGATAATACCTATGTATAAGTATTTAGATAGAATAATAACTAATAAATATGAAATTATTTATCATTTAGATGGATTATATTCTTATTATTGTCTAGAGACTAATGATAAGGATAGTGAACTTAGTAGTGTTGCATCTAAATTCTATTATAGGTGGGAAGAGACTGCTAAGAGTAAAATAAACGAATATTTCTTAAATTTATATTTTACAGAAAAAAATTATTCTGAGATGGACAAAGAGGCTATTACTAATGAAGATTTAATAGTTGGATATATTTCTAATCTTCCATTTGAGGGAATGATTCATAATAAGTTCACAGGTCTTACAGATACATACTTATCTAAGTTTGCTGATATGACAGGAGTAACATATAAATATATTGAGTATGATGATACTAAGAAATTAAATTCTGCATTATCATCCTCTAAAGTAGATTTAGTATTAAATTATTATTCGCTAAATTCAGACAATTATACAAGTACCAGAACACTTGGTACAACTGAGTATGTAGTACTTGCTCATGTTGATAATAATATCGTAGTTAATTCATTATATAGCCTTGTTAATTCTAATGTTAACATGTTATCAACAATGAATCTTAAATATAATATGGCAAGTAAAAATTTATTTGAAATAAAGGACTATGCTAATATTAAGACTTTATTAAAAAATGTTGATAAAGACTCAATAATTATTATTGAAAAAGAGGTCTATGATTATTATAAGGATTCTAAACTTAAAAATTATAGTATTAGATATATAGATACTGTTAGACTTAATAATTCTTTCTTATTAAATAAAAATAATTCTGCATTTAATAGCGTATTTGATTTTTATTTAAGTACATTGAGTTCAAATGAAATGAAGAATGAAAGTGTAGTTGGAGTTATAACTACTTTGAAAAACAATAGAATAATTGGATTTATTATGTCTAACTTAATTTACATTATAGTTGCAATAGTGTTACTTTGTTTTATAGCATATGCTTTTTTGAAAAACTCTTTTTATAGAAAAAAAGTTAAAAAAGAAGATAGACTTTATTATTTAGATGCGATGACTAATTTGAAAAATAGAAATTATTTAAATGATAATATTGAATTTTGGAATTCCAGTAAGATATATCCTCAAGCTATAATAATTATAGATATTAACAAATTAAAAACATTAAATGATAAATATGGTCATGAAGCTGGAGATAATCAAATTAGATCAGTTGCTTCTGTTCTTATAAGGACTCAAAAAGATAATACAGAGATTTTAAGAACTGATGGTGATGAATTTATGATTTATTTAGTAGGATATGATGAAAAGAAAGTTGGCTCTTATATTCATAAATTAAATCGTGAGATTCAAAACTCATTATCGAATAGAGATTACGGAGTATCTATTGGATATTCAATGATTAATAATGAGCAGACAACTATAGATGATGCAATTAATGATTCTCTTATGATGATTAGGAAGTCTAAGGGTGTCAAAAATGAAAAATAAGATAAAAGAGTTTAAAAAATTAATATTTGCTCGTGAGATGAGTATATTACCTGGTAATCTTGCATTTTCATTCTTTATGGCAGTTATACCAATGTTGACTTTAATATTTTATTTTTGTACACAGTTTCATCTACCTATGGATGTAATCAATAATTTTCTTGCTAAAACATTTCCTAAGGGAGTGGTAGATTTATTACAACCGGTTTTTACTAGTTCAATTTCTATGGATTCAGTTGTTACATTGGTTGTTGGCTTTACAGTTGCGGTTAATGGATGCAATGCGATTATAATCGCAAGTAACACTATATATGGTTTTGATAATTCTTCCTTCTTAAGAAGAATGATTAAAGCTGTATTTTTAGCAGTATGTGTTGTATTGCTATTTGCATTCATTGTAATTGTACAAGTACTTGGAAATGCTATAATAGCTCTTATTGGTTCATTTACATCTATAATAGCGGATAATAAAATAATAGTAGATACTTTATACTTTATATTAAGAGTTCCAGTATCATTGCTTGTTGTGTATTTCTTTATTAAGACTGTATATGCAATAGCGCCTGATGAAAAAATACCAAGTAAATATATGACTAGAGGAGCAGTGTTTACTACAATTACATGGCTGTTATTAACATTTTGTTTCTCATATTATATTAATAATATTGCTAGATATGATTTAGTGTATGGAAACTTAGCAAATATAGTTATGTTACTTTTATGGTTTTATGCTCTTGCTTATATATTTGTATTAGGCCTTAGTATAAATAGAATGTCTTATGATGAAGGATTAGAGCAAACTAATACTATTAAATTAGATGAAATAAGAAAAAAAGTAAATAAAAAGAAATGATGTCATTATTCGACATTATTTTTTTTATTTATTTGATAAGATATTTATGGTGAATAAAATGTTAAGAGTTAAGATTATAGATGAAAATCATGAGAAAGATTTAGAAAATAGTGTGAATAACTTTTTAGAGAGTACTGAGTATGAAATTGTTGATATACAATTTAGAAGTGCTGTTTCAATATTTAGTGAGGAACAAATTTATTGTTTTTCTGCTATGATAATATATAAAATAAATTAGAAAATAAAAAGATAACATGAGTTATCTAATTATTAATCTAGATATTAATGCTCCAATACTAAGACCAATAGCACCACTAGCAAGCATTATATACATCATAAGGAACCCTCTTACGAATCCATAATATTTTGGCACAAGTTTTGGGCCTTTTTCATATGATTGTAGTTGCTTTAAATTATCTATTTGCATTTGTGCAATTTCATCAGCACTAAGAACGGTTTTTTCACCCATTTCCTGTCTTTTCTTTTCATAATTTCTAAGTGCTCTTAATTCAGCAAGGGAAAGCTTTTCATTATTTGCAAATTTCTCATATAGTTTTTTTGCTTCTTCATCGGATATAATTATTTCGTCATTGTTAGTTACTTCTTGAGCAAATTCGCTACTTCCATTTTCTTTAAGACCTGTTATATCATTTGCAATTATTTTTGATTTTACATCATCCTTAACTTCATTTTTTTGGGTTGTTACAATTTCATTTGTTGCTTCAATAACATGAATAGTACTATCTTCGGAATGCGTAATTTCTTGATCATTTGCTTTTTCTTGGATTTTTTTATTTGAATGAACAAAATCAAGCATATCAATCTCTTGACTAGTAGCATTGTCTAAATCTTTTTCTTTTAATGTTTTAAGTTCGATTTCATCATTTATATCTTTTAAATTTTGAAAGAAATCATCTACATCCAAATTATTTGAAGACACATACGTTTTTAACCCTTCTTTATATGCTTTAGAAATAATTAGAGGATCTTTTGTTTCAATAAGGTGAACTTTATCACTTTTATCTATGTATTTGATATATTGCTTTCCATTTAGATAACAAATTTGAAGTCTAGATTTATCATTTAATTCTTTATTTAATGTGTCTAATTGTTTTTGTTCTAATTGACCTTTTGCATTTAAAATATCGTTTTTTTCTTTTATATAATTTTCAATTGCAAGGTTATCATTTTTTTCAATTAAATCTTTCAATTGAGCTGCATTTAATAATTTAATTGCATCGCTTTCAAATACTAGTGAATCAAGACCTTCATCAAGTTTGTCTTTTAGCTTCATAACCATTTCAATATTATCAGATAAACCATCTATTTTATTTATTTCAATGCCATATTCTTGAACTAAAGCATTACTATAATATTCAATTAATTCATTTTCTAAATTTTGTCCATAATCTATAAGTTCTTTCTTGCCATCAATAGTTAATTCTTTTTTACATTCTATATTTAATATGCCTCTAAATACAGCTCTAACAATTACACCTTGAAGTTCTTCTTTCGATGTAACATTATTAAGCATTTCTTCAGTTAAAAAATTAGTTGAGTTTAATAATTCAATTTTATTTTTAGGTAAAATCTTACCATATTTGTTAATTAAACATTTAACTACTAATGCTTCAAATTGTTTAGCTTTGTCTAATGAAATATTACTCATATATCCTCCATTATCATTGTAATAATTATATAATATTTTAAGTATATTTACAACTTTTTTTTTATTTTTATATATGCTATAATATTAATGAATAAATTCATGTGGAGGTGTATAAACATATGAAAGTAATATTTATTAAAGATGTAAAAAAACAAGCTCATAAAGATGAGATAAAAGAAGTTAAAGATGGATATGCTAAGTTTTTAATAAGCGAAGGTTTAGCAGTACCATATACATCTAAGAGTGCAAATGTTCTTGACAATGAAATTAAAGATAGAGAATTAAAAGAACAAGCATTAATTGATGAATGCAATAAATTAAAGCGTGAACTTCAAAGTAAAAAAATAGTATTTAAAGTTAAAACTGGTGCTCAAGATAGAGTATTTGGCAATATAAGTACTAAACAAATAAGTGAAGAATTTAGTAAAATGGGATATGACATTGATAAGAAAAAAATTACTATAGATGGAGATATTAATAGTCTTGGTACACATAAGGTATTAATAACTCTACACAAGAAAGTAAAATTTGAATTTGATATAGTTTTAATTAAACAGGAGTAGATTATGGCAAGAAAAGAACCTCAAAATATTGATGCTGAAATATCTGTTTTAGGCTGTGGCTTTCTTGAAAAGACTGCTCTTGACAAAATAATGGATGAAGTAACCGATGAAATGTTTTATAGTGATGAGAATAGAATAATATATAAAGCTATGAAAAATTTACATACAAACAATGTACCTGTAGATGTAGCAACTGTATGCAATGAACTTGATAAGAATAAGGATTTAGCTAAAGTAGGAGGGGTAGAATATATAACTGATATAATTGATTCAGTGCCTTCAACTGCTAATTTAAATTATTATATTAATATTATTTTTGAAAAAAGTATTTTAAGAAACTTAATAAATAAAACAACTAAAATACAAGAAGAATGCTATAATGAGCAAGATAGTATTGTTGATATTGTTGAAAATGCTGAGAGAAATATATTAAGCGTTTATAATGACAAATTGGGAAAAGATATAAGAAGTATACAAGATGTACTTCCTGAAGTACAAAAAAATATGGAAGCTCTTGCTGAATCTAAAACTGATTTTACTGGTATTAGAACAGGATATTATGACTTTGATAATATGACAAGAGGTCTTCAAAAGAAACAAGTTATTATTGTCGCAGGTAGACCAGGTTGTGGTAAGAGTGCCTTTGCATTAAATGTTGCATTGAATGCTGCTATTAAGAATAAAAATAGTATAGCATTTTTCTCACTTGAAATGGGTGTAGAAGAAATAGCTAAGAGAATGTTTGGGTGTGTTGGTAAAATAGATGGCGATGTATTAAAAACAGGAAAGCTTAAAAATAATGACTGGAAAAAATGGAATGAAGCTATGAGTGAACTTTCTGACACAAAGTTCTTTATAGATGATTCAGGTGGACTTACTGTAAGCGAAATTAGAAGAAAGTGTAGAAAATTAAAAAATTCTGATTCTGGACTTGATTTAATAGTAATTGACTACTTGCAATTATTATCAAGTTCATCTAAATATGCTGGCCAAAGGGTACAAGAAGTAAGTGAAATAAGTCGTGATATTAAGAAATTAGCCATGGAGTTAGATGTTCCAGTAATCGCTTTAGCACAATTATCAAGAAGCGTTGAGCAAAGAAAAGATGGTGATAAAACGCCAAAACTATCAGACTTAAGAGAATCTGGTTCTATTGAACAAGATGCAGATATTGTATTATTTCTTCATAGTGATGAATATGGAAAATATGATGGTAATATCAATAGAAAAATTAAATTAATTATTGCTAAGCACAGAGCAGGTCAAACTGGTGCTGTTGACTTAATATTTAAAATGAACACTGGTTCATTTGATAATTATATAAATAAGGAAGATGAGAATGAATAAGGAAAAAGTATCTATTTCAACAATATTTTTTACTTTTCTAGTTGTATGTTTTGTAATTTATATGTGTATTACATTTGAACCTATAGAAAGAAAGGTAAATAAATATTATCAAGTTTATTTATCAGATAAAAAGGTAGGACTAATTTCATCAAAAGATGATTTATATGATCTTATAGATAAAGAACAAGATGAAATTAAAAAGAAATATGGTGTTAGTAAAATATATCCACCTGAGGGGTTAGAAGTACAAGAGGTATTAACATACGATGATGATGTGATGACACCTAAAGAAGTATATAATGAGATAAAGGATTCAGCACCTTTTACAATCGAAGGATATGAAGTATCTGTTAAAGGTAATGATGAAGAAGATTCAAGAAAGTTCTATATATTAAATAAAAAAGATTTAGATGTGGCAGTTAAGAATACAATACTAGCTTTCTTATCAGAGGAAGAATATAATAATTATTTATCTGGAAAATATAGTAATAGTAAAGAAGAGGGTATGGAAATTACTAATGTATATTTTGATCAAAATGTTACTATAAAAAAAACATATGTATCAACAGAGGAAAAAATAATTACTAATTCTGATGAACTAAGTCAATA
Organism: Clostridium sp. CAG:1000; assembly: GCA_000436975.1. GTDB lineage: Bacteria > Bacillota_I > Bacilli_A > RF39 > UBA660 > CAG-1000. The sequence continues at coordinate 10,897 of HG000334.1, forward strand.
CTTTTTATTTGGTACTACTAATCTTACAGATAAATATACAGTAAAAGATAATGATACTATAGAAACAATAGCTTATAATAATAAACTTGGTGTATCGGACTTTTTAATAGCTAACCCTGATATTGTTGGTGAAAATGCTCTTTTAGCAGAAGGGCAAGAGGTAACAGTCTCTCCAATATCACCTATTGCTAATATAGTTGTTGAATCATTCGATACAGAGCTTCAAACAATCAAACATGAAACAAAAGTAGAATATGATAAATCTCTTAGCGCTGATGATATGTATGTTAAGCAAAATGGTTCGGATGGATTAAGTAAAGTTACATTTGCCACTAAAGAGATGAATGGTGTAATTTTAAAAAGTGCACAAGTTAGTAATGAGGTTATAAGTGAAGCAGTTGATAAAATAATAGTAGTAGGTGCTAAAAATGTTGTATATTATGGAAATACAACATATTGGGCATGGCCTACAAGCAAACCATTTAGAATATCTTCATACTATGGATATAGAGTTCATCCAATTAGAGGAGAAGAACATTTTCATAGTGGAGTTGATATTACTGGTACTTCATCAAGAAATATCTATGCTATACAAAGTGGAACTGTTAAATCAGCTCAAACTGGATGGAATAGTGGAGCAGGTACTAATGTTAAAATAGATCATGATGGTGGCTATACAAGTGTATATATGCACTTATCAAAATATATGGTAAAACCAGGAGATAAAGTGGAAAAAGGACAAGTTATAGGCATAATGGGATGTACAGGTTCTTGTACTGGTACGCACCTTCACTTAACTATGTATAAAAACGGTGTCATGATGGATCCACTTAAATTATATAAATGATAAAGATTATTGCAGTTGGCTCTTTAAAGGAAAAATATCTAAAAAGCATGGTAGAAGATTATTATAAAAGAATAACTAAATATCATAAGATTGAGTTAATCGAAGTTAAAGATAGCAATATTACTAAAGAGAAAGATGAGATTTTAAAAAAAATTAATAAGAATGACTATATTATTTCATTAGATATATATGGTAGGGAATATAACTCTATTGAGTTTAAAGATCATTTAGAAAACTTATTTAATAATGGTAAAAGTAATATTACATTTATAATAGGAGGTTCAGATGGCATTGATGATAAGATTAAGAGCCTAAGTAATGAGTTGATATCATTTTCTAAATTAACATTTCCACATGGACTTTTTAGAGCAATTTTATTAGAACAAATTTATAGATCATTTAAAATAATGAATAATGAAAGTTATCATAAATAGTGATAACTTTTTAATTATAAAAATATTATTTAGTATGTGGACAATATTGACTATATTTATGTTTGTACTTTCAATCTTTGTGAGTAAGAAAATTAAGTATAGAAATTATAAACTAGGAATAAATGAGTTATTTAGTAAGGACAAAACATCATTGTTTTTAACACTTGGTACAAAAGTAGGAGTTGGCTCTATTATTGGCACAACTGTATGTGTAATAGTTGGCGGCTTTGGATCAATAATATGGATAATCTTGTTTTCATTTCTAATGAGTTCAATATGTTATTATGAATCATATTTAGGTAAAAAGTATAGAATGAAAAATAAAGATAACTTTATTGGAGGACCTTATTTCATACTAAGATATGGAATTAATAGCAAAATACTTGCATTATTTTCTTGTATACTTTTGATAATAGTTTATTGTTTCTTTTTCCAAATGATTCAGTTAAACACTATAAGTAATATTATAATATTAAATACAAATATTAATAAATCAATTATAATATGTTGTGTGCTTTTGATACTTTTAATTACTATAGATTTATCTATTAATTCAGTTTTAAAGCTTATGAATAAAGTAGTTCCAATTATGTGTTTTATATTTGTTATTATGTGTTTTTACAGTATATTTAAAAATATTGATACATTAATTTTGTCTTTTAAATATAATTTTGATGACATTTTTTCAATTAAATCAATATTATCCGGTATGGTAATAGGTATTAAAAGAAGTATATTTATGAATGAGACATTGGTTGGCACGACTTCTGTTTCATCGGCAGCTGATAAAAATGACTCTGATATATGTATGAGATATCAAGTACTTGGTATGTATTTTATATCTTTTGTTATAACACTACTTATATCATCTTTATTATTAATATATTTATATAACGGTAATATTATTGATGACTATATATTATTAATAAACTCAGTATTTTATATGACAAGTGGTAGACTTGGTGTATATCTTTTAATAATTACGTTTACTTTATTTGGCTTTACTACAATATTAAGTGGATATTATATTGGCAAAAATTATATAGAGTATCTAACTGCAAGTAAGATTTTACTTAGTATTTTTAAGATATTATTTATAATAGTTTGTTTACTTGGGATAGTTCTTGACAATAGTATTATTTGGAAATATTTAGATTATTTATTATTTATTATGATTATTATTAATACTTATAGTATAATAAAATTATTAGGAAGTGAAAAATATGATAGGTAATGATTGGGATATAGTTTTATCTAGTGTATGGGAAAGTCCAAATTTTAAGAGGTTTATGAATAAAGTTAAAGAAGAATATGAAAACTATACATGTTTTCCCAAATGGGATGATATTTTTAATGCTTTAAAATTTACATCGTATAAAGATACAAAGGTTGTTATTATAGGACAAGATCCATATCATGGGGAAGGTCAAGCTCATGGCCTTTCGTTTAGCGTTAAAAAAGGAGTTAAATTACCACCAAGTCTTCAAAATATATTTAAAGAACTATATTATGATTTGGGCATTAAAAATGAAGGTTGTGGAGATTTGAGTCCGTGGACTAAAGAAGGCGTACTTTTATTAAACTCAGTACTTACAGTTAGAAAAGACTCTCCAGCCTCTCATAAGGATTTAGGATGGCAAATACTTACAGATCATATAATAAAACTTTTAAATTTAAAAAAAGAACCAGTTGTATTTATACTTTGGGGTAGCTTTGCAAGAAGTAAAAAAGCATTAATAACGAATCCTAAACATTTAGTAATAGAAAGTACTCATCCAAGTCCATTTTCAGCTAGAAATGGTTTTTTTGGGAGCAAACCATTTTCTAAAACTAATAATTTTTTAAAACAAAACAAAATAAAAGAAGTGAATTTTACACTTCCAAAGAATTATTAAAATTATTTGTTAATTCTTTTCCTTCTAATAGAGTTTTAAGTTGATATTTTTTAAACTTAGAAATTATATTATAAGGAAATTTTTTTATTAAGTTATTATATTCTAGAACGTATTTATTATAATAAGTTCTTAGTGATATTATTAGTAGTTCGTTATCTTCGTAATCATTTATTATATCTTTAAAACTTCTTACTTTAGTTTTTTTATTATCTTCTTTTATTTGTAGTATTTCTTTATAACATTTATTAAGTATTTTTTCATTTTTATATGATTTGATTGAGTCTATTTTCATTTTCTTTGCATCTTCGAAAACTTTGCTTTCAATTTTATATTTATCTTCTATGATATTAATGAGTCTTATAATATAATCATATTTATTTTTTAATTTATCAAAGCATTCCTGTTCGGTATTATCTAAATTTTTAATGATTGATTCTAGTTTTTCATTATGACACTTAAATAAAATGGTAATTAAACTAATAAGAATAATCAAAATAACTAATATTAAAGCAATAATATTTAATGTATTCATATAATCACATCCTACTTAGATATTATAGCAAAAATTATATTATATTTAAAGTTATTTTGCGTAAATTATTTCCTCATCAAATTCAAAGAAGTCAACATATATCATAAGTATTAAGTAATGCTTGTTATTTTCAACATCATTTAAAACAAGATTATCTCTACCAGCATGTTCAATTATACCTGTAAATACTCTATCTCTCCATTCAACTGAATCACTAAAAGATGCGTGTACTCTTACTTTTTTACCAATGTTATTTCTTATTATATTTTCAATATAACTTTGTTCCATTGGATAATCTACTTGATAATTGTTTGGCTTATTTGAATCCCTTTCTATATCATTTAAGAATACTGGAGTTTTATAATAACTACCGTTCAAATTATCATCCCCTTTTAATATTATTTAATGAAACATAGATTATTTTGTGATTAATTATTCAATTTTAAATGAAAATATTTTATAATGTAGTAGGAGGATACTTTTATGATAATAAAATCAGCTATATCTAATCATCATATACATGTAACACGTGAAGTATTAAATATACTATTTGGTAAAGATTATAATCTTAATGTTAGAAGAATGTTAGTACAAAAAGGACAATTTGCAGCAGAAGAAACAGTAACATTAATAAAAAATAATAAGAAAATAGAAAATGTTCGTATAGTAGGACCTTGTAGAAAATATACACAAGTAGAATTACTTGAAAGAGATTGTGAATATTTATGTATTAATCCACCTGTTAGAAGTAGTGGAAACTTAAAGGGAAGTGAGTCTATCACTATAGTAGGACCACATGGTACGTATGAAGCAGTTGAGTCAACTATTATTGCTGATAGGCATATTCATATGAGTAGTGAAGATTTAAAAGAATTTAATGTCTCTAAAGGCCAAATAGTAAAAATAAAAGTAAATGGGTTAACTCTTGATGAAGTTATGATTAAATCTGATGAAACATGTGTACTAGAATATCATATGAATAAAGATGAAGCAGAAAACTTAGGAATAGAAAATGGAATGGAGGTAAAGATATGTTAAAAGTAAGCCATGTTACTAAATATTATGATGACTTTAGAGCAGTAAATGATTTATCATTCGAGATAAAAGAAGGAGAGATATTTGGTTTGCTTGGTGTGAATGGTGCAGGTAAAACTACTACATTTAGAATGATTATGGGTCTTCTTGATAAAACAAAAGGGGAAATTACTTTAGATGGCAAAAAAATCGATTATACTCTTACTGATCAAATAGGCTTCTTAACAGAAGAAAGAAGCTTAATAACTAGCAAAACCGTTTTAGAGCAAGCAATATATTATGGTGTGCTTAAGGGAATGACTGAAAAAGAAGTGGAAAAAAAGCTAGATGAGTATTTAGATGAATTTAATATTAAAGAATATAAAAATAAAAAAATAAAAGAGTTATCTAAAGGTAATCAACAAAAGATACAATTTATAATAAGTATACTTCATAGTCCAAAACTTTTGATATTAGATGAGCCATTTAGTGGATTAGATCCTATAAATGTAGAGATGTTTAAGAAAGTAATATTGAGACTTAAAAAAAATAAAACTATGATAATATTTTCATCACATATGATGGAACATATAGAATATTTTTGTGATTCACTTGTTATACTTGTTAAAGGTAGTACTGTTCTAGAAGGTAAATTAACTAAAATTAAAGAAGATTATAGAAAGAAAAATATTAAAGTAATAGCTGACCTAGACGTAAATGAAATTAAAAAAATCAAAGGTGTAGAAGACGTTATTAAAAATAAAAATGAATATAATATTAAAATAGAAGATATTAAATATGTAAATGATGTATTTAAAAAAGTATCAAAATGTAATAATGTAATTAAATTTGTAGTAGAAGAGCCAACTTTGAATGAAATATTTGTAAGTACAGTAGGGGAGGCATATGAAAAATAAATTTAAGTTTTTAACAAAAGATAGTATTAAAAGAAAAATAAATACTAAATCATTTAAAATAACTAATTTAGTATTATTTATAGTAATAGCTATTCTTATTAATTTAGATAGTATTGTTAAATTATTTGGTGGGGATTTTGATAAATTAACACATGTATATATAGTAGATGAAATGGGTATTTATGATGATGTTAATGAAACTATGAAAAATAGTTATTTGGATGTACTTAATAACTATAATGCAGAAGTAGAAAAAAGTGATAAAAAAGTAAGCGAACTAAAAAAAGAAATCATTAAAGATGAAAGTGATGATATAATTGTTCATATTACTAAAAGTGATAGTAAAGGAGTAGACAAAATATTTAATGCAGAAATTATTTCATATGATTATATAGATACTGTATTATATCAAAATATAGTTAATGCATTAAATACAGTTAAATCAAATTTAGCATTAGAAAGGTCTAATATTGATCAAGATACTTTAAATGATATTTATAAGTCAGTTGATGTTAAAAGAACTCTTTTAGATGAAAATCTTAATGAAAATGAAGAGTTAATGGAGAAAATAGGCGGCATAATAATAATTATATTTATAGTACCTTTTTTCTTACTTATAGTTTTAATTATACAAATGATAGGTGCTGAAATTAATGAAGAAAAATCTACTAAGAGTATGGAAGTTATTATATCAAGTGTAAAACCTGAAATACATTTTTTGTCTAAATTAATATCTGCTAATGTATTTGCGATAGTTCAAGGTTTGTTGCTTATATTCTATGTAATAGTTGGAGTATTAATAAGAGTTGCAACTACTGGAATACCTGGAAGTGATGTGATATCTAGTAATGTATCAGTAAGTAGCATTTCACAATATATTAACATGTTCTTACAAAGTGATATAGCAAGTAGATTAGTAAGTGGTATACCGTTCTTTATATTATTAATGTTATTTAGTTTCTTTGCATATTCATTATTTATAGGAGTACTAGCTAGTATGACAACTAATATGGAAGATTATAACCAGATATTAACACCTGTTATGATATTCTTAATGATAGGATATTATTTAGCTATATATGCATCTGTATATCAAGGAGCATTATTTATTAAAATAGCTGCATTTATACCGTTTATTTCAGGTATATTAGCACCTGTTATGTATACTATAGGTGAGATGTCATTACTAGATCTTGGAATATCAATATTATTATTAATTGGTACATGTGGTTTATTATATAAATATGGACTTAAAATATATAAAGCAGGAATATTAAATTATTCATCAAGTAATTTATGGAAGAAAATGTTTAAGTCATTAAAGAATTAAGGCTTTGATTTGGAAGGAAAAATATTATGAAAAAAATATTATGTTTATTGATTGGTTTTATGTTGTTTATACCAATTAGTATATATGGAAAAACTGTTGATTTAAGTGAGGTTAATCTTTCTATAGATTTTAATGATGATTGGTATGCATTTACAAGATATAATTTAGATAATAATAAAGAATTAGAATCTTTAGGTTTAACTAAAGAATATATGGAAAACTTCTTTAATGAGAATGAAGCTTATATAGATGCATCACCTAAAGAATTAGGAACTGATTTTATATTAAGAATTAAGCCAGTTGAAGATATGAATAATCTATCTAATTATCCAGATAATATAGTAAAAGAAGTTGCTAAAGAGATTAGTAAGTTAGTTTCATCAGAAGATTATAAAGTTTATAATAATGGAAAAACTAAATATGCAATAGTAAAGTATTATGATGAGACATCTAAATATAACGTACTAGCATATTATACAGTCGTTAATGCACAAGGATATACATTTCAAATGCAAAAACAAGGTGAGTTTAGTGAAAGTGAAGAATCTATTATGAAAAGTATTATGGATAGTGCTAAATATAATATTTTAGATAAGTATAAAAATGAAACTGAAGATGTACAAAAAGAATTAGATAAAGATATAAAAAAAGATTTAAGCTTCAAAAATATATTAATATATGCAGCAGTTGGAGCTTTAATAGGGGTAATTAGTATATTAATATCTAATAAAAAGAAAAATAAGAAAGGTGAAATGTAGTTTTCGTCTTTTTGTTTACTTGAAATATTTTGATAAGTGTGATATTCTATGAAATCAAGAGGTGCATATGGCGGATAATATAATGATATTGCCTAAAATAGATCATGAATTTCATAGGGAATTAATTGATAATAGTGGATTACAAGGTAATGTATATAGATATAGTGATACACTGGTATATAAAGAATATAAAACAGATAGCTTTAATTTGCCTCAGTTAGAATTACTTACAAATCAAAAAAGTAAATTAATAGCGTATCCTAAAATATTAGTGTTTGAAAAAGAATATTCTAAAAAGTGTTTTAGAGGGTATTTGAGTGACTTTATTGAAGGAAAAGTTATTTATAACTTAGATGGTAGATTATTATTAAATGAGTTTATAAATGCCTTAGAAGAGTTTGAAAAAGAAGTCATTAATGTATCAAGAAGAGGTATTGTGATGCATGATATGCATCAAGAAAACATAATATTAACACCAAATAATTCTTTAGTTGCAATAGATACTGATATGTTTGAAGTTACATATGATGATGAAATATGGGTATTAAGGAACAATATGAAAGAATTAGGAGAAACTATTATATCAGAACTAGTAACATTAGCAAAATTAGAATCAGAAAAATTAAATAATTTGATAAATGATTGTGGAGCTTATGGTAGAATAAAACCATCGAATCTATTAAGAGAGTTTATATGTTATTTTGAACAAAGAATGTTTAAAACTGAAACAGTAAGTGATTTTAAAAATGGAGTTCAGTTAATAAAAAAGAGGTAATTTATGAAAATAGGAATTGATATAGATGACACAATAACTGAAACATCTGAATATTTAAAAGTATTAATAAGTAAATATGATAAAGAATATAGTCATGAACTTTCATTAAGTATTGAGAAGATAATGAGAGGTATCTTAGATACTCCAAAACTACAAAAGTTTTATCATGATCATGCAGTTGAATTAATTAGAGGAGTTAAATTAAAAGATGATGTAAAAGATTCAATAGACTATTTAATTCAAGAGGGATGTGAAATATATTTTATTACATCAAGAAGTGATATGTATTTTGGAAATGCTTATAAAGAAACAAAAGAATATTTAGATAAAAATAAAATAAAGTATGATAAGTTACTAGTAGGCCAAGGAAACAAATTAAAAGCATGTGAAGATGAGAAAATAGATATTATGATAGATGACTCTATCTCAACGTGTGAACTTATAAATACAAAATTAGGAATAGACTCACTAGTTTATAACTCTAATTTAAATATAGAAAAAGAAACTAATTGTAAAAGATTTTCAGAATGGTCAGAATTAAAAGATTACATAATAAATGTAAAAAATCAAAAAAATAAATTGACAAAAAAACTATAATATTATATTATTAAATTGACATAGAAATATGTCACGAATACTTCTACGAATATAAGTGTGGATGTATTCAACCAAAACCCCCTGAAAGAGAGTCATGAATAATTGACTCTCGTTTTTTATCCATAAATAAAGGGATTGTAAGAATTATTACTTTGAAATTTATACTTTTAGATACACTTTAGATACATTTTTTGGTATCTAAAATGTATCTAATTTTTATATTTATATTGATTAATCCTTTATTTATAAGGTTTTCAAGTTGTTTAACTCTTTTTCTAGGAGTTTTGGTTGGATTTTGTTAAACATATGTTATAATTGATATAGTTGAGGAGAGAAGATATATGCCAACACACAAAATACATTTAGCAGTTGCTAATAAAGTTAATGAAAAACTAAAAGTGGATTTAGATAGTCTTATGCTTGGAAGTGTATTACCTGATATTTGCTTAGAAGAAGATCATACTTTAGCACATTTTCAAAATGGAAAAAATGGAGTAAATGGAACTTGTAATCCTGATTTATTCGTAAACAAATATAAAGATAAATTAAACAATCCAATTATGATGGGATATTTATTACATCTTTTAACTGATAAATTTTTTAATACATTTCTATTTGAAAACTTTTATATTTATGATGAAAATGGTAATGATATAGGACTTCGTATTAAAGGAAAAGATGTTTACTTACCATTTAAAAAAATAAAAGATATTAAGCATCGAGAATGTGCTTTATATGATTATTATTTAATAAATCATGGTTATGTGCCAAGATTTAATTCATTAGAATGTATAAATAATGTTGAAAATATAGATGAAGCAACATTTGATAAAGAAAAACTAAAAAAATATATTACTGATTCAAATAAAGATTTGGATAATGTTAACTTTATAAATAAAGTAAGATCAAATTTTGTTTCATATAAATTAACTACTAAAAAAGAGATGGATAAAGAATTTAATTTATGTTGTGATTATATTATTGATTATATAGAAAAATTGTAATTAGATACATATTTAGATACACTTTGACTATATTTTCAAGTGTTTTTCAAGTGGAGTTGAAAGGAAAATTGACGAGTTTTAGAGGAAACTACGGGAATTTAAGGTATCAAGTAGTTCGTTATACCGAGCCCCCTGCACCCGGCGGGAAATCGTTTAAAATTAGCGGAAACCCTTATAAATAAAGGATTTCCGTATTTTTGTTTTTTATAAAATTAGTGGTTACATTAACTTTTACATTAACCACTCGTTAATGTAGAGTATTTTTTACTCTAAATTATCCATAGTTTTTACTATCTCATCCATCTTATTTTTAAATAGGTGAGAGTAGGTATTTAGTGTTTCATCTATCTTAGCATGTCCAAGATATTTAGCAACAATCATGATACTAGCGCCATTATTTATTAATACTGATGCACATGAATGTCTAAAGTCGTGAATTCTTATTTGTTTAACTCCAGCATCTCTAGTGTAATCATTTTTATGGTGTCTAAGTACATTAGCTGATAGTGGTTCTTTATCTCCAAATACATACCACTTATTAGTGAATCCATATTGCTTCTTTTCTTGAAGATATAATTCATGAAGATCATTCATAACTCTTTCTGGAACAGGTAGTGTTCTAACACTAGTTCTTGTTTTAGGTGTAGTAACTATATAATCACCTGATTCTCCTTCTTGAACTACATTCTTAACAACTGATAGTTCGTGATTAAAGAAATCTATATTATCCCAAGAAAGACCTCTTAATTCACCTCTACGTAATCCACAAAAGAATAATACTTCAAATAATGCTTTCCATTTAATATCATCAATAACTGATAAGAATTGTTTAAATTCTTCCCATGTATAGAATTGCATTTCTTTTGGTGGTTTATTTGGATTGTTAAACTTTTCCATTCGGTTATAGATTGAAGTGAAGTTAAAATCATGCCATTTAGTTCCATAGTTAAGAATAGTCTTTAATAATTTGTAATAACCATTCTTAGTTTTATCTGCGGAATCTAGATTTCCAACTCTTTTTCTCCATGCTATATAGTGTTCTATTCTTATATCTTTTATTTTTAATTCATAGAATTCACTTAATTGAAGAATATTTCTTCTATATGATCTTAGAGTAGTTGCTTTAACTTTATCTTTCTTATATTCATAAAATTCATCATATAGTTGTTTAAATGTCATACTAGTAACATTTATCTCTCTAGTTTCATATCCAACTAAGAAATCTCTTTCAGCTTTTAGTGCTTCATTTCTAGTCATATAACTTTTAGACATATAAGCTTTAGTTCTTCCATCGACTTTTATTTTGTCGTAAAAATACCAACGTCTACCATCTTTGGTAGCTCTTTCTTTTGGTAACTGTAGTACAGCCATTATTTATACCTCCTTATATTGCTATACTGAGTTACCTCTTATACAACTCCAATATAGCACAAAAACAAAAAAAAGTCAGGTTATATGCCCAACTTAATAATTTTTTCTAATCTATCAATATCTATTTTTAAAACATCAACAACAGCTTGCATAGGTAAATCATTACCTGGAATAAAATATCCCTCGTTTATTAATTTATCTTTAATTTGTTTTTTTACATCTAATGCTTTATTTCTTCCACATCCTAATAACTTCATTAGATCAGTTAGGTTACACCATTGTTTAGTTATTATTTTTAATGTATCTTCTGCATTCATATTATTCACCCCCTGTGATTTCATTAATTAATTTTTGCATATATGCTTGTTCTTCTGGTGAAGCTTCTTCACTTTCAATTTTTTGTCCATTCCAATATCCATCACCATAAAGTGGTGGTTCTTTATTAACTTCTAAATCATTTATTTTTAAAATATGGATATAGTTTTGTCTATGACCATTTTTATCTATGTAACCTTTAGGTATTCCTTCTACATAAACATCTTTACCAACTCTTAATTCAATCTTGTATGTATATTCAATATACATTCTTGCACTAAAAAAGGATAGGTTAGTCCTATCCACACCATTTTTATCCTTATATTGTTCTTTCTGACATATATCAAACCAGATATAGTCTTTATCTACATTATCTCTAATACTTGTTATATATCCATGATATTTTATATAGTCTACTAAATCTTTCATACCGAAACCTCCTTTACCTTTTACTAAGGCCTTTGTATAACTATTATATTTATATATTATCTTTATTTATTATGTTAGATAAATTGTTCTATCAAGATAGAATATTCTTTCTATTATGTAGGAAATTTATTTCTAATATATATCTTCCTTTTAAAACTTCTAGGATGTTCTATAATTATGTAATTCTTATTAACAAGAGTTCTTAATAAAGAAGATATAGTTCTTGTAGTACATTTTAATTTTTCTGCATAATATTTATTTGATCCAAATGCATATCCTTTCTGGTTTGAATTAGATAATAGGAGAGTAAAGAGCACGATTGTGCTCTTACTCAAATTATCATTCAAAAGATCATAATACATTTTTCCATGGCTCTTGCTCACTTTGTAATCGTTTCCTTTCTCTTTGAATCGCTTTGTCTTTAACTGAATCTTTAAATGCTTCAGCTGATTCATTCATATATTCAGCTAATGCAACTTCAATACAATAAGTCATAAAATCATTAATACTTATTCCTCTTGCTTTAGCTTCTACTTTTAATAAATCAAATACTTCTTTTCTAATTCTAATTAGATATCTGTGCATATAATCATCTCCTTAATCTTCTAATTTGTACTTGCTTAATTTAGATTTAAATTTATTTAAAGCTTTGCTTTCTTTTGGATTAGTTATTTTGTCCCATTCAAAATCAGAATAGATTTGTTCAAGTAGTGCAACAATGTAGCAACTCTTAGAATAAATTCTATCTAGTAGAGAATTAGTCCTATCAATTGTCTTAACTAGATTCATATTATTTAATCCTAGTGATACTAATTGACTAACTGCTTCAGAGTAACTAATTTTCTTTAAATTAGAATATTCTTGAATTTGATCGTCAATATCAAACGCAATTGATATATGAGTTCTTCTTTTTGTCATAAAATCACCTCCTCTCTATATCCCACGTATGGGATTCTCTATCACACTAATTAGCTATTTTTAATAACTAATTATGTAAGAGCATAAGAGATTGATATCACCACAACAAAAAAAGCCTTATAAATAAGACTTTCTTGTGATATCAAACTTATTTTGCACTTGCAAAATTGGGGATTAACTGTGTTCCTCAATTAATCATATATATTGTAATTTCGTTATTGTATAGTGTTAACTATATGGGATTCATTATTTTTTTCATTTTTTATACCTCCAAATCTTTGGGACAATAAAAAAGAAGATGTGAATTCATCTTCTCCGATATTTTTTCTTATTATACTTATTTTACCATATTGAAATTCAAAATGGAAGTGCATTTACCTAGTGAATTTAAGGTGATTTTCAGTCTTTTTTTTGTTCTTTTTTTGTGTTTTTTTTGTTCTTTTTTTGTGTTTTTTTCGTTCTTTTTTGCTCACGAGACCTTATTTTATAAGGATTTGTACTTTTTTGTCGAAAACTGTCGTTTTTAGTTCCATATGAAAATTTTTAGTTTTATTTCATATAATACAATTTTATCACGATAGTAGAGTACCTTTCAATTGTCCTTTTCCGTACTTTTTACCCTTCCTTTTGGGTATCCTTTTCCGTACTTTTTCCGTACCTTTTAATTAAATTAATTCTATTTTACAATATTTTATCACTTTAAAATGTGATTACAAGTGGTGAATTACATAGGTGGATAGAGTGGTGAATTTTTCAAATTTCCCCTTATTTTATAATTAATTTAAATTTAAATTTTAAAAAATAATAAAAAAGCCGGATAAATGCCTGACAAAAAGCCGGATATATGATATTATTATTATGGGTGATATGATGATAAAAGTAGCAACAGTATTTAGTGGAATAGGTTCACCAGAATGGGCACTTAAAAGAATAGGTGTTAAACATCAAATTGTTTTTGCTTGTGATAATGGTGAAAGGGAATTAAAAGAAACTAAAGAAGAAATAGAAAAAGAAATAAAAAAACTATCAGATGATGAAAAAAAGTATTATATAGATAATTTATATGATAAAACAGGTAAAGTAAATTACATGCAACAATCATATTTAGCAAATTATAATTTAGATAATAAAAATTTTTACCAAGATATTAGATTTTTAGATGGAAATAAATATAAGAATCAAATAGACTTATTTGTTGGTGGAAGTCCATGTCAATCATTCTCAATAAGTGGTAAAAGATTAGGATTTGAAGATACAAGAGGAACTCTATTTTATGAATTTGCAAGATTAGTTAAAGAGATTCAACCTAAAGTATTTATCTATGAGAATGTTCCTGGAATGTTAAATCATGATGGAGGGAAAACATGGGAAGTTATTTCGAGTGTTTTTGACCAATTAGGATATAAATGGAGAATGTTTAAATTATCAGCAAAAGATTTCGGTATACCACAAAATAGAACAAGGATTTATGTTGTGGCTATAAGAAATGATTTGAATATTTTACCACCTTCTGAGATTCCTAAAAAGGAATTAAAAATAACAATGAAAGATCTTCTAGAAAAAAAGGTTGATTATAGTTATTATCATGGCGAAAAAGGATTTAAATGGATTACAAAACCATTAAGTTTGAAAAAAAGAGTAAGTATAAACTCTGATATAGCACGAACACAAGCAGCTAATCAACAATTTAATTGGTGTGGAGATATGATTTTTGAAAAATATAATCCAAATAAAAAATATCCAAAAGAAGTTTATGTTGGTGAATATCAAAATGAAAAAGGTGTTGCAAGAAAGCTTACACCTAGAGAATGTTTAAGATTAATGGGATATGATGATGATTTTAAAATAGCTGTACCAGATCAACAAATGTATAGACAATGTGGAAATTCAATTGTTGTAAATGTACTAGAATCGATAATAAGAGAAATCATAAAGACTAATGTTTTTGAGGGGGATAAAAATGATTAGATTAGCAACAATATTTAGTGGCATTGGTTCAATTGAATGGGCACTTAAAAGAATGAATTTAGATTACAAAATAGTATTTGCATGCGATAATGGAGATATAGAATTAAAAGATATTGATGAAGAAGAAGTAAGAAAAAAAATGTTTTCTTTAAAGACAATCGAAGAACAAAAGCAATATGAGGATGAGCTGTATAGCAAAGTTAAGAAAACAAATTTTGTTAAATCAACATATTTTGCTAACTATGATATAGATGAAAAAGATTTTCATTATGATGTAAGATTTTTAGATGGTAGAAAATATAAAAATAAAGTGGATTTGTTTGTTGGTGGAAGCCCATGTCAAGCATTCTCTATTATGGGATATCAAAAGGGTTTTGAAGATACAAGAGGAACTCTATTTTATGAATATGCAAGGTTAGTAAAAGAAATTCAACCTAAAGTATTTATTTTTGAAAATGTTCAAGGATTACTAAAACATGATGGAGGCAAAACATGGGAAGTTATAAAAAATGTATTTAATAACTTAGGATATAATTTTTCATTTAGAGTTCTCGATTCAAAGGACTTTGGTATTCCTCAAACTAGAAGAAGACTAATTGTTGTAGGATTTAAAGATAAAGATAAAAATATATCAGAACCAAGAAAGAAAACATTAAATTACACACTTCAAGATTTTTTAGAAACAACTACAAAATTTGGCAATTTTACTTCAAAAGATGGTAAAATAGTATTAGATAGGGAAGCTAGCGATATTGATGACAAATATTTTTTAAGTGATTTAGTTTATAAGCATGTAATGTCTACCGGTACTAAGAATTACTATACAAAACCAGAAGTTGATTTATCTATAGCAAGACCTTTACTTGCAACTATGCATAAAATGCATAGAGCTGGTGTAGATAATTATGTTACATATAAGAACAAACTAAGAAAACTAACACCAAGAGAATGTATGCGCTTGATGGGATATGATGATTCATTTAAAATTATTGTATCTGATACTCAAGCATATAAGCAGGCAGGCAATAGTATTGTTGTTGATGTTATGATAGCAATAATGAAAGAAATTTTAAAAGTAGAGGAGTTTAAATAGGAGGTAAGAAATATGGCTTTATTTACAATTGATAGGACAATTAATTTTGATGAACAAAAAGTGAAAAAGGTAATACAAATAATAAGAGATTCTAATTCAGTAGAAGATATTGAAAATAAGATGGTAGAACAAGGTGTAGTTTCTTTAAGAGAGGATACTGAACCACATGGCTTTTTTAGAAGAAGATGGTCAACATTTTTAAAAGAATTTGGAATATATGATGGTCAAAATTTGACCGAAATGGCAAATTTATATTTAAATGATGAATTGACATCAAAAGAGTTTGTATTATTGTTCTTAATTGATCGTGTTGTGTCAAATGATGGAGTACTAATTAGGCCACTTGAAGTATTATTAAAAATATCATTATTATTAAGAAAAAATAATACAGTTTCATCAATTACTGAAAATGAATTAAAATTTGTAATAAATAATGTTAATGGAACAGAAGAAAGTATTTTAAAAGCAGTTAATACTATTATTTACAACAGAAATAACAATGTTGCATATAATACTAATGAACAAGTTCCTCCATGTCATTTTGATATATGGAGAAATCTTTTGAGAACAGCAGGATTGATTGATGAAAATTCAAGTGAAATTAACATTAATTTTGATTTACCAATTGTTAAAAAAATATTGGAATACTATTCAAATACTAGACCTAATGATGAAGAAAATTACAAATTTGATAGTAAGTTTGTAGGTTTTATAGAATTGCCTAAAAAAGTAAATGAAAATGAAGAAATATTATTAAGAAGACAAAATTATCAATCTTATTATTCTGAGATTATTTATAATTATTTGTTTGAAATGTCAATTAATAATATTGAAAGAAACATTTTAAATGCTAATGAAAATGGTAACATTCCATACAATATTTTGAATGGATTTAATATTTCAACTAATAGAAATGATAATCCTAGTAATATGCGTCTTTATTATCCATTTAAGGGATATGAAGGAATTATTATTAACAAATTAAGAAAAACAGGTGATACAATTTATTCATTTATTGGAAGTAGTATTAGAAGCTATTTAGATGATTCTTTTAATGTTGAAGATTCATTAAATGAGGTTAATTCAAGTACTGAATGGCTATTACCAGCTAATGTTAATGTTTATGATCATATAGGGGCTTTAAATAAAAACGGTCTAATAGATTGGCATCAAAATAGAAATTATAGTGTTGGTGACATTGTTTATTTATATGGTACTGTACCATATCAAAAAATTATTGCAATTACAAAAGTTGAAAAAATTGATGTTAATTCTGATGAAGCAGTAGATGATAAAGAATTTTGGAAAACGCAAATTATAGAGTCAAATAGCGATGAAAAATATGTAAGATTAAGAAAAGTTAAATTAATTGATGATGAACGTCTTTCGCTTAATTCACTATTAGAACATGGTTTATCAGCTGCACCACAAGGTGGTATGAAAATAAATAATGAATTATCTAATTATATACATTCTATAATTGATGATGAAGTAGAAGAAGAAGATCCGATTGAAGCTTTTAGAGAATACTATTTAAATAATTTAAATAGATTAAAAAATGATGATAATGAGAAAAAATATATTG
Source organism: Clostridium sp. CAG:1000 (assembly GCA_000436975.1). Taxonomy (GTDB): domain Bacteria; phylum Bacillota_I; class Bacilli_A; order RF39; family UBA660; genus CAG-1000. Next base: position 28,679 of record HG000334.1, read on the forward strand.
TTGAGAGAGAAGAATTTAAGAAAGAATATCCTATTGAAAGATTAAGAGAATTATCAATAGAAGAATATGCTCTTGGAACTGATAATTATAAAAATACATTGTCATATTATTTAGAATTTGGAAAATATAAAAATGCAGGGCCAGGTATAGGTGGAGCAACATCAGCAAAACATGGTTTTTATAAGAGAGACGATGGAAATTATTATGGTATTAAAAATAAAAAAATCGATAATCCAATTGAATATTGGGATCAATTTAAGAACCAATTAGCTGATTTCTTCCTAGAGTGTAAGAATATAGAAGAACCATTAAGAGCTTCTTCAAAGTATCCGCTTCTACAAGGAATGAACTTAGTTTTAACTAAACTATTATATGTTTATTATCCAACAAAATTTATAAATGTATGTTCAAGACAAAAACTTCAACAATCAATGAAATATTTTGGATTAGATTATAGCAGTGATATGCAAGCTGAAGAATTAAACTTTATTCTTAATAAATATTTAAGAAAACAAATTAAGGAAATAGAAAATAATGATCCACAATATTTAGGAAGTGCTTTATGGGAATATATTAATGAAATTTCGAATAATGATATAGAAGAGGAGGGTGATGATATCGTGAGTAATGAAATTATATCTATTGATTCAACAAGATTAGATAGAGGATATAATAAAATTGTATATGGTATACCAGGATGTGGAAAAAGCCATTATGTTGAACATGAAATAATAGAAAAAGATCCTTCTAAAGGTGGAGTATTTAGAACTACTTTCTATCCAGATTATACAAACGGTGATTTTGTTGGACAAGTAATTCCAAAATTAAATAGTAAAGATGAAACATCTATTCTTTATGATGTTCAATCAGGACCATTTGCAGATGCTTTATTAAATGCAATCTTAAATCCAGATAAATATACTTATTTGATAATAGAAGAAATAAATAGAGGAAATGCAGCAGCAATATTTGGAGATATGTTTCAATTATTAGATAGAAAAAATGGCAGCAGTGAATATCCAGTAAAGAATTATATTATTTCAACATTCTTACATAAATCAATAGATAATAAATATTCTGTAGATTTTGATTTAGATAATATAAGAATACCATCTAATTTGATTCTAATTGGTACAATGAATACTAGTGATCAAAATGTATTTACATTAGATACAGCATTTAAGAGAAGATGGAAAATGGAATATATTAAGAATGATATATTCAACTCAAAATATGCTGATTATAAGATACCTATGTCTGATGTTACATGGGCTGAATTTGTAAAAGAAATAAACGATTATATTACTGGAGAAAATGGATTAGATATAAATGGAGAAGATAAACAAATAGGTGCTTACTTTATTTCAAGTAATGAATGGGATGATATTAAAACGACATCTGATCCAAAAGAAGCAGCTAAAATTTTTGCAGAAAAAGTATTATCATATATTTGGGATGACGTTGCAAAAATAAATAGAGATTCATGGTTTGATAGTAATAAGTATAGAACTCTTGACTCTTTAGTTACTTCATTTAGTGAAAAAGGATTAGAAGTATTTGGTGATAATATAAGTTTTACTAGAGATACAAGTAATACTGATAATAGGGAATAGAATATGAAAAAATTATCAGAATTATGTATTAATGTTAATGATACAAATGATAGTTTTGTTGGTGTCAAATATAATAAAGGAAAAATAAAAATTATTTTTCCTTTAGGATATGATATTCCAAAAGAAGATGAGAATGAATGTAGAAAATCTGTTATTAATCTTTTTAAAACAATTTCTTTAGCTAAAGAAAAAAAATTAGATTATGAAGATAGTGGTGACTATTCTGCAGATAGTGATGGATTACCTGTTGATTCATATATGTGGGTCTTATCGGATTATATCGAGAATGGTTTATATTCAGATAATGAAAAAGTATATATTCAGCAACAAGTAGGAAAAATAAATTGGAAAAAGACATTTAAAACAAAGTTTTTAATTAATAAAAAAAGTTTAGTATATTTAAATCCAGTAGTCGAACAAAATTCTAATAATAAAAATATTATCACTGAAATTCATTCATATTGTGTTGATAAAAGTATTGATACTATAGGACCTTTGTATAATGGAATTTCTAAAATTAATTTTATTAAGCCAAACCCTAAAAGAATTAAATATTATATTCAACTTATTGATAAGGAAAAATTAAAAACGTTTGATGATAGAAAGAAATTATTACTTTATCATTTGAGAAGAATATTGTTAGAACAGATAGATAATGGAAATAATCCAATTAGGGATTATGGAGTAAAAAAATATGAACATGTATGGGAATATATGGTTAATACATTATTTGGCGATTTAGATATTGATAAATATTATCCAACTACCAATTATTTTATTAATGGAAAAGATCCATACGTTCCTTCTAAACTACGACCAGACACAGTTTTTATTGATAATAATAGCTTTTATATTATTGATTCAAAATATTATAAATTTGGTATTAGTGGTTTAAATAAAGATTTACCAAATAGTGATTCAATACAAAAACAAGTTACTTATGGTGAATTTATCAATAATAATTTTAATTTAGATGAGAAATATGATTCAATTTATAATGCATTTGTTATGCCTTATAGTATGTCTTCAAAACTATTCGAATCATCTAATCGTGTTATATATTGTGGATATGCAGTTTGCAATTGGAAATTAAGTGAGGAATATGAAAATAAGTATTTAAAAATTGCTATTATACTAATTGACTCAAAATCATTAATAGATAATTATTTTGATAGAAAGATAAATTTAAAAAGTGAACTAATTGAAAAAATCCGAAAAGTAAATAATTAATAAAATAACCAGATATGAAAAAATCATACCTGGTTTTTGTTTTTACATTAACTTTTACATTAACACTTATATGAATTATATTAAACTCTTATAAACTGAAGAGTGCTCGTAAAGCCTTATTTTACGGGCTTTTTAAATTTTTGTATAAGAGGTAAAACGGTACAAAAGCGGACCCCCTGAAGAGAGCATTTAACCGTGCTCTCATTTTTTGTTAATTAATATAAGTGTTTTAGTGATTTGATAATTTTCTAAAAATAGAATTAGGTACCAATTAGGTACCGTTTTTAATGAAAAAAGAATTGACACAAAACTGTCCAATTCCATATTACCATTTACATACCTTTTATTTTACCATTTATTTGGTTGCTTTAATCAACTTTATTTGTTGTTTTTCAGGCCTATTATGCTATAATGTAGTTGTTATAAGGTACAGAGTTTATACCATAAAAACGTCTCTACGAGGCTAAAAATGCATAAAAAAAGCATTTGCAAGCAATAGAGCAAATACCTTATAGCAAATGTAGTTGATGGCTACACTTACAAAAAATACAAGAATACACAAGCAAATTTGTATTCAAAATTTGAACAGGAGAACCAATTATAACCCATGTTCTATAAATATTATAGCATACTTTGATCAAATTTCAACCCATGAATTAAAAAAAGATTATTTATAGAATTATGTTTACATGTTCTCTGAGTATTTAAGAAAGGAGGACTTTTTATATGGCAGTAAACAAACCTAATGGTGATAATTGCAGAAAAGGGGCTGTATGCGAGAGATCACAAGTTTTAAATACAAAAACAAATTTATTTGTGAAGAGAAATACAACAAATGGTAGATTTATGGATGTTAAAACTACTGGTGGCAAATTTAAAGGTGTAAGAAAAGAAAAGTAGATAATATATGAGTATTTGTAGCCGTAACTATTATATTTATAAATATTTCAACGAAGGAGGAACAAATATGAAATTATTTACAAAATATAATATACCAGATAATGCTAGTTTTGTTAATGTAGAATTAACAAAAGACAATACCATATGGATCGATCCAATGATGATGTATATGGACAAGAGTGAAATGGGAAAAAGATGTTGTTTAATTGTACAACAATATTTTTTGCATTTATTAAACTTAGCAATAAATAATGATTATAAGAATGGATATTTATTTACTAAGGATTTTAGCGAAATAAATGAAACAAGATTAGGATATTCAAAAAACAAGCCCAACGGTTTGTCTGGTGGAGAACGTTTAGGAAAGAAAATATTCGATTTGATTAAAGACTCATGTGCTGTTAAAACTGGTATGATAGGAGATATATTTGATGCAGAAGTTATGATTGAAAAATTGGGAGTTGATAAATTATCTGATTTTATATCAAATCTTATATTAGAAGATTTAATATTATATACCCAAGAAGAATGTAAGAAATACAATATTCCTTTAAAAAAGGTTTTACTTAAGCGAAAATATTGGTCATATTCTGATCAAAAATGGGTAAGTAATCAAACATTAAATTTACCATTTGATTCCGAATCAAATATGGCAATCATTTTAATTCCAAAGAGCTTTTGTGAGAATAAATCAATATATTCTTATCAAAGATTCTATAGCAAAGGTATGATACCGTTTTTAGGAAAAGAAGCTGTTTCAAATAGAATAAGAGGTTTAATAAGAATATTAAAAGATAAAAGCATAAAGCCATATTATAAGATGATAAAAAAACAAAATCCATGTAACCGTGATAATGTTAGCAAGTTTATTAGTAACCATACTGATGTATATAAAGAATATAAAGATAAACAATTAAAATATTTAAATTATCAAAATTATCAAAATTAAAAGAAGCTAGGAAAAATCCTAGCTTTTATTTTGCTCTAACTTATCATTTAAATCAACAACTTCATTTAATGTAGAGTTAAATAGATGGGTATAGGTGTTTAAGGTTTTTTCAATTTTAATGTGTCCTAGATATTTAACAACTATAGCTACATTAGCGCTATTATTAATAATGTGGATCCTGGAATGGTACTAGACTTTACAACTGAATATGAATCTTTAAGAATGGTAGTATTAAAAGTAGATAACTTTGATATAACTGCTCTTTGTGGTAAAAGTTATGAAAAATATAATGAATTTAATTTAGTTCATATTGATACTGACACTATTAAATCATTTAAAATAATTAGTAATATATCAAATTATAGACTTAACAATTTACTTAATGAACACATTAAAAATGATAAAAAAGTTTTAAAAAGAAAATATCAAAAGTAGTTTAATGCTACTTTTGTTTTTTTTGCGTTCGCGTGTTATAATTGAATGGGTGAATAACATGATAGACTCTATAATTGATAATATCAAGGAAAATTTAAGATTTAAAGACGCTATATTTTATAAAAATACTAGTGAATTACAGGATAGATATGATGCATTAAAGAAACTTAGTGAAGAATATCCTAAAAATAAAAATATAAATGATGAATTGTATATTGTAAAAAAGGGACTTGATGGTGAAAATGAAATAGCTTATCAACTTAAAAAGTCTAATATAGGCATGTATGTATTAAGAGATATTAAAATTCAGTATATGGATATGACTGCACAAATTGACTTTTTAGTTATAACACCTATGTTTAATTATTTTATCGAATGTAAAAATCTTACAGGGAACATTACTGTCAATGAAAAAGGCGATTTTATAAGAGAAATATATGTTGGCGGCAAAAAGATTAAAAAGGGTATGTATTCACCATTAAGACAAGTTGAAGCTCAAAGAGATGTAATGAGAAAAATTTGGGAGGCTAATACTAAAAAGATTATTAAATTATTTGCAGCTAAAAATTATAACTATTTTAGAAAGGTATTAGTTGTTGTTGCTAATCAGGAGTCTTTGTTAAATACATCTAAAGCCCCAGCAGACATAAAAAATAGAGTCATAAAAGCAGATGCTCTTGTTAGGCAGTTACAATATGATTATAATCATAGAGATCAAAGTTTTTCACTTAGTTCTCAAAAAGAAATGGAAGCTAGTGCAAAGTCATATTTTGATTTAAGCATAAAAAATAATATCAACTATTATGAATATTATACAAATAAATTCATAAAAGAGAATAATTTATCTTTTAAGATTATAAGCGATACTGCTTTAAAAGAAAAATTAATTTCATTTAGAAGTACTAGATCTAAAGAAATGAATATACCTGCTTATTATGTATTTACTAATGAGGAGCTAGAAAAACTGGTAGCTTTAAGGCCAAAAACTATAGAAGATATGAAATTCAGTGCTATATTAAGCCCAATTAAAATAAAAACACATGGAGAAAAGATTATAAATATAATAAATAACAAATAAGGAGGCGCTATGACAAATATATTATTTAGTGGTATAGATAAAGAAAATGGATTTAATGAAGAACAAAGTGCATGCTTGAATGAAAGTATTAAAACTCAAAGTGCAATTACTTTTATAGCTAGTGATTTTACTAATACTGTTAAATCAAAGGATGTTTCAAATAAGATGGTGACTTTTTTTGAAAAAATTGGTGTTAATTTTAAATGTGTTAATTTGATTGATGTTAACATTTCTATTAAAGAAGCACATGAAATACTTAAAACATCTGACATTGTATTCTTAATGGGAGGAGATCCTTACTTACAAATGGAGGGTATTAATAAATATGGTTTAAAAGAATATATTAAAAATATTCCTTTAGTAATTGGTGTAAGTGCAGGATCTATGAATCAATCAAAAAGAGTAGTATACGAAGATGAAAACAATATGAAATTATATGATTATGAAGGCCTTGGGCTAATCAATTTTAATATTTATCCGCACTATGATTTTAAGAATATTGAATTATTAAAAGAGTCTTTTAGAGTAAGTGAAGTAATTGCTCTTGATTGTCTTCCTGAAGACTCATTTATTAAAGTAAATGATGGACATATTAAATATTATGGACCTCATTATAAAGTTAATAATAATGAGATTGATATTAAAGGTCATGATTATAATGATATTAATAATACCGGAACCATACCATTAGAAAGTGAAAGATTAATATATAGAAGAACAGTTAAATCTGACATAGATGAATTTTTCTTTATACAATTAAATCCTAATCTTAGAAAATATTTAGGTATGTCTAAAGTAGGCAATAATTTAATTAAAAATAGAGATTATTTCGATGAAAATAAATATAATGATAAAGACTATTATAGATGGACTATTGTAAAGAAAGAAGAAAACAAAATACTTGGATGTATATATCTAAATATACATGATAAAAAAGCTAAGACAGCTGGCATAGACTATTGGATTCGAGAAGATGAATGGGGATGTGGTTATGTTACTGAGGCTGCCAAACATATACTTGAGTTTGCATTTGATACTCTTAATTTAAATAGAATAGAAAGCTGTGGCGCTAAAGATAACCCAGGTACATGGAAAGTAATGGAACATATAGGCCTTAAATATGAAGGAGTAAGGGAATCTGGAGCTTTCTATTATTACGGTGGTCTTACAGACTTAGTTATGTATGGTATTACTCGTGATGAGTATTTATTAAATAAAAATAAAAGTAAAACTATTTGACTTTAGTTTTACTTTTTTAATGTCATTCCTTTTCTATCTAATAAACTTTCGAAGCAGTTATCAAATCTTTGTTTAAAGGCATAGTCTGTTAAATATTTATTATCAACTTTCATTTTAAATGCTGGATCATACTTATATTTTTCTAATATTAATAATTTTATCTCTGGTCTAGTCATTACATATTCAAAATCTATTATGTCTTTATTTGGATACTTTATTTGTTCTTCAAACGATAATATACCTTTCATATATTCTTCCTTTCCTTTAGTGCATATTATAATACATATTTTTACTTTACACAATCTTTTCATGATTAGTAGAATTAAAATAATTTTAGTGATAGAATAAAATTGGTGGTATGTATGGAAGATAAATATATTTTGCCAACTAAAGAATTATTATCAAAGTCAGAAGAATTATTTGATAAGGATAGTGATTATTTTTCTTTGAGTAAAATGATTTTTAAAAAAGATTTATCTAAAAAACTAACAGTACCTCTTGGTATAGATACTTATGGTGAGAAATACTATATTGATATGCAAAGTGTTCCTGCACTATTAATATGTGGAACAACTGGTAGTGGGAAAAGTGTATTTTTAGATAATATGATAATAACACTATTACTTAAGAATAATCCAGATGAACTGAGATTTATGTTCTTTGATCCTAAATTAATTGAGTTAGGAGAATATGACGGTATTCCTCATTTAATGGTTGACACTGATAAAGAGTATGATACTGATAAGTTAAACTTCATATTAAAACTATTAAAAGACAGAAAAAGATTATTAAATGATAAAACTATTTTAGAACATAATAAGAATAGCGAGAATAAATTATCTCAAATATTTATTATAGTAGATGAATCTATTGATGTAATGCAGTATGATGGCATTAATAAAATAATAAATGAGATTATAGATAATGGTGTATCTTTAGGAGTACATTTAGTACTTGCCACAAATGCATATATACAAAAAGATTTCTCTAGTAGGATGATTAATAAGTTTCCATATATAATTAGTTATGATTTAACTGATAAAAAACAGTCCACTTATTTAAATATAGAAGGTTCTGATTTATTAGAAGATAAAGGTTCTGCCTTAGTAAAATGTAGAGATAATAAACTTATTAAATTGCAAACTCCTTTTATATCAAACAAAGAAATAAATAGAGTGGTAGAATTCATTAAGATTATTAATAAAGGAGGCATATAATATGGGTTCACTTGATTATATTAATAGTAAATTTATGCCTAAAAATTATAAAAATAAAGAAGAAGTTAATAAAGAATATGTTGATCTTGTAAGAAGTGTTTTATTAAATTATGGTTTTCCAACAGATAATTTAGATAAAAATGTTGAAGATTTAGAGGTTACTTTAAGTACCGAAAAAAATGCTGTTGGCCAATATATGAAAGATTTTAATAAACTTGTTTATACTGATAAGAGTTCTTATATTCATGAACTATTTCATGTATCAAGCTCTAATAGAGATAAAAATGATAAAAATTCTAGTACGGGAATTAGAGTTGTTCGTGAAGGTTATAGAGATAAATATACTATGATTGGCCTTGACGAAGGTATAACTGATTATTTAACAGTTCTTTCGGGGAATGAACCTAATGGTTATGGTTTATCAAGATTATGTGCTGAATTATTAGTTGAAACTAATGGCATACAAATTTTAAAACCATATTTTGAAAATGATGGGAAGAAATTTTTTAAGCAACTTAGGACAAATTTTATGCAAATAATAGTATTATTAGATAATTATTACTATTCTCTTGATGAACTTACAAATTTTAGAGGAAGTATGTTTAGTGAAAAATATTTTGCTATACTGGATAGCATAGAGAAAAACCTTCTTTCTTTAATAGCAACAATGTCAAATTACTTTACTAATGAGAATTTTGATGCTAAAAAATATATAAGTGAAAAAATAAATGCTGGGTACTTAAACAGGGAACTAAGCATTTTAGGTGTTGAATCTATAAATGAATTATATCCAAAAGGATTGATATAGGAGGGATGAAAATGGATAATTTAGAAATATTTATGGAAGCAAAAAAATTTGTAGGAGGTGTATTAGGTAATGCTGATATTGAGTTTAATGACTCAGTATTAGATCAAATAACTGAAATTTATCTAGAAAGTTTAGCCTCATCTAACATTGACATTGAAAATGTTTTAGCTGAAGATTTGGTTAAAAATGAAGATTTAGCTTGGGCTTGTTATGATAAGTATATGAAACAACCGGATAAAAAAGTGGGTCATGCAGAATCATTTGAAGAACCAATAGATATTCAAATTGAAAATAGGATGTTTAATGAAAGATTAAATGGTACTATAGGCGTAGATGAATTTGGTGTTGAGCAAGAAGATTATAATGAAGGACGTAGTAGATAAGTCCTTTTTTTTTGCCAAAAAAATAAAATAGTTTGACAAATAGTATAAAATGTGATATAATCTTAACGAATTAAAAAGTGGGGGTAAAAAAATGAGAAAAGGTTTTGTATACGACAAAGTAATTAAATATATAAATAAAAATTTCAAATGTGAAAGTGACATAGAAAAGATAGAGGATATAAAAAAGCTATTAACTTTTTTAGATGAAAATAATATAACATTGGATGAAAAAACTATGAGTGATTTAGTGGAAAATTCTCATAGGTTGCGTAGTGTTCTAGATTATATAAATACTAATATGTGTGAGCTATTTATGTCAAATGATACAGTTGTTAGTCTTTTAACTATTTATACATCCTATTTAGATAAGAAAGAATATGGCACAGAAGAAGCACCTATAAATGTATTTTATGAAATGGGTAAAAAAAGTCATGATATGGATTTAACAAAAACTTATTTTGATAGTTTACCTCCGGCATTAGCACCAGAAGAGTCAATTGAATATGCTAAAATGGCTGCGAATGGAGATGAGGCAGCAAAACAAAAATTAATTGAGGGAAACTTAAAATTAGTTATTTCTATAGCAAAATGTTATATAAATCAAGCATGTAATGCATCAATATCATTTTTAGATTTAATACAAGATGGCAACATGGGGCTTTTAAGGGCTGCAGAGAAGTTTGATTATAATGAAGGATGTAGATTTAGTACATATGCAACATTTTGGATTAATCAATCAATTAGAAGATCACTTGCTGATACATCAAGAACTATTAGAATACCAGTACATACATATGAAGTGGTTAGAAAGATAGAAAATGCTAAGAAAAAGTTAGCCGTTTTAAATCCTGGTTATACTAAGCAAGATTTAGCTAATGAATTGGGAATACCGTTAGAAAAAATTGAGAAACTTGAATTGTTAACTGTACCAACTACATCATTATATGCAAAAGTAAATAATGGTACTGCTGATCCTGATAGTGAATTGCATGAGTTTATTGAAGATGAAAATAATTCTAGAGTAGAAGAAAATGTAATAGATGATATATTCTATAAAGAATTTAGAGAAGCATTCTTTAATTGTAAAAAAATAGATCAAAAAACAAAAGATGTAATTGCTTTAAGATATGGTTTATATGATGGTAAGACAAGAACATTAGAAGAAATATCTACTGGATATGGAGTTACTAGAGAAAGAATTAGACAAATAATTAATAAAGGGATAGATAGGTTATTAACTGATGTAAAAATTAGAAATTTTGAAACTAGTATGAGTAAAGATAATCCAGTTATTATAGAACCAGGAAGTAAAAAATATAGACTGGTTAGTAAATAAAAAAGTTAGAAGGGGAGAATTATGAAGAAAGAGAATATATTAGAAAAAAATGATTTAAAACCAATATTAAACTTTATTAATAATAAGTTTATTATTAGTGATAAGAAATCTGATGCTGTTATAAATATTAAAGCATTAGTTAAATATTTATCAGAAAATGAAATAAATTTAAATTATGAAGATGCATCTGAACTATTATCTAGTTCTAATGCTTTACATAATACAATGAATATTATAGTTGAAAAACAAATTGATATACCGAGAACAAATGATAGTATTGAAAATTTATTTTTAAGTTATGATTTAACTAAAAATGATAGTGAGCATTATGTAAACTCTTATTCTGATTGCCATTATTATATTGGTAAAAAAACAAATGATTTAGATACATTAAAATTATATCTTGAATCATTACCACCACTATTAACGCCTGAAGAAGAAAGAAAATATGCATATTTATCTGCCACTGGTAATGAGGAAGCTAAACATAGACTAATTGAATCCAATTTAAGACTTGTTATATCCATTGCTAAAAGGTACTGTAAAGCTAGTAAGACGGTTACTCTTCAAGATTTAATTCAAGAAGGCAACATCGGTCTTATGAAAGCAGCAGATAGGTTTGATTACACTAAAGGATATAAGTTTAGTACATATGCAACATGGTGGATAAGACAAGGAATAAGAAGATTTATTTCTGATACATCAAGAACTATTAGAATACCAGCTCATAAATATGAATATGTAAGAAAAATGAATGCTGTTAAATCAAGATTATTTAATGAGTTACAAAGAATGCCAACTGATATTGAATTAGCACAAGCGTTAGAAATAACTGTTGATAAATTACATTATTTACAAAATATTGAAATTGATGCTGTTTCTTTATCAGCACCTATTAATGATAATGATGATGATACAGATGAACTTGGAGATTTTATTGAAGATAAATCAACTAATGTTGAAGAAGAAATCGTTAAAAAGGAATATTTGGAAAGTTTTAAAAATGCTGTTTTAGAAAGCGAAATATTAGACCAAAGAGAAAAAGAAATCATTTGTTTAAGATATGGTATAAATTGTGATAGAGCACATTCATTAGAAGAAATCGGTCAAAAAATGGGTGTTACTAGGGAAAGAATTAGACAAATAGAAAATAAATCATTAAGAAAATTAGCAAGAGATAAAAATGTTAAGAAATATAACTCTGATTATAATACTAAAAAGATAACTGCTTCTTATGTTAAAAATATTCAACCAATTAAACAACCAGAGCCTGTAAAAAAAGAAGAACCTATTTTACGTAGAGGATACTTGAGCTATTATAGTTTATAATAAAATATAAAGGGGGAAAATTATAATGGAAAATATTATTGAAAAGACTGATATAGATTCAATACTAAAATTTATTAATGAAAATTTTAGTATAAAAAGTAATACAGATAAATTAAAAAATATTAAAAAATTAGTTGATTATTTTTCTTCTAATGATATTCAATTATCATTAGAGGATGCAGATATATTATTAAAAAAATCAAGCACTCTTCGTGAGACTATAGAATATGCTGATATAGAAGGTTTTAATGATTTATCATTAGACAGTGTTGAAACTTTATTTTTAGCTAAGGATTTATCTAATAATATTGGAACAAGTATAGATAATGATGATACATTTATACCTAAACATGAAAAAAGTAATGATATAGATACATTTAAATTATATTTATCTACTATGCCTAGTTTATTGACAGAAGATGAAGAAAAAAAACTTATAGAAAGAATATCTAAAGGTGATGAAGAAGCTAGAAAGCTTTTAGTTGAACACAATTTAAGATTATCAGTTGCGATAGCAAAAAGATATACTAAACCAGGATTGTCATTAAACGATTTAGTACAAGAAGGTAATATGGGACTTATGATGGCAGCAGACAAGTATATCAGTGAATATGATTGTAAATTTAGTACATATGCTGTTTGGTGGATCAAACAAAAAATAACTAGATATATTGCTGATAATTCAAGAACAGTTAGAATTCCTGTTTATATGAATGACATTATATATAAAATGAATAAAATGAAGAAAACACTAGAAACACAATTAAATAGGGAAATTACTAAAGAAGAATTAGCAAAAGCTTTAAATATTCCTTTAAAGAAGTTATACCAAATCGAAAAATATGGTGCTGATACTATATCTTTAGAAACAAAAGTTAATAAAGGCGATGGAGAAGATAGTGTTGAATTAGGAAATTTTGTAGAGGATGAAAATGCACAGTTTGAAGCAAGAATTATTAAAAATTTATATTTAAATGAATTAAGTGATACTATATTTAATGGAGAAGTACTAAATGATAGAGAAAAGCTAGTACTACAATATAGATATGGATTTATAGATGGGGAGCCAAAAACTCTTGAAGAAGTTGGCAAAGTATTTGATTTAACCAGGGAGAGAGTAAGACAAATAGAAAAAAATGCCTTGAAAAAATTATCTCAAAGTGGAACTCTAAAGGAATTTAAACCAGAAGGAAAGCTTGTTAAAGCAAGGGAAAAAGATAGAAATGTTAGAGGCTATAATTTTGTATTAAAAAAATAAAAGGAATTAATATAAATATAGATTGTAGTATACTGGGAGGATACATGAAAGAAATATTATTATTTTTAGAAAATAATATTCATATGGATGATAATAACAGTATTAATAAAAGCATTGATGATATTATTGATTATTTTAATTGTTTAGATGAAAATTATGATTTTGAATTTTTAATGGGAATCTTAAAAAAGTCTAATAGGTTAAATGAATTAATAAGATATATATCAAATAATGATATAACAAATTTTAAAAGTGATTATCCAATTGGTGATTTATTGCTTACATATAGCATTATAAATACACGTGACTCTTATCTAAAGCCTTATCAAACTGATAAGGATAAGGGAATTATGACTATAAGCTCTTATATTAGAAATCTTCCTAAAAATCTTACTGAAGAACAAGAAAGATTATTGTCTATGAAGATTCATACGGATGAATCTGCTAAGAGATTATTTATTGAATCTAATTTAAGATTAGTAGTATTTGTTGCAAATCAATATATTAATCAAGAATTACCATTTGCTGACTTAATTCAAGAAGGAAATTTAGGCCTTTTAAGAGCAGTAGAAATGTTTGATTATAATAAAGGAGTAAGATTTAGTACATATGCTATTAGATGGATTAGACAGTATATTAAAAGAGCAATTTTAAGTAAAGGAAGAGTTGTTAAATTACCTTTTTTGTTAAATGAACAAACTAGAAAAATGAATTATCTAATTGATGAATATGAAAGCCGTTATGGAAAATATCCATCTTTAGAAGAATTATCAGATATGATGAATTTACCTATAAATAAAATTAAGGAATTTATTGAATATAGTTATGATGCAGTACCTTTATCTACAGAAGTAAAAGGTAATAAAAATGATGAAACAACAGAACTTATGAATGTTATTGAAGATGAAAATACATCTAATTACGTTAAAGAATTTATTCAAAGAGAAACAAATTATGATATTCGAAGAGCTTTGTTTACTTCACCTAGAATTAGTGATAAAGCAAAAATGATACTTGCTCTTAGATATGGATTTTTTAATGGAGAATGTTGGACACTACAGAGAATAGGCAAAATATATGGAGTAACAAAGCAAAATATTGCTCAAATAGAATCTACTGCTTTAAAAAGGCTTAGAAAAACTGCAATATTTCAAGAATTAGCTGATAAAACTATTAATATAGACGAAGAGAATTTTGCATTAAAATAGGATATAACGATCGTTATATCCTTTTAAATTACATTGTTATACTCATTTTCTAAGTCAATAAAATGCTCATTTAAATAATCTATATCTTTATCTTTTGATTTTAGAAAATGAACATAGGCTCTTTGAGTTAATTTAGTAAATCCTTTAGATTTAGCTATTTTTTTGAGCTCTTCTAATGCACTACTATAATCATCTAAATTAGTTATACCTGATTCTTTGATTCTTTTAACCTTTTCGAATGAATTAATTAAATCACTATTAATGTGTTCTTTTTTATCTTCAATAAATGTTGGCTCTTCTTTTTCATCTATGAAATCTCTTTGTTCAATTTTTGACTGTTCTTCTTTTTTATCTTCAATAAATTCTCTTTGTTCATTTTGATTACTTATTTGGGTTTCTTTTTCTTCTTTAGTTTCGATATTAGTAGGTTTTTCAATATTAGGAATTATTTTATCACTAGATTCATTATTAAATAAATATTTCTTAAGCGTATTTTTTAATGCAGCACCATTTACCGGTTTAGATAAATAATCATTAAATCCATAAGATAAATATTCTTCTTTTGAACCTTCCATTGCATTAGCTGTTAGAGCAATTACTGGAGTTTTCGTTTCCTTATCTTTTTCTAATTCTCTTATTTTCTTTAAAACTTCAATTCCATCCATTTCAGGCATCATATGATCTAAAAATACTATATCATAGTCATTGCTCTTGAATAGTTCTATCGCATCACTTCCTTTTAATGTTGTATCTATTTTAGCATTGGTTTTTTTTAATAATCCTTTAAAAACAAGTAGGTTTGTTTTATTATCATCTACTGCTAAAATATTTATATTTGGAATATCTAATTCTTCGTTAGTACTTATTACTTCTGTTTTTCTTTCTTCTTTAATGTTTTCTTTAGAAGTCGATATTTCATGTGGAATAATTATCGTAAATTTAGAGCCAACTCCAACTTCACTTTCAACTTCAATTTTACCATTCATTGCATCTATTAATTTTTTTGTAATAGCAAGCCCAAGGCCAGTTCCTTCAAAAACTCTGTTTTTATCCTCTTCGAGTCTTTTAAATGAAGTGAATAGATCATCTATATCATTTTTACTTATACCACATCCAGTGTCTTTAACAGAAATGATAACATTAACATTATCTTTATCTATTTTTTGTACATTAACTTCTACTTTTATTTTACCGGCCGTAGTATACTTAAGTGAGTTATCCATCAAATTCAATAATATTTGTTCCATTCTCATTTTGTCACCAATAAGTGTTTGTGGAATATCATTGCTAATATCAATATTGAGTAAAAGTCCTTTTGCTTCGAATTTCTTCCTTAACAATTCTGTTATATTAGTTACAGTTTCTTTTAGATTATAATCTGATTTAACGATATCTAATTTACCTGATTGTATTTTAGAAAAATCAAGTACATCATTAATTGTATTTAATAAATTTTTACCAGCCGCATCAATATTATTTGAATATTCTTTTATTAATTTAATATCTGTTTCATTATAAATCATTTCATTCATTCCAAGTACTACATTAAGTGGTGTTCTTATTTCATGAGATATATTTGCCAAAAAGTTTTCTTTAGCTTTACTTGCATTTTCAGCTTCTATTTTAGCTTTTTCAAGTTCAGAAATCATTTTATTTTTTTCAGTTAAGTCATAAATGATAACTACATAGCCTACAGTATCACCATAATTATCTATTACTTTTTGAATTGATAATTCACAAATTGAATTATTTAAACTACATTTATATTCTTTACCAGTATTATTTTCGTTTAAAATTTCATTATCACTGTCAAAAATATCTTGTATCATGACATTTGTATCATTTTTTGTAATACCTAGAAATTCACAGGCACTATCACTTATTAATGATAATTTATTTTTTGAATTAAAAACTATTATTGGAAAATTTGATAGGTGAAATATATATTGAGCTATATTTTCTATTGATGTAGAATTTTTAATTTCATAACTTAGTGCGCTATATATTAGGCACACTCCAAAGAATTGAGTAATAGTACTTCCTGGGAATGATACTAGTCCAAGTGCAGGAAATACTGTATCGAGCGTTGCTCCAATAGCTAGCATTATTGCATAAAGTAATATAGTTCTATATGTTACTCTTTTACGTTTCAAATCTGTTCTTTTTTTAAATTTGCAAATTGTTATTACAATTAGTATTAATATATATATAAAATAAATATTATAAAGTGTTATCCAAAAGTTTGGATTAAAACTATATGCCATACCATAACTAGTAAGCTCAAAAGACTGAATTTTTGGATCTATAATAAACGGATAAAATATAAATCCAGCAACACCAGAATATTTTAATAATTTTTTTTCTTTTATAGATGATTCTGCTAAATAACTTAGTAGTGATAATCCAAAATATATATAAGGAAATACACCCATCATTCCAATACTTCTACATAACCATGCTTTATTTACGGTGCTTTGTATAATTAAAAAACCAAACCCCAAGCTCCAAAGGGCGCTGCTTAAACAAAATAAAAGAAATTTTTTATTTTTTGGATTACTAGGATTTTTAATAAAATAATTATATCCAAGGCCTATAGCACATACAGCAAATCCAAATATTGTGTATGATAAAATTGTACCCATAATGCCAACTCCTTATTATATATATAATATCATTAAAATAAGGTAATTACAATTGATTAGTGTTAATATTTTGATTTAAAAATATAATTTAATATGATAAATATTAATTTTATAGAATTAGTTATTATAAGTATAAGCCTTTCTATGGATGCGGTAGCTATTTCTATATGCAAGGGACTATCTATTAAAAACTTAAATAAGAAAAGTATTTTGATTATATCAGGCTATTTTTCAGCATTTCAAGCGTTGATGCCTATAGTTGGATATATACTTGGAGCAACATTTGAAAAATACATCGTTTCTATTGACCATTGGGTTGCATTTTTATTATTATTAATAATTGGTATAAATATGCTTAGAAATATAAGTAATAACAATCTTAATGATAATATAGATTTTTTATCTATGCTTCCTCTTGCACTTGCAACTAGTATAGATGCACTTGCCGTTGGTGTTACGCTTGCATTTTTAGATTCAAACATATTTATATCTTCCTTAGTAATTGGTATTGTTACATTTATTTTAACATTCGCTGGAACAATAATTGGTAATAAGTTTGGTAATAAATATGAAAAATTATCTCAAATATTAGGCGGGATTATTTTAATAATGTTAAGTTTTAAAATACTTATAGAACATTTGAATCTATTATGATAAAATATTTAAGGGAGTGTTGTATATGGAAGTTCCTTTTGAATATTTGTGTTTTCTTGCATTAGAAAAGTTATTAAAGTATGAAAATAAAAGAAAAATTAAAATAGAAAAATTATTAAAATATATAGATGAAATACAAAAATCATTTATTAAAAGTTTTAATAATGGTGAAAAAGCTACTCGAGAGAAAGGTCTTAAAAGAAATTTTAAATTTAAAAGTTTTGATAGTGATGAGAAATTAAATGATTTAATTAGTGATTTTGATTCTTTAGTTTATATTGATGATAATAATAATCTCTGCCTTTATGATGATGTTGATTATGATACTTTACTTGGCGTTGTGTATGATTTTGATGTATCAAGTAGATTTAATTTGGTTGCACTTGATGATGAGTGTAGAAAAACACTTGGAATTAAAGAAATTATGAATACATTGAAACATTATTCTTTATTCGAGCGTAAACTTGAAGAAAAATATATTAATCTAGGATTAAATAATAAAGAGCAAGCTAAAAAAGATATAAAATCATTTTTATTGTTAAGAGGTTTATTTCTTAATAAGGTTAAAAATTTATCTGAATTAGAACTTGCTTGTTATGATGATGAAAGCACAGAGCTTGATAATAATGAAACTAAAGATTATGAAGAATATCCTGTTCTTAAAAGCATGTGGTATAAAAGTATATATTATGATGAAAAAGATGATAAAGAACTTGATGAAATGGTTTATGATATATATTTTTATTCATTATTTAGTAAGGGTGACTTGAGCGCTTTAAAACTAAATAAAGAAATTAGTGAGATTTATGATGAAAGTTTAGATGTGTCTGATGATATTGATTATGAACTTAATGAATATTTAGAAGACATACCTGATATAAATACAGATGATTTTTTAGATGATTCTTCATATGAAATTAATATTGATGATAGGGAATGTGATTATTTATTCTATATGACTTTTATTAAGAAATTAGATTCATTTACAAATAAATATGGTACTTCTAACGATTTGATTATTAGAAGACAAAGACTATTGTATTCACTTGATAAAATTGATTTATGTTTGTTTGAAGAAGACAAATTTAATAATAAGTTTGATGAGTTACAGGAAAAAGCTGGTGATCAGACAGAATTAGTATTTTATAAAAAAATTATTTGGTTTTTAACTGAAGAAGTATTTAAAAGGGAAATGAATAGTGACAGTATTATTAAATTATTATTGATTTCTTCTTATTATGAGATTACTAAGGATGAAAGAATTGAAATGCTTTTTAATAAAAATGCTAATAATAAATATTATAATATATACTATAATATAGTTTTTACAGATGAAAAAACATTATCGATTTGATAATGCTTTTTTTTGTTATAAAATAGTTGGTACTAAGAAGTAAATCAAGAATAATATTACAACTATTAAAGTAACTATTGTTATTTCTGATTTAGGTTTTTCTTCCCTTTTATTAAATTTATATGAGACTAAATCAATTATGTAAATAATACCATCTAAAATGAAGAAAATAAGGATACCCATACCGATGCCATCTGTAATAGAGTATCCCAGAACCATAGCAATAATTGTTATGAATGATGGCACTGAATTTTTAACATTTTCGAAGTCAATATTAACTACGTTTTTCATCATAAGTACGCCAACATATATTAATGCACTTGCTGCGGCTGCTGAAGGAATAAATGCAAATAATGGAAATAAAAACATAGACACAAGGAATAATATTGCAACAACTAATGCTGTAAGACCAGTTTTTCCACCGGCAGAAACACCAGCTCCACTTTCCACAAATGTTGTTACAGTGCTAGTTCCAAGCATAGCGCCAGCCATAGTAGCAGTACTGTCTGATATCATTATTTTGTCATAATTAAGTGGCTTTCCGTCTTTATCTATAAGTTTTGCATTTTGACAACATCCAACACAAGTTCCCATTGTGTCAAACATATCAATCATAGCAAATGTGATAGTAAGCATTATGCAAGTAAGAAGAGATCCTTCAGGAAAATTAAATCCTTTTACGAATGATAAAAATACTGTATTATCCCCACTAAAGAATGCTTGAAAGTTTTCCCAAAACTTCCATGAAATCCCGTCTACTTTTCCAACTAGGATATCTAAGTTAGCAACACCCAACGGAATAGACAAAACAGTTGATGCTAAAATACCTATTATTACTGAACCTTTAACATTATAATGAGAAAGAATTGTTATAACAATAAGACCAAATATAGCAACTATTGCACTACAACAAGTTCCTCCCTTAGCCCAAAATTCTGGATTATTGAAGTCAACTAATTGTAATAAGGTAAACTTATTATCAACTATTATTGAAGCATTCTGAAGTCCTATAAATGCTATAAAAAGTCCAATTCCAACTGGAATACTAAGCCTTATTGCTTTTGGCATCCCATCGAATATTTTTTCTCTTAGAGAAACTTTTTTTCCATACTTGTCTTTCCCACATGGAATAATAGATAATAGTAAAAATATTATTCCACTAACAAGTACAAGAGCCATTGCATTTCCATATGAGAATGTAAATCCCATAGCCCCACCGATAATAGAACCGACCATAGCATTAAGTCCCATGCCAGGCGCTTGAGCAAGTGGCATTTTGGCTAAGAATGCCATTAAAAGAGTACCAATGATTGCTCCAAGAGCAGTTGCAATAAATACACTTGCAAATCTCGGATCAGAAGTACCTCCCCAAAGAATATTATTTGGGTTTACTGTTAAGATGTAAGCCATTGCAAGAAATGTAGCTAATCCTGCAAATATTTCAGTTTTAACACTAGATTTATATTTACTAATGTTAAAAAATGAATCTAATTTGCTTCTTTTTGTTTTTTTCAAAAAAACACCTCCTAATATATTTTTGAAAA
Source organism: Clostridium sp. CAG:1000 (assembly GCA_000436975.1). Lineage (GTDB taxonomy): Bacteria > Bacillota_I > Bacilli_A > RF39 > UBA660 > CAG-1000. The sequence continues at coordinate 49,856 of HG000334.1, forward strand.
TAAAAAATCTTACACATTTTTCTATGTAAGACTACAAAAGCAAAAATTATGGAATAAACAAGATGAGTGCTGTCATAGTCCATTCAATTTTGGGAACGGGTAGAAACATTTGAACCATTTCTTCAAATATATATGACTGTTTATTTTCAACATAATTATTTCATACTTTTAGATTAAAATCAATATGAATTATTGAATTATTTTCAATAGTAATTTATAATGTTTATTAAGGAAAGGCTTGATTAAATATTAATTTAGGTGGAATATGGAACTTTATAAAATCGGAAAAAGAACTTATTATATAAAAAATAATACAAATATAGGAATCTATAAATTGAATGAAAATGATATTGTTTTAATTGATTCTGGTTTAGATGAATCTGTCGGGAAAAAAGTACTTAAAATTGTACAGGAAAATAATTGGAATATTAAAATCATTATTAATACTCATTCCCATGCTGATCACACAGGAGGTAATAATTTTATTCAATCTAGAACTAATTGTAGAATATATGCATCAAAAATAGAATGTGATATTACAAATCATCCGGTGTTAGAGCCAATTTATTTATATGGAGCTTATCCATTTAAAGAATTGAGAAATAAATTTTTTGAGGCAAAACCATCTAATTGTGAAGAAGTAATTAACATAGATGGTATTGAATACTTTACACTAAAAGGTCATTCATTTGACATGATAGGTATTAAGACAAGTGATGATGTTTATTTTATAGGAGATTCAATATTTAATGAATTTACTATAAATAAATATCATATTTCATATCTAAGTAACGTGGCTGAATTTATTAATTCTTTAGATGAATTATCTAAACTCTGTGGAACTTTTGTACCATCACATGGAGAAGTATCTAATGATATTAGTTTATTAATTAAACTTAATAAAGATAAAACAAATGAAATACTTAATAAAGTACTATTAATATGTAAAAATAATGTTACGCTTGAAGATATCGTTAAGAATTTATTTGATACTTATGGTTTACAAATGAACTTGACACAATATTATCTAATAAGTTCAACAATAAAAGCATATTTATCATATTTAATAGATGAAGGTAAAATCAAATATGAGTTTATTGACAATAAAATGTACTTCAAAAGTAATTGCCAATAATTGGAATTTTATATATTTGAAAAATAAACAAAATAATATTAGGTGATCTTATAAAAAACTTAATATTAAAATTGTTTATTTTATTTTGTTTGTTTTTTTTATTTGATATTTATGAAATTGACTCGGAAAGCGAAAAGAAACTTATTTATGATACATCTAAATTATATGAAGAAGATAATTATTTAATATATTTTAAAGATTTGAATTCTAAGGAACTGGATAGATTAAAAAATTATAATATAGACATATTGAGCTATTTAATTGGTGATGAAAAGTATTATGCTAGGAATAGTCAGGCGTTAATAAAAGAATATACTAAAGATATGAATATGGAAAATAAAATTCTTTATGAAATAAACGGAGTTAAAATTAATGCATTAAATGTTGTTTGTACAGTTGAAGAACTTATTAATATTGAACGTGATTTTAAAATATATTAGTTCTTTTTTTTATTTTAAAAATGTAATATAATATATTTGGTGATGATATGAAAAAGAATTATATAATAGATGGCAATGAAGCTTGTGCGATGGGCTCTTATTTGTTTAGCGAGGTTTGTGGTATTTATCCAATAACACCTGCTAGTCCTATGGCAAGTTTAACTGACAAATGGAGTAGTGCTGATAAAAAGAATTTATTTGATGATTCTGTTAAAGTAATAGAAATGCAAAGTGAAGCAGGAGCAATTGCAGTTACTCATGGTGCTTTACAAGCAGGAAGCCTTGCAACAACATTTACTGCATCTCAAGGTCTTCTTTTGATGATACCATCAATGTATAAAATAGCAGGTGAAATGCTTCCGTGTGTTATTCATGTTGCGGCAAGAAGTTTAGCGACACATGCTCTTTCAATATTTGGTGATCATCAAGATATATATGCAACTAGACAAACTGGGTTTTGTATGCTTTCATCCTCTTCTGTTGAAGATGCATATTATATGTCAATAATAAGTCATTTATCTGCGATTGATGGGTCTTTACCTTTTTTACATTTTTTTGATGGGTTTAGAACAAGCCATGAACTTAACAAAGTTTCACTTGTAAATGAGGAAGAAATTAGAAATTTAATTGATTACAATAAAGTTTATGAATTTAAAAATAGAGCATTAAACTTAGGAAAAGAAATTACTCGTGGTACTTCACAAACAGGTGATGTTTATTTTCAAAATACAGAGGTTAGAAATACTTATTATGATAAGATGCCTTCTATAGTTTTAAAAAATATGGAAAAAATTAATAAAATAGCTGGAACTAACTATAAGCCATTTAATTATTATGGTCATAAATATGCTACCAAAGTTATAATCGCTATGGGTAGTGTTTGTGACACAATAAGAAGCGTTGTTGATGAATTAAACAACAAAGGCGATAAAGTCGGAATGATAGAAGTTCATTTGTATAGACCATTTTCTAAAGAATATTTATTAAAAGAATTGCCTGAATCAACAGAGGCAATTGCGGTACTCGATAGAACTAAAGAACCTGGTAGTCTTAAAGAACCGTTATGTTTAGATGTAATTGAAGCTATTAAAACAAGAAATATTAGAGTATATGGTGGTAGATATGGATTATCTTCTAAAGATGTACCATTAAAAGATATAAATGCAGTTTTTGAAAATCTTTCATTAAATGAACCAAAAGATAATTTTACAATTGGTATTAATGATGATGTTACTCATTTAAGTTTAGAGCCAGTAGATATTGAAATTAAAAAAGATTATAAAGAAATTAAAGTATATGGTTTTGGATCAGATGGTATGGTTGGTGCTTCTAAGAACTTTATGAAAGTTTTAGGGCAAAGAGATAATACTTACGTCCAAGGATATTTTGAATATGATTCTAAAAAGAGTGGGGGAGTAACAATATCTCATTTAAGAGTTGGCCCATCTAAAATAAAAGCACCATATTTTTTAACAAATCCTGATTTTGTGGTTGTATCCAAAGATATATATTTGAATAGATACTATTGCCTAAAAGATATTAAAAAAGATGGAATATTGTTAATATCAAGTGATAAAAATGATAAAGAACTAAATGTGTTGATAAATAATGATAATAAAAAAGAAATATTAAATAAAAATATTAAAGTATATATTGCTAATTTAGATGAACTTAATGATAAATATTCACTAAGAGGTAAAATTAATAATATTATGTGTTCTTATATGATTAAAATTGCTGGATATACAAGTGGTGAATTAAATGACTTTAAAAAGTTAGTTGAAAAAACGTATCTTTCTAAAGGAAATAAGATAGTTCAAAATAATATAGATGCAATTAATGAAGCAAATAGTTATTTAGAAGAAATCGATAATAAAATATTTACAATTACAGAGGATAAAAAATGTGATAAAAATATAACTAATGAAATATTAAAATTAAGAGGTAATATGCTTTCTGTATCAGATTTCGAAAAATATAAAGATGGTACCTTTGAAGGCGGTACTGCCTCTAGTGATAAGAGAAAAATATCACAGTTTGTACCAAAATGGTGTAAAGATAACTGCATTGAATGTAATCAATGCGCGTTTGTATGTCCACATGCTTGTATAAGACCATTTTCACTTACAGATAATGAATTAATAGAGTCACACATAGATAAAGTTGAAACAATAGAAAGTCTTGGCGAAAAAGGTAAAAACTTCTATATGGCAATATCTGAATCTAACTGTACAGGTTGTGGGCTTTGCATGCAAGTGTGTCATGGTAAGCATGAAGAAAAAGCATTAGAAGAAGGAAAATATAATGAAAGAAAAGATAAGATAGCAGATTATTTATTTGAAAATCATGATAATATTACTCCATTTAACAAATATACTGTTAAAGGACTAGGATTTCAAAAACCATACTTTGAATTTTCTGGTGCATGTGCAGGTTGTGGTGAGGCAGGATATATTAAAATATTAACTATGCTTTATGGAAAGAATATGGTTATAGCTAATGCTACTGGTTGTTCATCTATTTATGGTGCATCTTTACCATTAACTCCATATAAAATACCTTGGATGAATTCATTGTTTGAGGATAATGCTGAATTTGGATTTGGAATATATAATTCATACAAGACTACAAGGCAAAGAATAAAAAAAATTATGTATGAAACAAGAGATGATGTAGAACCGGAAGTAAAGGCAACATTTAAAGAGTGGATTGATAATATGAATGATGATGATTTAACTCTAGCAATTAAAGAAAAGTTATCAAATTCCGATATACCAAATGAATTAAAAAAATTAATTGATTATATTCCAAGTAGATCAGTGTGGATTCTTGGTGGTGATGGTTGGGCATATGATATTGGATATGGTGGCCTTGACCATGTGCTTCACAGTAATGAAAACATTAATATAATGGTTCTAGATACAGAGGTATATTCAAATACTGGTGGTCAAAAATCAAAATCAACTAGAATTGGTTCTGTTGCAGAATTCTCAGCAAGTGGAAAGCATGAAAATAAAAAGGACTTATTTAAAATAGCTATGTCTATACCAAATGTATATGTTGCAAGTATTTCTATGGGAGCAAATCCTATGCAAGCAATTAAAGCAATAAAAGAAGCAAAAGAACATGATGGACCTTCATTGATTATTGCGTACAGTACATGTATAGAACAAGGAATATATGGAGGCCTTACTAATTCTATTGATGAGCAAAAATTACTTGTTGATATAGGCTATAATCTTCTTATGAGATATGACCCTACTGAAGATAAATTAGTAGTAGATTCAAAAGAACCTGACTTTACTAGTTATGACGCCGTATTTAGAAGAGAATTAAGATATAAAAATTTAGAAGTTAAAAATGAAGATGAATATGAAAAACTTTATGAAGAAAATGTTAATGCCTCTAAATCAAGATACAACTATTTTAAAGATTTAGAGGGTAAGTAGTTTACATTTTAAGTAAAAGAAATTGAATATTTATATTAAAAATATTATACTATTAATATATGGAGGATAACTATGAAGGAAGTAATTGATTTGCTGATAACAAATGATATAGAAGGATTATGCACAAAATATGGTTTGAAAGAATTTCAAGCAATTGTTCTTTGCAATGAATATAATAAATTAAAAATGGATGAAAAAAAAGCAATGTCTATGGAAATAGCATCATCTAATCAAGATAAACTAATGACTGAGATTGTTAGCAATATTATTTCAGGTACGTATCTTGAATCTGAAATAGAAAACCAAATGATTAGAAAATATATTGCTGAAAAAATAGAAAAGTCAGGTGATAGAATTTCATTCTTAATTGAAGAATGCGGTATGAATGAAGAACAAATAGAAGAATTTTTGGAAAAATATAATAAAGTTTGCCAAAACAAAAATGAGCTTACCATGGTGGCTAATAATTTTGATAGTAAAGATGAAGCAAATAAATTATTAAATGAATTAGTTTCTATATACAATTCTAATGATAAAAAAAGCGTTTCTATGTAAAAAAACTAGTTTATGCTAGTTTTTTTGTTGTATAAAAATAGGACTGTCCCCCCTGGAAACAGTCCGGAAAAAAGAATAAAAAGGGGTTGGCTAGTGTGATACTAGCACCAATTCGCCTAATAGTGAATTGGTAAGTCTATATACTAAAGTAAAAGTGGTGTTTTGTCAAGTTTATTTTTTAAAAAAAATATTTTTTTTAATAATTTTAAATTGTATGATATAATCAATATATAATATTAGGAGTTGATATGGAATTATTATATTCTAAAATACAAAATCCTTTAGAAGATGAAAGTGCAATGTATAAAGTATTTTTATCATATAGTAAGTCTACTAATGGTAGACATTTTTATAATGAGTTATTAAATATTAAACGTGGAACTGAAATTAATAATGAAAAAGCCTTTGATAAATTTTATGTGTTTATGTATCTAAACTGGAGAAGAAGACTAATGCATCATAGTTCGGAAAAGTTCGTTGATATTTTCCCTAATAATAATTTTCCGGATTTAATTCATTATTTAAAATATGCACCTATACCACGAACTAAAGAAGAAGTAGATGATATAATGAGAGGTAAATATATGCCTTCTAATGATAATCCTTATGTTGGTAGAAGTATATATACTTTAAAAAGTAATAGATGGGATAGAGAAAATAAAACTGGTAAATGGTATTCATGTGTAAGTGCAGATGTTTACTCATATAAGTATAAATTTATGAATAAAGAGCATATACTATTTGTAAATATTTCTGAAAATCAAATTTATAATTTTGCTAAAGTATTTGTTGAAAAATGCGACGAAAAAAAATTGCCATATGACTTTAAATTTGCTTTAGTAGATCAAAGGAATGATGGATTTCAAATATATACAGATTCAGAGCATTTAGTTGATTTTATAAATATAGTAGAAGAAATAAAAGAGAAATATCCAACGCTAATTAATGTAAATAAAGATACTCCTTTGTTAACCGGAGAAATTAGTAAGGGATTAAGTTATGGTACTTATAATAAAGAGCACGGTGAATTATCATATCAAGACTATTTTCAATTAAGATGTAATATAGTAGCCTCATCCATAAATAGCACTATAGTTGATTATATAAGAAGAAATAAAAATAGAAGTTTAGAATATCATGGAATGAAAATGCCATTGTATGAATATTTAGCACTTAAAGCAAAAGATAAATATATTGAAAATTTAAAAAGCAAATATATAAAATTAGCAACTACTACTAGTGATGAGGAGGCTTCTATAAGTCTGGGATATACATTAGAAAAATTATCAAGTGTAACATTCACAGCAAATGTTTATTCTAGAATGATGATGTTACTTGATAGAAACTTAGATATAATTAAAAGATCAAAAGGTGAATTTAAGGATGATGATATTGAAAGCCCATTATATATATGTGATGTGTTAAAAGCACTTTCCCCATATATATATCAAATAGATAAAAATTATAGACAAGAATTTAAAGATCATATGTATTATGAATCATTAAATAATTTAATAAATAGATTTAATTTTTCAATCTCAAGTGATGCCTCCGATATAGAAAATATTATGTATAAAACTAATGATGAAATAGGAATGTATAGATAAAAATATCTATAAAAATTCCTTTTTTTATTTAAAAAAAAATAAAAGTGTGATATAATATCTAAGAATTTACATCGGAGGTGTACTGTGGAAGAATTATCATCTATTAAGGGACTTGGTCCTAAGACATTAGAGTGTTTAAAAAATATAAATATTAATACTATTGAGGATTTGATTTCATATTATCCATATAGACATGATTTAATAGTATTAAATGATATTAAAACAGCAGAAGATAAACAAAATGTAATAATAGAATGTATAGTTGACTCAGTACCACTAACTAGACGTTTTAGAGCAAATATGACATCATTAATGTTTAGAGCTATGTCTAATAAAAAGATGATAGCAGTAATGATATTTAATAGAGCTTTCTTAAAAACTCAATTAAAGCCTGGTACAACTATAACAGTTATTGGTAAATATGATGCGTTAAAAAATACAGTAATCGCATCGGATATAAAATTTGAAAAAATTAAAACTGGATCTATTGAAACTATTTATCATTTAACAAGTGGTTTAACATCAAAAACATTAAAAAAAGCTATTAATGAAGCATTATTAAAATACAATGATTATGTTGATTATATTCCATCATATCTTAATGAAAAATATAATTTTATTACTAAGAAAGAAGCGGTTCATTTGATGCATAATCCTGAATGTGAAGAAGATGTTAAGAAAGCAATGATGAAGTTAAAATATGAAGAATTATTTTTATTTATGTTCAAAATAAATTATTTAAAAGAAATAAATAAAGAAAGTAAAACTGGATATATTAGAAATATTGATCCAGAAGATGTTAATGATTTTATTAGAACATTACCATTTGAACTTACAAATGATCAAAATAAAGCTGTAGAAGATATATATAATGATATGACATCAAGCAAAAGAATGAATAGAATGTTACAAGGAGATGTTGGTTCAGGTAAAACTATTATATCTGTTATAGCTGCATATATAAATTATTTGGCAAAATATCAAACTGCTTTAATGGCACCTACAGAGGTACTTGCGTATCAGCATTATGAAACAATTAAAACTGTACTTGAATCTACTAATATTAGAGTGGCATTACTTGTTGGTAGTATGAAAAAGAAAGAAAAAGATGAAATAGTTGAAAAGTTAGAAAAAGGTAAAATTGATTTTATAATTGGAACTCATGCTTTGTTAAGTGAAAACGTTGTATTTAAAAACCTAGGTCTTGTTATAACAGATGAGCAACATAGATTTGGTGTTAATCAAAGAGCTAATTTAAAAAACAAAGGATTGTTACCAGATACTCTTTATATGTCAGCAACACCAATACCAAGAACATTTGCATTAACTATTTATGGTGATATGGATATATCTAACATTAAGACAAAACCTAAGGGTAGAAAAGAAATTAAGACAATAATTAAAAGTGAAAAAGATTTAGTAAGCGTATATGAACTTATGAAAGAAGAGATAGATAAACATCATCAAGTTTATGTAGTTTCTCCATTAATAGAAGAAAGTGATGTTATTGATTTAACTACTGTGAATGAAATAAAAAGAAATATTGATTTGTATTTTAAAAAGGAAGTTAAGTCAGCTATATTACATGGAAAACTTTCAAAAGTAGATAAAGATAAAATAATGGAAGAATTTAAAAGTGGTAAGATTGATGTTCTAATATCTACGACTGTAATAGAAGTAGGAATTGATGTTAAAAATGCTACTATGATGATAATATATGATGCAGAAAGGTTCGGACTTGCAACACTTCATCAATTAAGAGGAAGAGTTGGTAGAAACGAATTTGATTCTACATGCATATTAATAGGAGATGAATCTTGTAAAAGGTTACAAGTATTATGTGAATCAAATGATGGATTTTATATTACAGAAAAAGATTATGAAATGAGAGGAGAAGGTGACTTATTTGGTGTCAAACAAAGCGGGGATATGTCATTTAAAGTTGCTAATCTTAGAACTGATATGAAAATTCTATTACAAGCAAAAGATGATTCTAAAGAATTTTTATTAGAAAATAAAGATAATGGTTTTGAAAACTATAAAGAATATGCTAAAATAATAAATGAAATGACTAATTTAGATTAAGGAGTGATAAAAAATGGG
>HG000334.1:59205-83614 GCA_000436975.1 Clostridium sp. CAG:1000
GTAAGAGCTAAAGCAATGGCAGCAACAGCCGCAAAAAAATCAAAATTATATTCAATATATGCAAAGGAAATATATCAAGCTGCTAAAGGAAATCCAGATCCTACAAGTAATGATGTATTAAGAAGAGTAATTGAAAAAGCAAAAAAAGAGCAAGTACCAGCTGATGTTATTAATAGAAATATTGATAAAGTTAAAAAAGGTGTTACTGAAAATTATGAAACAGTAGAATATGAAGCATTCGCACAAGGAGGAAGTTCTTTAATCATTAAATGTCTTACTGATAATTCAAATAGAACAATTAGTTTTGTAAAAACTGTATTTAACAAATGTGGGGCTAAGATGGCTAACCAAGGTGCTGTAAGTTTTATGTATGAACATTTAGGAGTTATTGGAATAAAAGATCATTCAGAGGAAGAAGTGATGGATGCATTAATTAATGCAGATGTTGATGTTAATGATATTGAAAATGAAAATGATATGATTGTTGTTTATACTGAAGTGCAAGATTTAAATAATGCTAAAAAAGCTTTGGAAACTGCATTTCCTGGTATAACATTTGAACTTGATGAAATTTCTTATTTTTCAAAAGATAGCGTTAAACTAAGCGATGAAGATAAAGAAAAATTTGAAAAATTACTTGCTATGCTAGATGAATTAGATGATGTTAGTAATGTATATCATAATGTAGAGTTATAATCTCTACTTTTTTATTGATTTAAATTACTTTTTATTATAAAATATTGTTAGAGAGTAGGAAAGTATATGAAGAAAAAAATAATTTTATTTTTATTATTAACTAGCGCACTTTTTATAGGACTTAATGAAGCTAAAGCAACTATTGCTGGGACTTGTGTGTGTTATAGTCCTTCAACATTGCAAACAATGGAAAAAGATTGTAATACTTGGCAAACAGACAATAAGATGAGTGATAATGATGTTTTAAATTATAATAATGTTGAAACTGGAGAGAATGCTTGTGATAAAATATGTACATCAACTGGAGTTTATCAGTGGGCAGCATCAACCGGTATGATTGGTAAAAAAGGAAACTATGTGTTTAAAGATGCTATTGGAAACAAATGGAAAGATGAATGGACTAAAGGCTGCTATAAGACTGAAAGTAATCCTAATGCTTCTACAAACAATTGTGAAACAACATATACCGAGGCTGATTGCAAAAAGCAGTCAAATACAGTGTGGGATTCAGATAAAAAGTGCTGTAATTTAAAAGAAGTATGTTGGTATTATGGATATGGCAGTAGTGCTTCTGAAGGTGGAACGATGGTTTGGTCAAAGAAAAGTCCTTGTACAGATGAGAATAAGAAGAAACATCCAGATCAAACTTGCCATGTTGTTAAAGAATTCGATATGGAACTTTGCAAATCTAAGGAAGGCAAAAATACTTCTATAGGAAAAATAGATGAGGAAATTAAAAAAATTACTGATATTGAAATTCCGGAAGTACCAATTAAGGAAAATACAATGAAATGTGAGGAATTAATAGGGGAAAATCTTCACAAAATCGTTAAACTAATAATTACATTATTAAGAATAGTTGGGGCTATAATTGCAATAGTAAATGGAATGATTACATTAATACCTGCAGTAATTTCTAAGGATGCTGAAGCATTAAAAAGTGCTGAAAAGAAATGCATTACTATGGCAATAGTTTTAGTACTAATTATACTTTTACCAACGCTTTTAATATTTTTATCAAATATATTCGGTTACGATTTGTCTTGCATAGTTTAATTAGCAAAAAAGCAATAATATATCTTTTAATTGCTTTTTTTTTATGTTATAATTTTTATATAATAGTGTCTAAATGGAGGTATTTATATGTTAGAAATATTAAAAGCAATCTTTTTGTTTTTTGACGCTGCTGTATATTCGCTAGTTGCATATGCATATGATTTGTTTATTTTAATAGCACAACTTAATTTTAATGTTATATCAGTTTGGTTTGAGCCTATTGTCGATAGACTTGAAACATTAATTTTGGTACTGATTTTGTTTAAACTTGGTATATCATTTATTACTTATATGTTTAAACCTGATTCGTTTCAGGATAAATCAAAAGGAGGAGCTGCATTACTTAAAAATATTGTTTTAGTAGCTGTCCTTCTTGTAAGTTATAAATTTGTATTTGATGTATTTAATGAACTAACTATGTTAGTTATGGGATATCAACCTGGGACACAATTTACTGTTTTAAATCAGATTGCTGGAGTTGAGGCGGATCCTGGCGGAGATGAAGGCTTCTTACATAGATTTGTATTTGGAGAAAAACAAGAGTTTAACGATTATGGTGTTAATTTTGCTAGTACTATATTACTTCAATTTATGTCAGGCGAAATTGACGGACAAAACGTAACTAGCATTGTATCTCAAGCAAAAGAAAGTGGAGGAACATTCTCTTTACTAAGTTTGTGTAGTTTTAAAAATAGCGATTTGGATTATCATTTTCCAATATTAAGTACAGCTGTTGGATTATATTTACTTTATACAATTGTTCAAATGGCTATTCAAGTTGGTGTTCGTGTATTTAAATTAATTGTTCTACGTATAGTGGCTCCTGCAGTTATTGTAACAATGGTTGATGATGGCACTAATTCAAAAACTTTTAATAATTATTGGAAAGTATATTTATCTGAACTTACAAGTGTATTTGTTAGAATATTTACAATGTATTTAATATCTGCATTTGCAGGAATGATATTTAATAATATGAGCGCATTAGTCCCAGCGGGAACTAGTGGTCTTACTACTATATTTGCATCAATCATTTTGATAGTTGCTGCATTTAGATTTGCAGGACAATTACCAGCCTTCATTGATAGTATAATAGGTTCTAAATTAGCTGGTAGTGGAAATAATGGTGGATTTGGTCATTTCATGGCAGGATTAGGAGGAGCACTACTTGGAGCGGGTAGTGGGCTTGCTGCTGGTGTAGCAGGAAAAGCAGGTGTTGCAGGAGCTTTAGGAAATATGGTTGCAGGAGGATTTAACGGAGCCGGTTCTGCTGCTCGTAGTAATAATGTGGCTGATTTCTTTAAAAATACTGGCGCTACTTCACAAGCAAATAGAGAAAGAGCTGGCAGAATAGCAAGACAAGGTGGTGGACTTGCATATGCTGGAGCTGGAATTGAGAACTTTATGGGCATTCCGCAAAGACAAGCTCAACAAGCACAAGTTTTAGCAGATGATAATACATTAATCGATAATGTATTAAATGCTCAAGTTAATGAGATTAAAGATCAAACTGGTTCTGCTGGTATTAAGTTTGGCGATAGCGCTGATTCTTATGCAGATGCCGTTGCTCAACAAGATAGTTCATATTTAAGTGCACAACAGAATTATGATGATTTAATGTTACAAAGACAAGAAGCAATTAAACAAGGTTCTGACTGGGATAACGATATGGTTAGAGATGCGACTGGCAACATGATTAAAAAATCAGAAGCATTGCAACAAGCAAAAGAGAATGCTAAGAATAAATATAATGAAGCCGTTAGTGATGCTAAAAAAGAATGGAATACTGCTGCTGGAAGTGCAAATGGTGCTGCTGTTCAAGGAGCTAAAGCTGACTTAAGAAGATCAGGAAGAGGAGCAAATACTAGAAAATTAGATGAAAATAGTACAAGAAGTGATTTAGAAAATACTAAGAAGTCTAATGAAAGTGAAAGGCAACAAATGATGAATCGTGGGGCAACTAGAAGGGCTAATAGACAAGGAAATTTTGGTGGCAAATAAAAAATAAAAAGGAGGAAATACTATGAAACAATATATAATACCTGCCAACAGTAAAAAAAGTCAATTAATATTTGGTCTGTTTAGATGGATTGACTTAGGAATATTGGGCTTTGGTATTTTGTTATCTTTTGTCTTTTTATTAGCGATAGACGGAGATGGACTTATGGCAATGTTTATTAAGTTCTTACCGCTATTATTGTCTGTGTTCTTGGTATTTCCAGTACCTTATTATCATAATGTTATGGAATTTATACGGGATATTTATTCTTATTATAAAAATCCAAAAAGATATATATGGAGAGGTTGGTGTGCAAGTTATGTTGGAAGAGACGAAGAAAAAAAATAATGTTAATGTTAAATCACAAAAGTATGCTGAAAATTGGTTACCAATAAGAGGCATTCAAAATGGCGAAATAATTTTAGAAAATGGATATAGAGTCACTGGTGTTAAAGTAAGACCTAGAAATATTTTCATTTTGGATTATGCTTCTCAAGATAATGCTATTATGAATTTAAGAAATTTCTATAATACAATAGATTATCCATTTTGGTTAATGGTTGCTGATAGGCCTGTAGATATAAATGTTTATTTATCACAATTAAAATTATTATTTAATTCTGTACAATATCCAGCTATAAGAAAATTAATAAAAGAAGATATAGATAAAGCAAATTTATTTATGAGTAGAGAAGTAAATGTAACCGATACTGAATATTTTATATTATTTAAAGATAGAAGACCTGAAATAATTCAAAAAAGAATACAAAATTTAGTGTCTGGTCTTGCTGGCGCAGGCTTACAATCTGCACAAGTAAGTAATGATGATTTAAGAGTACTACTGGATGGATTTATGAATGGTGGGGAAACTAGTAATTTTGGGACGGTGATGAGTCAATGAGTTTAAGTTTTAAAAGTCAATTAGCACCAAAAAATTTAGAGTTTAAACCTTCAGAAATGATTATTAGTGATAAACATTGTTGTATACTTACAATTATTAGTTATCCTAAAATAATAAGTGAAGGTTATCTTGCTAATTTAACACAGCTTGGTGGTATTAAAATAGTTATTAAACATATACCAATAGCATTTTCAGTTCTATCTAGAATGCTAAATAAAGAAATTGCTGATATGAAAGCTAGATATCAAAATGAACGTGATGTTACAATGCAAGAACAAATAAGACAAGACTATGAAAGCATAGAAAACTTTGTTCAAATGCTTACTGCTACTCAAGCAAGAATATTTGACTTTCAAATGCATTTGATGTTATCAGCTGATTCAGAAGAAGAATTAGAACATAAAAAAGTTCAAGTAAAAAATTATCTTGTTGCAATGGGTATGAGAGGCATAGTTTTAAGATTTGAACAAGAAAAAGTATTGAAAAGTATGCTTCCAATATTTGAAGCAAATGATATAGAGGAAAGAGTTGGAACTCCGATACCATCTGTTACTATTGCTGCTATGTATCCTTTTATATTCGATAGTATAAAAGACCCTGGACTTTCGTGCTTACTTGGGGTTGATTATTCAGGCGGCGTAATTTTATTTAACCAATTTTTATATCAAATTAAGAATGAATTTAACAGAAACAATGCCAATATGATTATACTTGGTACATCTGGGTCTGGTAAATCTACAGCGGCAAAACTATTATTAAGAACAAATATTAGAAATGGACATAAAATAGTAGCAATTGATCCCGAGGGTGAGTTACAAGAAATGACTAAACTATATGGTGGAGACTTCATCGATCTAGGAAAAGGCGGAGACTTTGGTATGATTAACCCACTTGAAGTAGTACTTGATGCTGATGAAGAGGAAATGACTCAGGGAGTAGGGTACGCTATTTTAACTAGAACACTTCAAACATTAAAAGCATTTATGAAGTATTATAGTCCTGATATTGATGAAGACACTTTAACTATGTTTAGTGAAGTAGTTCAAGATACATATAAAAGATATAAAATAGATTTTAATACTGATTTTTCAAAAGTTGCAGCTCATGACTATCCAACATTTGATGATGTATATGCTACTATAAAGGGTAGATTGCTTTCAATGACAGAGAGAACTCGTGAAAGAGAAGTAATGGAAAAACTAGAAATTAAAGTAAGACCATTAGTAAAAGAATTAAGATATTATTTTACAGGGAAAACAACCATAGATTCTGATGCTGATTTTATAGTTTTCAACATTCGTGAACTTATGAATGCAGATGCTAATATAAGAAATGCACTTTTCTTTAATATATTAAAATATGCTTGGGGACTTTCACTTGACAGAACAATAAATACTGTTTTAATGGTAGATGAAGCACATATGCTTCTTGCAGATCAAAATAGTTTAGGCGCTGAATTTTTAGCAAGGATTCAAAGGCGAAGCCGTAAATATAATACTGGAACTATAATTATTACTCAACAACCTACAGATTTTGCCGCACCTAATGTATTAATTCATGGAAAAGCAATATTTGATAATGCATCGTATTATTTAATAATGGGGCTTAAAAAGCAAGCAGTTGAAGACTTATCTAAACTTATAGATTTGAACGATCAGGAAAAAGACTCAATTAAGAGATATAGTCAAGGACAAGCATTATTTGTCTGTGGAAATAGAAGAATGAGAATAAATGTTATTGCCTCTCAAGCTGAACTTGATTCATTCGGAAGTGGTGGCGGACTTTAGTTTTTAATCGTGGAGTTAAGTATGAACGAAGATAATAATGAACAATTAAAAAATAAAAGTAATAAAGTTGACAATCTAAGTCAACTTTATTCTGATGTATTAGAAGTATCACGAATTAATAAGCAATATAAAAAAAGTGATATAGATGCCATTAATAATCGTAACAATTTTAATGATAATAAACCATTGGGAGTTGTTAGTTCTTCGCAAAGTACTTCTACTAAAAATAGGAAAAGCTCACTAACTAAAAAGGATTCATCATTAAAAAAGCAAGATTTAAATAATTCCAGTAATATTTCTCAAGATGATAAAAATAAGTTATCTTCAAAGTCAGAAGATAATATTAACAATAAGACATCAAGAATAATTAAAGAAAAAAAAGATGGCGTTAAAGATAAAATTGATAATAAAGTAAAAGATGATGCTAAAAAGAAAGCCGTTGCGCAAAAAATAAGCAACAAAAAACTTAAAGGTAAGGCATCAATTACTTTTAAATTAAAAATACTAAAAATTGGATTGATTGTTGGTGGCGTTTTATTTGGACTAATATTGTTAGCAGCTATAATTGGATATATACTTCAAGAATTAATTCCTGGAATCTTTGATTCTAATGATTGGGATAGCGTTGAAAGCAAACTTAATGATGATGAATATATGGCATCACACTTTAATAGCTTTATAAATAAATTTGGTGGCGGAACTGGGACCTGTAAATATGATGTTGGGGAGTCAAGTTACAGTAATGTTAAAGTACGTTTGTATAAAAATGATAGGTTTGAATTAGTTTATTCTGATGATAGGCTTATTGACTTTGATAAATATATATTAGGTGTCGCTTATCAAGAAGTCGGTGGCGGAACCGATAGTATAAGTGAACAAGTGTTTAAAACTCAAGCAATTGCAGCTCGTTCTTATGCTTTGACTAGGGGCAAAAAAATGGCTGGTGTTAAAGCCTTACAAATAACTGAAGAAAATGGATATACAGTAGTTAACATTAGACAAACAACCAGCGATCAAGCATATTGTGATCCTGATGAAGGTTACTTACCTAGCGGGCAATTAAGTAATTGCAGCAGTGGGCATTTGCGTCTTCCTGATGATAGTCCTTTACGTACATGGATTAAAGAAGTAGATGGTGTTGTTCTTGTAGATTCAAACGGTGAAGTGGTGAACACCCCATATTTTGATAAGGATCAAATAGCATGGAGAGCACTAGCTCAAAGTGGTATGACAAGCGATGAAATTATTTTGAAACATTACAATGCTGCCGAAAAAGGTTACACTTTAAATGCCACATGTGTAAAAACTTCTTCAGTAGAGGGAGCAGAAGGTTGGAAACAATGTGATCCAAGGTGGGGAAATATGTACGTCGGAAGCAAAACAATTTGTAGTATAGGTTGTGCTTTAACTTCAATTTCTATTCAGCTTGCAAGAAGCGGTGTCCAATTAAATGTTAGTGGAGAGTTTAATCCAGGAACATTTATGCAAACTCATAAGAGCAACGGAGGCTTTAGTGATAATATAATTACATGGAATGTTTCTAGAATAGCACCTAATTTTAAATTAATAGCAAGTCATGAAGTTCTTTTTGGAACTAAAGAAAATAAAATTAAAACATTAAAAAAATATGCCGCAGATGGTGAGTATATTGTTCTTGGAGTTAGACATGGCGTTGGGCAAGATATAGGACATTATGTAGCTTATAATGATAGTTCAAGTGATGAAATATTTATATTTGATCCAGCAGGTAATACAACAGGTAAATTATTTCATGATTATCCTGCAATGGCAAATACTATAACATCATTTCAGGTTGTTAGATATAAAGTGGAGGGCTAATATGGATAAGGATAAAGTGAAAATATTAATTGGTGTAATAATATTAGTGGTAGCTATAATATTAAGATTATTTTTAGATAATAAGACTCCAGATAAACTTCCAAATGAAAAATATATAGTTTTTGATAATTATCTAACTATAACAGTGTTTAATGATACTGTAAGAGAAGTAAATGCAATTCCAGGTGACTTATTAAAAACAAAATTTAACATTTTTGTTGACGGCACATATATTGGTAAATACTATCTTAGAAACCTTGATGATGGTGTTAAGTTATTAGATGATGATAGTAATAATATTAAGTATAATGGAAATTTAGTTGCTAATAACTTCGATAGTCAAATTAGGGTATCTAATTTGGAGATCGAAAGAACATCTTCTGCTGATTATGATATAGCCAATAAGATTCTTAGTGATGAAGGTATATCTACAGTTTTTAATGGATCAAATGCTAATTATATTAAATATAAAGCTGATTTTAATGGCGACGGCAACTATGAATATATATATTCTTTATCTAATATGCTAAGAGATGTTAAAGAAGGGTATTCATTTATATTTACTTATAACAATAATAAATATAATATAATTGCTAAGGATATCGACGTTGGTCAAGAAGGGTATGAACTATCAATCTCTAATATTTTAGATATTAATGGTGATAATACGCTAGATATAGTACTTGCAAAATCTAAATATGGAAACTTAACTGAATGTTATGAAATATATAAGTCAAACAATATGGTATTTAAAAAAATAAAAGGATGTAAATGACATTTATATCTTTTTTTCTTTTATAATAATAAAATAATAAAAAAATAATGAAAAAATAATGAAAAAATAATTTTTATATAGTATAATGTTATTGTATGAGGTGACGTATGAAATTAAAATTTAGAGCTGATAAAAAAGATATTGTTATATTTTTGATATTTTGTGTGGTTTTATTATATTTAATAGCAATAGCTGTACTTAACTTAAATAGTTTTGCTACCGAGGGAGAGTTTAGAGGCTTAAATCCTTTTCCTGCATTCTCAAAAGAATTTATTCTACCAACACTAGTATTTTATATTTTATCACTAGTAGCTATTATAGCAGGTTGTTCGTCATTATTTTTTGATAGAGAAGAAGGTTTTGGTATAACAACGGAAAAGAAAACAAAAAACGATGGTTATTCTAAATTAATGTCTGAATCTGATATGAAAAAAGATTATGGTGTAAAGAAGGTACATTTAAAAGATGATTCATATGATGCTGGTGGTATACCAATCATTAATAATGGAAAAGATGCATGGGTAGATGATAATGGACAACCTCATGCTTTAATAATGGGAGCTTCTGGTTCAGGTAAAACTCAAGCTTTTATGTTTCCATTAATAAGGATATTAGGAAGACACGGAGAAAGTATGATTGTAACAGACCCTAAAGGTGAATTATACGAAAAATGTGGTGAATTACTTAAAGAAAAAGGTTATAAAATAATTCTATTAAATTTCCGTGATCCTAAAGAAGGCGCAGCATGGAATCCGTTTAGTTATCCATATAGAGTATATAAAGAGGGTAATGCTGATAAAGCAAATGAACTATTGCAAGACTTAGCAAACAATATTTTGATTGACCCAAACAATAAGGCAGAACCATTTTGGGAACAAACAGCATCAAACTTCTTTACTGGTTTATCGCTTGGACTTTTTGATGATGCAACTGAAGAAGAAATTAATATTAACAGCATTAATATGATGGCTGAAGTTGGTGAAGATAGAATAGGTGCCTCTAATTATATTAAAGAATATTTTAAAAGCAAGGGCGAACTTTCTCCTGCTTATATAGCAGCAGCCTCTTGTATTAATGCTCCAAATGAAACACGTGGTGGAATTATGTCTACATTTAGAACAAAGACTAGAATATTTTCTTCACAAGAGGCATTATCTGAAATGCTTTCATATAGTGACTTTGATATTAGAGATATAGGTAAAGAAAAAACTGCAGTGTTTTTAAAAGTACATGATGAAAAAACTACTTACCATGCTCTTGCAACCATTTTTGTAAAACAGGCTTATGAAGCTTTAATCGCTGTTGCCCAAACATGTCCAGGATTAAAACTTCCTTATAGAACTAATTTTATTTTAGATGAGTTTGCTAATATGCCTGCTCTTAAAGATGTAGAATCTATGATTACAGCATCAAGATCAAGAAATATGAGATTTAATTTTGTTATTCAAAATTTCTCACAATTAAATAAAGTATATGGTAAAGATGTTGCTGAGACTATAAAAGGTAACTGTGGAAATTTTGTATATATCATGAGTACTGAACTTGCTGCATTAGAAGAAATTAGTAAACTACTTGGCGATCAGAAACCTGAGAAAACCGAAAAAGATAAACCAGCCCCACCAATTAGACCATTATTCACAGTAAGTGACTTACAAGCTCTAAAAGAAGGAGAAGTAATTATTAATAGATTTAGAAGTATGCCTTTTAAAACAAAATTAACTTATGATTGGAAAATTGATTGGGGTAAAAAATATAATGAAATGACATATGAACAAAGGCCTAATCGTGAGGTTAAAGTATTCGATTTAAAACAATTCGTAATTAAATTGAGAGAAGAACAAAGTGCAAATATGAATCCTACTGGAAATATTATAACTGGGATGCCTAATATACCTGGTTTTAATCCAATGGCTGGAGGTTTTCCAATGCCAGGAAATAGACCTACGAATAATATGTCATCAAGTTTAGATGAGTATGTTAAAAGACTAGATGAAAAGATAGCTGAATTAGAAAGAGAGGAAGCAGAAGAGAAAGCAAGAATTGAAGCTGAAAATAAAAATAAGGAAAAAGAAATTTCTGATAATAAATTCAAAACTGAAAATGATATAACACAAGAAATAAATAGTATTTTGGATGATAAGAAAATTGAATCCGAAACTAAAGAAGCTAAGAACGAGCCAGTCGAAGCTCCAAAAGCAAATTACTTTAATACTATTGAACCTGAAGAATTGCCTAGAGAAAATGTAGTTCCTAAAGAAGAGAATAATGCTTCAAAAGAAGACAAACCTCTTGTTGAAAAGCCAAAAATTAACGTTGATGTAGATAGCGTTGTAATCAATAACAAATCTAATAATGATGATTTCTTTGATGACTTCTTTGGAGGTGAAGACGAATAACAATTCGTCTTTTTTTTCATAATATATAATAGGTGATATTATGAAAATAATAGATGTTAGTGATAAATTTATTTATAATGAAGAGCATATTAATGGAAGTGTAAATATCCCATATGATAGGCTAATTAATAATTATAGATACTATTTAAATAAAAATGATACATATTATATTTATTGTAAAAGTGGAAAATTAAGTAAAAGAGCAGTTGCTATATTATCATCTTTAGGGTATAAAGTTTTTTATCTTGAAAAATAATACTAAATATAATAAAATTAAAATGGTGAAAAAATGATAGATTTTATAATGAATATTTTTGATGGCATTATGTCTTTTATTGAATATAACGGAGTTGTTGGAGCATTAGTAGGATGCATCTTAATTTTAATTGAATCTATTTTCCCTGTACTACCTTTAGTTGCATTTATAACTATAAATTTTTTGGTATTCGGGAAATTATTAGGTTTTATTTTATCTTGGGTATTTACTATAGCCGGTTGTATCATGTCCTATTTTATATTCAAAAAAGGATTTGGAAATAAATTTGAAAAGTTAACTGAAGATAAAGCAACATTAAAAAAATATAAGCATCTATTTAAAAACATTTCAGTTACACAATTAGTTTTACTAATTGCAATGCCATTTACACCGGCATTTATGGTTAACATTGCTGCCGGACTAGTTAAAATGGATTTTAAAAAATTTTTAACAGGTTTAGTAATTGGTAAAATTTCTTTGGTATACTTTTGGGGATTTGTTGGAACATCATTTATTGATAGTTTTAAGAGTCCTATAATATTAGTTAAAATAGCTATATTGTTAGTTCTTTCGTACGTTGTAACAATTCTTGTGAATAAATTATTAAAAATTAAATAGACTTTATTCTTTCTATTTGTTAAAATTATTATGGTGATTATAATGGATTATGTAATAATAGGAATTTTAATATTAATTGTTATACTATTAGTTGTTTTAATAATAAGAAAAAATAATAATAGTGAACTTAATGAAAAACTTTCAAGGACAGAAATTAATTTAATTAAAGAAATAGGGGATTTTAAACATGATTTTGCTAGTGGTCTAAATAAAGACTTTAATATTCTAAATGATCGAATTGAAAAGAAATTAAATATGATTAACGATAAGGTAAATGAAAAACTCGAAGATAATTTTGAAAAAACAAATAAAACATTTTCAAATGTTTTAGAAAGACTTGCTAAAATTGATGAAGCACAAAAAAAGATAGATGGATTAAGTACGGAAATAGTATCGCTCGAGAGTATTTTGACAGATAAAAAAAGTCGCGGTATATTTGGAGAGGTTAATCTTTATCATATATTATCATCTATATTTGGAGAAAAAAATGATAAAATTTATAGAACACAATATACACTACCTAATTCGTATATAGCTGATGCAATTGTTTTTGGACCAGAGCCTTTAGGTACGATATGCATTGATTCTAAGTTTCCACTTGAAAATTATAGAAGACTTGTAGAGAAAGGCTTAAGTGATAGAGAAAAGGAACTTAGAAGTAAGCTATTTGAAGCTGATGTAAAAAAGCATATTGATGCTATATCAACAAAATATATAATACCAGGTGTTACAAGTGATCAGGCTATTATGTTCTTGCCAGCAGAAGCAATTTTTGCAGAGATAAATGCATACCATACCTCTTTAGTAAAATATGCAGCTTCTAAGAAAGTATGGATAACATCTCCTACTACTATTATGGGCTTATTAACAATTATTCAATCTGTATTGATGGGTCTTGAAAGAGATAAATACACATCAGTAATACATGAAGAATTAAATAAATTAGGAGTCGAATTTGGTCGTTATAGAGAAAGATGGGATAAACTATCAAGAACAATGCAAACAGTTAATAATGACGTTGAAAACATTCATAAAACAACTGAAAAAATTACCAAAAGATTTGATTCTATAAATAATGTAAAAATTGAAAATAATGATATTAACTCAATTGAACAATAAAAAAAGGAAACTTTAAAGTTTCCTTTTAATATTATAATAAAGTTATTACTAAAATACCCAATATTAAACAATAAATACTAAAATAAATAAGTTTACCATCTGATACAGCTTTTTTAAACCAACGAAGAGTGTAATACGAAACTATTAGTGATGATGCGAAGCCTAAGAAATATGGAATAATCAAACCACTTATATTATTTTGACTAATCATATCTTTTACTCCAAGTAACATAGTTCCTAAACTTATTGGAATGTATAGCATAAACGAATATTTTAAAGCAGGTTTTCTTTTGATATCTCTAAACAAAGCAGCTATTAGAGTACTACCACTTCTACTAATTCCAGGGACTAATGCAATTACTTGAACGAATCCGATAAACAATGCATCTTTTAAAGTAAGATCATTGTCATCTTTTTTTCCTTTAATATCTTTTACAATAAATAAGAATATGGCTGTTATTATAAATGATATTCCTATTAGTAATGTAGAAGTTCCTAATACATCTTCAATAAAATCTTTAAGAAGAAATCCAGCAATTCCGACCGGTATACATCCAAGAACAATTAGCCAGCAATAATTATATTCTTTTTTATATTTCTTATCTTTAGTAGTAATATATTTAAAGAAACTCGTTATTAAACTAACTATGTCTTTCCAATAGATAATAAGTATTGCGATTAAACTACCAAAATTAACAATTATTTCAAAGTTCAAATCGCCAAGAGGCCCAGATGTATTTAATATTTTCTTAAGTATGAAAACGTGTCCGCTAGAAGAAATAGGTAATGGCTCGGTAAAACCTTGCACTATTCCCAATATTATGTATTTTATTATATTTATCATTTTATCACCTTAATTAATTATATACTATTTTTATTAAAAGATAAATATAATTTAATGAGGTAATTAATATGAAAAAATTCTTTTTCTTTGCTGCAGGAGTTTTTTTTACTTCATATGGCCTAACATTTATAATTATATATTTAAATTTACTTAACATGGGATATACGTTTTTTGGATATATAAAATATATATTAACTCATTTTGAATGCTTAATAATTATATTGGGAATAATATTATTGTATTTATCATTTGAAAGGAAGGATAAAAATGAACTATACTTATAATGTAACTGTAAATTTTAATGAAAACCTAATAAATTTTTATGAATGGAATAAGGATGATAATATTAAAAAGCTAAATAAAACTTTGGTATATTTAGTTGACTTAAAAACATATAAAGATATCATCAACAAAAATATTAAAGTGACTAAATCATTTCTTGACAACTTATTAACTACTGATTATACATGTATATTTACAACAGAAATTGATTCTATATGCGTAAAATTTGATAAAGATGGGTATATAAAATTACTAAGTAAGTTACTTCTTTTAGAAGAAAGAGACATACTAGATGATTTAACAGCATCAAATCAAATAGTTTTAAAATATAAAAAATTATCAAATAAACAAACTAACTATTCTGAATATACTAGATATGAAAGACAAAACATAGAGAAAATATTAAACTTTTTAAATAAGGAAAAAGATAATACTTCATTAATAAATTATATGTATTATGAGTGGTTCGATTCAACTAAAAGCAACAATAAATATAATGATTTATCAACAGTTGTAACTCAATCATATTGTGAAAAACACGATAAACTTTTGAAAGTGATTGATTTATTAAATTGTAACAATGTATAAAAAAAGATAAAAAGTTAATAATATAAATGGAGGAAACTATGAAAAAAATAATATTAATAATAATGTCAATTTTACTTTTACCTGCATGCACAATCTCAAACAACCCATCATCAAAAGTTAAAGAGTATTTAAATCAATATAATAATTTAAGTGATAGTGTAAAGCTTGATTTAGAATCAAAAGTTGCATCCGAAAATTTATCCGATGAAAACAAAAAAGTCTATAAGGATTTGCTAACTAAACAATATAGAAATATGAAATATGAAATTAAAGATGAAACAATAAATGGTGATGAGGCTAACGTTAAAGTAAACATAACTGTTTTAGATTATTATAAAGGTCAAAAAGCAGCAGATGAATATGCAAAAAGTAATCCAAAAGAGTTTTATAATGATAATCAAATATTTAATAATGAATCATTTAACACATACAAATTGAAACAAATGAGTAAAGTAAAAGATACTGTAAATTATGACATAACATTTAATTTAAATAAAGTGGATGGACAATGGAAATTGGAATCACCTGATAGAATTACATTAGAAAAAATTCACGGTTTATATGATTATACAAGCAATAATTAAGCTTGTTTTTTTATTGATTGACTAAACTAATTATTATTACTATAATATTCTTAAGTAATGGGTGTGATATTATGAAAGAAAAACAATTAGTTAACGTTTTAAGATCTAAGAAAGAGACAATTTCTACGATGGAGTCATGTACCGCGGGTTACCTTGCTACAACTATAACTAATGTTGATAATTCAAGTGAAGTACTAAAGTTTTCAGCAATAACATACTCGAATGAATTTAAAGTGAAAATGGGCGTTGATAAAAAAACTATTGATAAGTATTCAGTTTATAGTTTTAATGTATCAAGGCAAATGGCTAAAGCAATAAGCAATTTTACAAAAAGCACATATGGAGTAGGAATTACTGGCAAAATTAATAGAGTTGATGTAAATAACATAGCTGGCAAAGATAATGAAATTTTTGTAACAATTTATAGTTCAATAAGCAACAAATATGAAGATGTATTAATAACATGTCCAAACAAGCCAAGGGAAAAATGTAAAAAGTATATAACGTCAGTTGTTATATCAAAATTATTGGATATAGTGAGTGAGTAATATGGATTATTATAAAGAATTAATTAATTGTAATAAAAAAAATATATTCAATTAAGCAAATTGTTGATACAAAACAAAGAAATTTTAAAATGAAAGGCAAAAGGCTATAATTTATTTATTCATAATATAGCCTCAGTAAAAATTTATAAAGATTATAATGCAATGGAATTTTTGTATATATATACTTGGGTGGGGAAAATCATATTAAATAGCTTACCAAAGCCTAATATACTGTATAGTAGGGCATTCTTACAGAATGGATATTCAAAACATCTTGAACATAAAATTAATTTTTATGATGAAAAGCGCAATACTGTCGATTTACCTAATAGTACATACATTTTGGTAATTGAAAAAAATTAGTAGATAGAAAATTAAATATAATCAAAAAAAGTAACATATAATTTAGTATGAAAAAAATATTATTAATTATGTTGCTTTTAATTTGCATTAATGTAAAAGCTTCTATCGTGGTGATGGATGCGGATAGTGGTAGAGTTCTTTATTCAAAAGATAAAAATGATAGGATGTTAATTGCATCAACCACTAAAATTATGACAGCAATAGTCGCATTAGAAAATGCTAAATTATCAGACACATATGTAGTAGGAGATGAAATAGATAAAGTAAACGGGTCAATGATATATTCAAAAAAAGGTGATAAGTTTACTTTGAATGATTTGTTACACGGATTATTACTTAGAAGTGGTAACGATGCAGCAATGACAATTTCAAGTAATGTCATGAAATATGATGATTTTATAAAAGAAATGAATCAAAAAGCATTTATTCTTGGAATGTACAATACAACATTTGAAAACCCTCACGGCCTAAACGATAACACTAAAAATTATTCCACTGCATATGATTTAGCCATTTTAATGAAATATGCTATAAAAAATGATGATTTTCTTAAGATATCTCAAACATTAAAATATAAAACCAAAAATTATATTTGGTATAACAAAAACGAATTACTAGCAAATTATAAATATGCAATATCTGGTAAAATAGGGTTTACAAAAAAGAGTGGGCCTGTATTTGTTTCATCTGCAAGAAAAAATAATAAAACATTAGTTATAGCAACAATAAACGAACCAGATAAATTCAATTTGCACAAAAGTTTATATGAAAACTTTTTCAAAAAATATAATCGATATAAAGTTTTAGATTCCAATAAAATATCTTCTAAGCTAAGGCAAAAAAATAACACTCATTATTATATAAAAAATGATTTTTTTATGCTTCTACAAAAAAATGAATTTAAAAAAGTAGATGTTATATTTTACAAAAATAGGCAAAATGCTTATATTAATGTATATTATGACAGTGACTTAATACACACTGAAAAGGTATATAAACTAGACTATAAAAAAAGAGTTAATAAAATAAAAGACATATTGTTCTTTTGGAAATAATTATGTATAATTTATCTAGGTGAAATTTATGGAAAGATTACAAAAATATTTAAGTGAGTGTGGTGTTGCATCAAGAAGAAAATGCGAAGAAATAATATTGACTAAAAAAGTGAAAGTTAATGGTCAAATAATAAGTGAACTAGGTTATAAAATAAATGAAAATGATACAATCACTGTTGATGATATAGAGGTTAAGAAAAAAGAAAAAGAATATTACATTTTATATAAACCAGAAAAAGTAATATGTTCAGTTAAAGATGAAAAAAGCAGAAGAACAGTAATAGATTTTGTTAATACAAAAGAGAAAATTTTTCCAATTGGTAGGCTAGACTATGATACAAGTGGGCTACTATTATTAACAAATGATGGCGAACTTTCAAATATGTTAACTCACCCCAGCCATAAAATTGAAAAGAAATATCTCGCTAAAATTGATGGTATTATTTCTCATAAAGACATTTATGCGTTGGAAAATGGAATAATAATTGATGGAATGAAAACTAAAAAAGCACACGCAAAAATTCAAAAAATAGACAAAAAAACTAAAAAGTCATTCGTTGAATTGACAATAACTGAAGGCAGAAACCATCAAGTGAAAAATATGTTTGCTGCTTTGGGCTATAAAGTATTAAAACTCAAAAGAACAAATTATGATTTTTTGACATTAAAAGGTTTATCTATAGGTGAGGCAAGAAAATTAACTATAAAAGAAGTAAAAAAATTATATAATAATGCAAAAGAAAAAAGCTTATAACAATTAAGCTTCTTTTTCTTCTTCGATAATAATAGCGCTTACTGGGCAACTTTCAACTATGTTTAATAATTCCTTTTTATCCTTTTCTTCAACAATATCTTTTTTCGCTTTACTTAGGCCCTCATCATTAAATTCAAAATATTCTTCATTTTGGCTAACGCATAAACCACAGCCTATACAAATATCACTATTTACTTTTAATTTTTCCATAACTATTAATCTCCTTCTATAAAATTATATCTAAAATATAAACAAAAATCTACTTTTTTGATTGCAAATATACTTTTGTTGAATTTAATTGACTATTATGTTATTATTATATTGGTGAATAGTATGAATTCAAGAATGGAAAAATACGAAGACGAGCACATGGAAAATATGAGTCGTGCAGCAAGGAATAAAAAAATTTATAGTTCCTTAGATTTCGATGATTTATCTAGAATTAAAACTAATGATAATGTTAGCGTTATTTCGGATGCAGAAAAAGAAATTGATATAGAAAAGATCAAAAATTATATAAATTCTATGAATGAAGAAAAACCAGAAAGAAAAAAAAGAATATCTTTAGAAATACCAGCTGAAGACTATCAAGAAGAAATAAAAGAAGAAGAAAGAGATTATGACATTAATTCAGTTCTAGAAAGAGCAAAAGTTAAAAGAGAAACCGATTATGAAATAGATAGACATCGTAAATTGAACTCTACTCAGTATGACATTTTAAAAAGTATTAAAATAACAGAGGAAAGTAATAACGAACCATCTTTTGATAATAATAGTGACCAATTAAATACGCAAGAAAAAACTATTGTCGATTTAATTCAAACAATCTCAATTAACAGCAAAAACATAAAAGAAGAGAAGAGTGAAGAAACTGATTTATTTCAAGATTTAATTGGTAACAATGAAAACACTATGGTAATGGCACCAATTAGTGAGGATACAAATAAAGAAACATTAAAAGAAGAATTAGAAAGCATGACACAAGATCTTGAAAGAATCAAACAACCTATAAATGATTTAACACAAGATTTAATTTTAGAAAAGGAAAAACTAAAAAAATTATCACCAGAAGAGATAAACAATCGAGACATTGATTATGAAGACACGACTAGAAGTAAAACTGAAGAATTTGAAAATAGTCAAATAGAAAAATCATTTTTTACCAATTCAATGTCCTTTAGTAAAAAAGATTTTGAAGGCTTTGAAGATTTAGAAAATAATATGAAAAAAAGCAGTTTTTTTACAAAAGTTGCTATATTCTTAATAATTCTAATGCTATTAGGTACAATATTTATAATTTTAAATTACGTTTTGGATTTAAAAATTTTCTGATAAAGTTTTAAAAAGGCTGTATTAATAAGAGCAGTCTTTTTATATAATTTAATATGAGTAGAATGAAATTAAGAAAAAAAATTAAAATCTCAAGAGTTGATAAAATATTGATGGTGTTCATAATTGTATTGCTTTCAACTTTTGTTAAAATTAAAACTTTTTCTGTAAAAAGTAATAAAATATTATTAAATTTCGCAAAAAATCAAAGTTCCAAAATAGCAATATCAATCATTAATCTATCATTAAAAGAAGTTTATGATTATGATTTAAGCAAGATTATGAAAGTTAAATATGATAAAAATGGTAATATAGTTGGTGTAGACTTTGATAATAGTAAAATAAATAAGTTAAATTATGCTGTTAATAATAGCATATTGAAAAGCATTAAAAAATTTGAGAATGGTCAATTAAATGATTTAAATATAGAATATTTAGATGAAAAAAATTTAATATATAAGATCCCGATCGGAGTTATTTATGGCATTCCTGTATTGGTAGATATATCGCCACAGATACCATTTAAAACTTCACTTTTGAGTAGTGTAGAAAGTAATGTGTTTACAAAAACCAGAGATTATGGAATAAACAACTCGTTGATAGAAATATATATTAGACTCAGTTTAGACATACAAGTTATCCTGCCATTTTCATCAGATACCATAAATATAGTAAATGAAATTCCTATTGGCTCAAAGGTTATTCAAGGTAAAATTCCTCAATATTATGGTGGATTAGTAACAAATAGATAAATACGATAAACAATTTATTTTCTAAAATTAATTATCAAGTTTCTTGAAATATCATTAACATAAATGATATAATTAAAAAATAAAGTGGTGATAGATATGATAGAAATAGAAAACAATAAATATAAAATTATAAAGGATTACAAAAATGCTTTTGATAAAGAAGAATTTTTAAACAAGTGCACCGACTATTTCATGCAATATGATTATATAGTTGGTGACATAGCATATTCAAAATTAAGATTAAAAGGATTCAATAATAAAAGCAACAAAAACTTTAATAAAATAAATGATTATAAAAACATAGAAAAATATATCAAAGAAAATTGTGCATTTGATTGCAAATATTTTATATTGGAAAAGGTAACTAACACAGAAAAAGCAAATCAAAAAAGTAAAAGTTAACATTAGACATTAATAAGGCTTCCAAAAATTAATTATTTGGTAATTACATTGTCAACTTATTTCTATGATTAGTTGATATTGTTGTTTTATTGTGTTAAAATTATAGAAGAATAGAGAGGATTTGAATATGAATAAGATTTCAATAAAAAATATGGATGGCACAATGGAAGAAGTAGATTTAGTTAATGCATTTAAAATAAATGATTTAAATAAAAGGTTCGTCATTTTGTCTAAAGGGGAAACAGCAGGCGAGGGGATGAGCAAAATTTATATTTCGGAATTTGTTGAGAATGAACCAGGAGTATATAGTTTAATCGGAATTAAAGATGATCAAATATGGCAAAAAGTTAAAGAGGCTATGAAGCAAATTGTGGAAAGTTAGGTGAAAAAATGAAAAGTGAAATTAATAATATTAAAAACGGAATGGTAGTTCAAACTCAAGACTATGAAGACTCAAAAAGGATAATAGGAATATCAAATGCAACAGTTACAAGCGTAAACGGAGGTGTTCCACCGCTATCAAAGCAAAATGCTTTTACGGTTGAAGAAGTCAAGGCAGAAGTGCCAACTAATCAACAGCAAACGGATTTAAATAGTATACCAGCAATTGATTTAAACTTTCAACAGCCTCAAGTTTCACAACAGACTATTGAACCGGTAAATACTGCGGTACCGCCATCTCAACATGTAGAAGAAATCTCAACTTTTGTACCAGCTGATGTTAATTTACCTCCTTCTTCGACTATAATACCAAATCAGGAGACAAATATCGAAAAACCAGTTCAAACTAACAATCCAGGCGTTTTAGAATCCTTGATGGAAGATGTAACTGCAGTAGGTAATAACGCAGTAAATAAAATATCAAATACGATAAATAATTTAGAAAATTCGCAACAATCACCAAATGATATGCTAAATAGTAACATAGAATTGCCAACAATTGACGTGCCTGTTGTAGCAGAGGAACCAAGCGAGAATGATTCAACTATATTATTTAATGAAAAATCTAACGATGAACCGATTAAAAATGCTATGGTTGATAATACTTTAAACAATACAAATCAAAAAACATTAAAAGAAGAAGATGCTAGTTTTGATACAACGACAATTGTTAAAGCAGTAGAAAATAGAAAAAAAGAAATTTCCCAAAAAATAGCAAATTATATGACGGCAGCCAGCAATATGCTAGTTGATGAGATTGTTGAAATGGTTAAAATTGAATTATCAAGTCTAAAAACTAAAGAAAATTTAAATAAAGATGTCTTTGCTCAAACAGGGGAAAATAATTCTAATAATAATAATTACACATTAAACTTATAAATAATAAAGTTTTTCAAATATTATCATATATATTAATAGAGGTAATGTTATGAAAAACTTTTTAAATTACAATTATAACCTATTCCCCAGAAGAATATATAGGAAAGATGAAAAATGTTATTTCTTTGTTGACAATTATAAAATATATATATGCGAGTGTAATGGCATTAATATTGATGAAATTGTAAATGTTTCTAATGAACTTTTTAAGCATGGGATAAATGTAAATACAGTGTTAATAAATAAATTTGGCAATTATATTTCAAAATACAATAATAAAAGTATACTTTTATTAAGGGTGAATTATATTGAGGAAAATAAAATTGAGTATGCCAGTATGAAAAAAATAATGAGTATCAGTCCTGTAACCGATATGAAAGCAATCAATTTACTGCAAGAATGGAAAAATGAGGTTGATTCAATAGAAAATGAATTGTTAGAATATAACAATGAATATCCTTTAATTAAGAAAAGCTTTGATTATTTTATTGGTTGTGCAGAGAATGCAATACAATTTTATAATTCATATGTGGAAAAAGATAAAATAACAATGGGACTGGGGCACTATGGATTTGACTTTTTAAATACGAAAAGTTTTATGAATCCTTTATACATAAAGAAAATTGATACTGAATATGAAAAGGCGATTTATG
The DNA here is from genome assembly GCA_000436975.1 of Clostridium sp. CAG:1000. Classification (GTDB taxonomy): domain Bacteria; phylum Bacillota_I; class Bacilli_A; order RF39; family UBA660; genus CAG-1000. Next base: position 82,122 of record HG000334.1, read on the forward strand.
TCAAAATTAAATATATATTTGGTGAGCTTGATTATGATGAACTTTATGAAATTATAAAAAACAGCAACAATTTGGGTAGTTTTTTTTCTTGTTTATTATATCCTACAATTTATTTACATTGCGTAAAGCAATTACTGTTGGAAAAAAATGTAGATCAGTATGAAAAGAAAGTTAAAATAATTGTTGCGAAAGAACATAATTATAAAAAAATCTTTGCTTATTTCCAAAAAATGTTTAAATCCAATAAAAAATTTCAATTATTAGATTGGTTTAATGAATAATATTTGATATAATAACAGTGTGATGAACAATGAGTAATATTAAAATTGGAGATATAGTCGAAGGGCAAATAACTGGGGTGACTAAATACGGTATTTTTGTGAGTTTAGAAGATAATTACGTTGGAATGGTACACATATCAGAAGTTTCAACCAAATTTGTAAGCAATCTTGAACAAAAGTATAATGTTGGTGATTTAGTTAAGGTAAAAGTTCTATCGATCGATGAAGATAAATTACAAGTTAAATTGTCCATAAAGAAAATGAAGACTATTGTTAAAAGAAAGCCAGGAATAGAAGAAAAGGGTGGAGGATTTGAACCTTTAAGGGAAAATTTAAATGTGTGGGTCGATGAAACATTAAAAAAAATTGAAAAAAAATCATATTTGTCTTGACATAAAATACAATAAATGATATATTTATAAACGTCAGCAGGACAAATTATGGGTGATTAGCTCAGTAGGTTAGAGCATCTGCCTTACAAGCAGGGGGTCGGGAGTTCGAGTCTCTCATCGCCCACCATAATTTATTTTTTTGCCAAAATAGCTCAATTGGTAGAGCAACTGACTTGTAATCAGTAGGTTACGGGTTCGATTCCTGTTTTTGGCACCATTCGGAGAGATAGCGAAGAGGCTAAACGCGGCAGACTGTAAATCTGTTCCTTCGGGTTCGATGGTTCGAATCCATCTCTCTCCACCACTTGAAATTATTGCCTCGTAGCCAAGTGGTAAGGCACAAGACTTTGACTCTTGCATTCCGCTGGTTCGAATCCAGCCGAGGCAACCATAATTTTAATTTAGATGCGTCTCGCTAGCTCAGCTGGTAGAGCACTTGACTTTTAATCAAGGGGTCTGGAGTTCGAATCTCCAGCGAGACACCATTTTTTTATAAGTGCCTCAGTGGCGGAATTGGTAGACGCACAGGACTTAAAATCCTGCGAGTGTAACAGCTCATATCGGTTCAAGTCCGATCTGGGGCACCAAATATTATGGAGGAATACCCAAGTCCGGCTGAAGGGACCGGTCTTGAAAACCGGGAGATCGAGAAATCGGTGCGGGGGTTCGAATCCCTCTTCCTCCGCCATTGAATAATAATATCGCAGGATAGAGCAGTCTGGTAGCTCGTTGGGCTCATAACCCAAAGGCCGGTGGTTCAAATCCACCTCCTGCAACCAAACGGTTCCGTGGTGTAGCGGTTATCACACTCGCCTGTCAC
>HG000334.1:83652-101345 GCA_000436975.1 Clostridium sp. CAG:1000
GAGGGATCGCGGGTTCAATTCCCGTCGGAACCGCCATTCGTTTTGGCTTCATAGCTCAGTTGGCAGAGCACAAGACTGAAAATCTTGGTGTCGTTGGTTCGATTCCAACTGAAGCCACCATCTTGAAAAATATATTTTGTGCGCAAAGTAATCTTATTCGTAAAAAAACAAGTGCGCTCATAGCTCAATTGGATAGAGCGTTTGACTACGGATCAAAAGGTTATGGGTTCGACTCCTATTGGGCGCACCATGTATCGGGAAGTGGCTCAACTTGGTAGAGCATTTGGTTTGGGACCAAGGGGTTGCAGGTTCAAATCCTGTCTTCCCGACCATTTTGTATATTAATGCCTTACGGCATTTTTTATTTTGCTATCTATTTTGCTATCAAAATAATATTTTTCTATATAATGAACTAATGTTTTCTATATTGATTACAAAAGAAATTCCATGATATTTTAATTTATTTTTGTTATTAATTCTTTGCAAGTTAAGATTAAATGATATATATATTTTCCTGTTTTTTAAAGATTCAATAAAACTTTTATTGCCTTTATACTCATAATATTCTATACTTTTGTATTTAAATTTTGTTGATTCTTCATTCTGTATCCTATTTACGGTAATTATTGCTAGTGTTTTAATTTTACTTTCAATTATTTTTTCTATTTTTTTTATTGGCCAGGCCATTTTATTAATTAGCTCTAAATCATAACTTACAAAATCTATTATAATTTCTTGCTTTTTAAAGTCGATATAACTTTTCGTAAAATGATTTAAACTAAGGCATATATTATTTACATATATTTTACTGTTAAAATATATATTTTTATTATTAATTCCATAATGACCGCAATTTTTAACGAAATTAATTAGCATATAATTTGAATTAACTTCATTTGTATCAGGCATACAACTAAATAGCGTTATAGGATATTTAACATTATTTATGTGTGTTTTTATTTCTATGCCTTTGAAATCTGGTAAGCATTTCGAATCGCCTCTTTTTCCTATTAATGATTCAAATGTTTTTCCTGCTGCACCACTTCCTTTAAATTTGCTTTCCACAAATCCCATTTTGTTAATTGATAAGAAGAGTTTGTTCAATTCTTCTATGTTATTATAATTTTTTATCATTCTTACCTCCATTATTATAATTAGCTATAAATATTAAAAACACTACAAAAAACTCAAAATAATATATTTTAATTTAGTTGAATAAAAAAATTAATATAATAAAACTTTTCTAGAAGCAATAAAAACATCACATATTTTAATTTTAGAATGCGGTGAGTAAAATGCTTAAATTGAAAAAAATTACCAAAATATATAAATTCTCAAATGCCTAGCAAATAGCCTTAAAAGATATTTCCGTTACTTTTAGAAAAAATGAAATTGTATACATTCTCGGTCCGGGTGATTCTGGGAAGAGAGCATTACTTAATATCGTTGGCGGCTTTGATGAATATACGAATGGTAATTTAATTATAGATGATATATCAACAAAAATTATACTGTTAAATATTAAGATAATTACAAGAACCATAAAATAGGATGCATTTTACAAAATTACAATCTTATCCTATATCAAATCGTTTTGCAAAATGTTATGCTAGAATTAATACTATTTGTTATAAGTAAAAAAGAATGTACTTTGAGTTCTAAAAAAGTGTTATAAGATGTTTGATTAAAAGATTATATTTATAAAAAGTTTAATTAGTTATTTGGTGGACTAATACCAGCAAAGAAACTTCGAATCAAGATATGATGATTGCACTAAGAAGAAAATAAGGCTTTATAGCAACAACCTCTTTATATAGTAAAATAAATGTTAATTTTTATTAAAAACTTAATATTTATCATAATTATGTGCTAATATTATATATATGGAATATATTGCAAATAAAATTAATAAATATGGAGAAGACATTATCAATGATAATGATTTTTTACTTGTGGCTTTTGAAAATAGATTGATTTTGAGAATTGTACATATATTTGAAAAATATAAAATTCCTTTAAACAAAAATATAATCCGTAAAAATTTGGAAGAAAATTTAATTAATGCTTTACGTTCGCTTAATGTTGAAATTGTGGAAAAATATATTAAATTGCTTACAAAATATGAAAAGATAGTAGTTGACTATGTTGATAGGAAAATAGATACATCTATAATTAAAAAGTCTACAATGAGTTTTATAAATCAAATTGCCAGTAAAAATTCAAAAATAATTCCTGCATCTATTTCAGCAAACTTTATAGAATATATAAATTCTATTATATTTGTTTATGATAATGCATCTTTAAATGATGAAGTATTGAGCAGAATAAAAAATGACACTAATGAAATAATTCTTGAATTTAATAGGAATAATTATAATTTTGTTATTGAATCAATTAATAAAATTATTAAAAATATAATCTCAGAAGTATAAAACGGAGTAAATAATGGATAAACCAGATTTAAATAAATTAAAAAAATATGAACCATTGTATATTATTGGACACTCACATATTGATGTTGATTCAGCAGTGTCATCTAAAATATTTAGTGAAATACTAAATTTTTTTGGTATCACATCATTTTATGCTATTTTAGATAAAAATTATACTTTTGATGATTTTAATATGAGAATCGTTAATGATTGTATGTCTTTTAATCCAAAAGTGGTCTCACAAAATGATATATGTAATCATAATTACTTCCTAGTAGATCATAATGATAGATTGCAGTCAATTGGAGCAAATGCTATGGTAGTTGGTGCATTAGATCATCACCCAAAAGCAAATAACGTGAATAATATTGTACTTGGGGATACATGCAGTATTTCTCTTTATTTATACAAAATATATAAAGATAAATATAATTTTACCAAAGAACAAAAGTATCAAATATTTATGGCTTTTTTAAGTGACTCTCGCTTTGGTATGTCTTCAAGATGTAAAGATAGTGACATATTGTTAGCAAATGAACTTGGGTTTGGGAACAATTATGATGTTTTGTTTAAAAAGTATTTTATTCCCACTAATATTTCAAATGGTATTTCTTCAGCACTATATAACGGAAATAAGAAATATCAGTTTGGAAATGTTTTTTTTGAAAGTGGATACATTGAGGCCTTTGGAAATGAAAAAATTGAAGAATACAAAGATTTGATAAAGGAGCAAAGTTCTTTTTTAGGGATTTGGTGGGATTATAAAAACAAGCGTACATATTCATTTTTTAATTATAATGGTGACTTATTAGAGAAAAAATATAATTATATTGCTTCGAGATCTGAAACAATATTAAAGGATGTACTAAGTTATTTAAAAATCACTATTAATTAAAGTCAATGTTGTATTTTTTGATAAAATAATGTAAAATTTAAATGAGGAGTAAAATATGAATAATGTTTATAAATTAGTAAAGAATTTTAAAACAAAATATAGTAAGACAATTGCTTTTAGAATTAAATCACATTGCAATGTTATTTCTTTGCATTTAAATTCTGATGAAGAAGTGATATATGCTTTTCCAGCTCAGGATAATAGAAGTTCATATATGATTATAAATTCATGTGTGGTTGCATTAACAAATAAACGACTTTTATTGGGCAAGAAAAGATTACTTTGGGGATATTTTTTAACTTCAATAACGCCAGATTTATATAATGACTTAAAGGTAGTTAAAAATTTAATTTGGAGTAATATAGAAATAGATACTGTTAAGGAAAATATTTATCTTTCTAATATTGACCCAGATGGTGCCGTTGAGATAGAATCTGTAATAACTGATTATATGATAAAGGAAAAACAAAAATATGGTCAAAAAAATAATTAGTTTTGTATTATCTTTTTTTTTATTTATAGCTGGTATTTATGCTCAGAATTTAGATTTAAAAAGTGATAAATATATATTGTATAACTTAAATGATAATAGAGTATTACTTGAGCATAGTAGTAATGAGAAAACTCAAATTGCAAGTTTGACAAAGATGATGACAACAATTGTAGCTATTGAAAATGTGAAAGACTATAATAAGAAAGTTACAATTACAAAAGAAATGTTTAGTGACATAGAATGGGATGTTGCAACAGCTGGCTTTAAAATCGGAGATAAAGTAACATATAACGATTTGTTTTATGGCGCAATACTGCCAAGCGGGGCAGATGCTGTTAATGCCCTTGCATATAGTGTTTTTGACGATTATGATACTTTCATCAAAAAAATGAATGATAAAGCAAAGGAATTAGATTTGAAAAATACTATGTTTGAAAATCCAATTGGATTATATGATGAAAAAAATTATAGCACAGCTAATGATGTGGCAAGACTGTTAATTTATGCTTTGAAAAATAAAAAATTCAAAGAAGTTTTCACAACTAAAAATTATGTTTCTTCAAACGGTATTAAGATGAGGAGTACTATTGAAAGTTATAATGCTCGTAGTGGGAATGCAAATATAAATTATATTACTGGCGCTAAAACTGGGTATTTAAAAAAGGCAGGATATTGTTTGGCTTCAACAGCAAAGATAAATGGAGTAGAGTATCTATTAGTGACACTTAATGCCTTTTCAACTAGTGGAGTGCCTCATATTAGTGATGCCACAAAAGTATATAAATATTATAGTAGTAACTATGGGTATAAAGACATTATAAATAAAGATACTATTGTTGCTACTGTTAAAACAAAATATTCTAAAGAGAAAGAATTAAAATTAAAAGCAAATATAAATATTAAATACTATTTAAAAAACGATTATGATTCAAAAAATATAACATATGAGTACAATGGAAAAAAATATGTAACTTGTTTTACTAAAAAAGGAACAAAATTGGGAACGGTAAAAATCAAATATCATGATAAATTGTTAAAAGAATTTGATTTATTGTATTCACAGGAATTGAAATTTAGTTTATTAGCTTTATTATGGGCTTATAAATACATAATAATAATTATTATTTTAATTTTATATGTTAAACATAGATCGAACAAAATAAAAAAAGCAAGAAAAAGAAAAAACATGAGAAAAATTACTTATCAAAGTTAAGCATATAAAAATTTTGCATTGACAATAATTAAATAAAACTTTACAATATTAATAGAGGTATTATATATACTTCTAGAAAGAGAAGTAATGGAGGAAAGATATGAATAACACAATCTTCTCCATTTTGCTTGTAGTAGTTGGATTATTTGTCGGTGCTTTTATTATGCTTATAATTAATAAGCTAAAAGTATCTGCCGCACAAAAGGAAGCTGATAAATTAATTCAAGATGCCAAAAGAGAAGCGGAAAGAGCTAAAAGAGATGGTATTTTAGAATTAAAGGAAGAAAGTTATAAATTAAAAAATCAAACTGATGCAGAAGTTAAGGAAAAGAAAAAAGAACTTAATGAACTAAATCAAAGAATTGATAATAGGGAAAAGAGTTTAGACAAAAGAGATGAATTACTTACTGAGAGAGAAAAAAACTTAGACCTAAAAGATAAAGATTTATTAGCAAAACAAAAAGAAATTCAAGAAAAAGATGCAAAAATGGAGAATATCATTAAAGAGCAAATTGCTCTTCTTGAAAAGATTTCTGGTTTTTCTAAAGAAAAAGCAAGAGATATGGTTCTTAAAAAAGTAGAAGAAGAAATGAGTAGAGAAGTAGCCGTTTATTTAAAAGACAGAGAAGATGAAGCTAAATTAGAGGCTGATAGAAAGGCTAAAGAATTATTAGTATCTAGTATGCAAAGATATTCTAATGATGTGACGAGTGAACAAACTGTTAGTACAGTAGAGCTACCTAATGATGAAATGAAGGGAAGAATTATCGGTAGAGAAGGTAGAAACATTCGTACAATTGAAGCTGTAACAGGCGTTGATTTAATAATAGATGATACTCCTGAAGTGATAGTTTTATCATCGTTTGATCCTTTAAGAAGAGAAATGGCTAAAGTAACTTTAGAAACATTAATTAAAGACGGAAGAATTCATCCAGCTCGTATAGAAGAATTATATGACAAAGTTTGCGAGGATTATAAGAAGATAATTCGTGAAAAAGGAGAAGAAGCTTTATTTGAACTAGGCTTATCTAAAGTTGATCCTGAAGTAGTTGAATTAATTGGCAAGCTTGCATTTAGAACTAGTTATGGTCAAGATGCACTTGCTCATAGTAAAGAAGTTGCTCATTTGACAGGTCTAATGGCTGCTGAATTGGGTGAAAACGTTTCACTTGCTAAAAGAGCAGGCCTTCTTCATGATATAGGTAAATCAATTGATTTTGAAGTAGAAGGAAGTCATGTTGAAATAGGCGCAGATATAGCAAAAAAGCATGGTGAGGATAAAGTCGTAATCAATGCTATTGAATCACATCATGGAGATAAAAAAGCAGAATATGTTATATCTGAATTAGTAGCTATTGCCGATACATTGTCTGCTGCAAGACCGGGTGCTAGAAATGATTCCCTAGAAAATTATGTAAAGAGATTAGAAGAATTAGAACATTTAGGAAATGAAATAGAAGGTGTTGAAAAAACATTTGCTATGCAAGCAGGTAGAGAATTAAGAGTTGTTGTAAAACCTGATAAAGTAGATGACCTAACAAGTTATAAAATAGCTCGAGAAATTAAGACTAAAATTGAGGATACTATGCAATATCCTGGAACTATAAAAGTTGTTGTAATAAGAGAAACAAGAGCAGAAGAGGTCGCTAAGTAAGCGGTCTTTCTTTTGATATAAGATTAAAATGTATTCAGGAGGTATAGATGAATTTATATTTAGATTTTGATGGCGTAATAGCTGATACAATAAAAGTTACTTATAAGATTATTAGGCAAAAAGGAATTGATTTAACTGACAAAGAAAAAGTTTTTGAATTTTATAAAAATCTAGACTGGGAAAAATTATTAGAAAAAACTAATGAGATTAATCAAGCCTTTGAAAAAATTGATTTACTAAAGTGTTCAGGATTATACAATATATATATTTTGACCACTGTAAATTCATTGCAAGAAATGCGAGCTAAAATAGATTATATAAGAAATAAAAATAGTAATGTTAGTATAATTTGTGTACCAAGAGGCGTAGAAAAAAACAAGGTTGTTAATTCATCAGGTGCAATATTAGTTGATGACTTTAGAGGAAATTTAATATCATGGCAAAATAGCGAAGGAATATCTATTAAATTTTCTGATGAAAAAGATGATAACTTTATAACGATAAATAGTTTGGATGAACTTATTGAAGAAAGAATTTTAAATAAAATTATTAATCAAACATTAAAATTATCAATATAAAATTATAAACTCATTTTATTATGAGTTTTTTTATGATAAAATTATTATGGTGAACGTTATGAAAATTGTAAAAATATCTTCATTAGGATGCCCATCATGCATTATAATGAATAATGTAATTAATAAAGTTAGAAATGAATATGATATTGAGATAAAAGAGTTGGATTATGACTTTGACGATGTGGAAAAATATAATCCTGGTAAGATTTTACCAGTTCTTATTTTTTATAAAAACGATAATGAAATAGCGAGATTATGTGGAGAACATAAAAAAGAAGAAATAACTAATATATTGGAGGGTGAAGTATGAAGAAAATAATATATATAATCATTTGCATTTTGGCGTTTTTTCCAAGCTTGATTTTTGCAAGTGAAAAAGATTTAAACATATATTTGTTTTATGGGGACGGGTGTCCGCATTGTGCTGCTGAAGAAAAATTTTTAAATGAGTATCTTAAAAAGGATAAAAGTGTAAAGCTTCACAAATATGAAATATGGTATGATACTGAAAATGCTAAAAAGTATAAGGAAGTTAATAAAATACTTAATGATAATTCTAATTCTATACCTTATTTAATTATTGGAAATAACACTATTTCAGGTTATGCTGAAGATATAACTGATGAGGAAATTAAAAATACTATTAATTTTTATAAAAATAAAAGTTACAAGGATAAAGTTGGAATATATTTAGGCATTGTTGATAAAAATAGCGAGAGCGGGTCAAATCTTAAATATAATAATAATGAGATAAATATTCCTGTTATAGGTAAGGTTGATGCTAAAAAAGTTTCTATATCTTTAAGCGCAATTGTAATTGGCCTTGTTGATGGATTTAATCCATGTGCAATGTGGATTTTGATATTTTTAATATCTATGCTTATTGGAATGAAAAATAAAAAGCGAATGTGGGCTCTTGGTATAACTTTTCTTTTATCTTCTGCATTAGTGTATTTCTTATTCTTAATTTCTTGGTTAAATTTAGCTGTTTTCTTAAATAAAATAGTTTATATTAGGGTTGCAATTTCGGCTATAGCTATAGCTCTAGGAGTATATCAAATTGTTAGATTCACATCATCAGTGTTTAATCAAAAAGATGATGGCTGTGAGGTGGTGGATTCTAAAGGAAGAAAAAAAATAATAAAATCAATTAATAAAATAGTTAAGGAAAAATCTTTTATACTTGCTTTACTTGGAGTGGTTTTACTAGCATTTTCAGTAAACATCATTGAACTTTTATGTTCTCTTGGTTTACCTGTCATGTTTAGTGAAATACTTGCTGTTAATAACATTTCTAAAACAGGTCAAGTTTTATATTCGTTATTATATGTCTTCTTCTTCTTAATAGATGATATTGTTGTATTCATTATTGCTATGAAAACTTTAGAGATAAAAGCTATTTCAAATAAATTTGGAAAGTATTCTCATTTGATTGGTGGAATTATAATGTTAGTAATAGGCTTATTAATCATATTAAAACCAGAGTGGTTAATGTTCAACTTTTAATTAATGTTTCCATTTATTACTTAATGCATATAATACAGTAGGTGATAAATATGAATGATAATCTTTTTAATAGAATTGAGTCTAAGACAAATGTTAATAAAGATACTATTATTGCACTAGCAAGAAAACTTCAGGATGGGGATTTTAAAAATGAAAATACTATAAAAGAAATAATAGGGGAGTTATCTGCAATTACAGGAAAAGAAGTTAGTGAGGAAAAGGAAAGAAAAATAATAGATATGATTGTTAATGATAAGGTTCCTAAAGATATTGATAGATACGTATAAAAAAGTCTTCACATCAAATAATGATGAAGACTTTTTTATTGTGTTTTTCTTTTTGGCTTAAAAAATTCTTTTTGAATTTTTCCTGTTGACCATAATAATTGATGAAATGGTTTATTAACTATCAAATCAAATTCACCTATGTATTCAAATGTAGTTGGATTGAATTTTAATTTAAATTCATTTACGTCTTTATATGGGTTATTCTCTGTCATATCACCAGTAATACCATTCATATCTAAAAATAAGAAATTTTCTTTTTTGTATTTTTCAATAATCTTATAAAATATAAAGGTTTTAACGTCAATATTATTAAAATCATTTTTTTGACCTGAAATTAATATATTTATTCTGTTTTCGTATTTTATCACAAATGCAGCACCTAATATTTCACTGGTTGTATCTTCTTGCATTCTATTGTTTATAATAGCTATTGTTCTTGAAATTTCATTTATGGTTTTATCTGATTGCATTTTTTTATTATATAATTCATTATTGCTTGGATTATTATTAAATTCCTCATTAATATTTTCATTAATAGACATTTCATTGTTATATTTTTTTTGGATATATTTTACATAAATAGGATAATCTAATTTTACTAGCAATAAATCAATCATATTTTTTTCATTAAATATTTTATATAAATCTTTATAATAATCAATTTTATTAATAGTTTTTTTTTCTATAAAATTATATGCACATTCTATATCTTTATCATTACCTTTTATTAATTTTATACCTCTTGCTTCGTAAGAATTAATTTCATTTTTAATATTTTCATCTAGTAAAGTAAAATCATATTTTGGTAAATATATAATTGGATTATATTTTGGAAGCATGCTTTCAAAATATAGGTTGTCTTTTAATTTATCATATCCTAGTTCTTTTAACATATCAATTATTTCTTTGTTCTTTGAGTTAACTATTTTTGTTTTAGTATCATATTCAACAACATTATATGTGATTTCTGGATTAATCTTTATAAATGCAAATCCTTTCATAAAAAAATAGTCTTTAATTTTCTTTGTAAATTCTTTTAATAAAGAAGTATCATAATAGTTAATTAAAAATCCCCTAGGAGCATACCCATACTTTATATTAGGCCCAATTGATTTGCAAAGTATTAATGATGCAGCAACTATCTTTGAATCAACATATCCACCAATATAAATACTGGTATAACCATGCTTTGACATTAGTTCACCATAAGCACTGGTTTGATAAAAACTTTTCAAAATATGATTTTTTGAAAACGCATCAAAAATATCTTTTTCAATTTGTTCTATAACCATTTAGTATCACACTTCCTTTTTAATAAAATAATTATAGCATATTTGTAAAAAAAATTGTATAATTATTATGTAAATAATTGGAGGCAATTTATGAGTAAAATAATAAATATTAAAGCAAGGGAAATTTTAGACTCTAGAGGATTCCCTACTGTTGAAGTTGAAGTTACTACAGAAAAAGGCTACAAAGGAATTGCAGCAGTACCATCCGGTGCATCGACAGGTAGTAGAGAGGCATTAGAACTTAGAGATAATGATGAAAGATATTTCGGTAAAGGCGTATTAAAAGCTGTAAATAATGTGAATACTATAATAAAAGATAAATTACTTGGAATAGAGGTATCTCATCAAAAAGAAATAGATGAAACTATGATTAGATTAGATGGCACTCCAAATAAGAGTAAGCTTGGTGCGAATGCTACTCTAGGAGTAAGTTTAGCTTGCATTAAAGCCTCAGCAGCAGAATCACATAAAGAAGTATATGAATATTTAAATTCTCGTGATCATAGAATACCAAAATTAATGTTCAATATAGTTAATGGTGGAATGCATGCAAAGAATAATTTAGACATTCAAGAATTTATGATTGTACCTAAAAGAGAATCTTTTAAAGAAGGACTTAGATGTGCTAGTGAAGTTTTTCATGCATTAAAAAAATTATTAGATAATGAAGGCCTTGCAACTTCAGTTGGAGATGAAGGAGGATTTGCTCCCAACTTAAAAACAAATAAAACAGCATTAAATTATATTATTAAAGCTATAGAAACTGCTGGATATATTCCTGGAAAAGATGTATTTATTGCGTTAGATATAGCGGCTACTTCATTTTATAATGAACAGACAAGAACATATAAAATAGAAGATAAATTTATGAGTAAAGAAGAACTTTTAGAATACTATATGGATTTAGTAAAAAATTATCCTATAATTTCAATAGAAGATCCTTTTGCTGAATATGATTATGAAGGATTTAAATTAATAACTGAGAAGTTAGGTAAAGAGATCAATATTGTTGGTGATGATTTGTTTGTAACAAACAAAAAAGAGTTAAAACATGGAATAGATAATAACTTATGTAATTCAATTTTAATAAAGCCAAATCAAATAGGAACTTTTTATGAAATGTTAGAAACAATTGTTCTGGCTAAGAAGAATAATTATACATGTATAATGTCACATAGAAGTGGGGAAACTACAGATACATTTATTATAGATGCAGCTGTTGCACTTAACATACCTTTTGTTAAAACAGGTTCTGTATCAAGGGGTGAAAGAATTTGTAAATTTAATAGATTATTAAAAATTGAAGAAGAACTAAATGAAAAATAATATTTGCACATTTACTATAAATAGTGTATAATATTCATGCGAGGAGAAACATATGGAAAAAGTATTATTAATAATATCTGTTGCATTAATTATAATTGTTTTATTACAAAGTGGTAAAGCAAATGATGCAGGACAAATTATAAGTGGTGGTAACACAGTTCTTTTAGGTAAAACAAAAGAAAGAGGTGCTGAAAAGTTTATTACGAGGCTTACTTATGCATTGGGTTTTGCATTTATTATAATTTCATTAATATTGTCAATTTAAAAAAGCTATTAAAAGTTCATAATTTTTTATGGACTTTTTAATTAATGTGTTAAAATAGGAATGAGGTTGATTATGAGAGAAAAAATAATACAAATTATTGAAGAAGAAAATAGAAATTTAAATCCTATAGAAATAATGGATAAAATTAAGACAAATAGTACTGTTGATGATTTAACAAAACTTATGCAAGAATTAGATAGCTTATGTAGAGAAGGTATTTTAAGACAAACTAGTGGTAATACTTATAAGAAAAATGAATTAATAACAGGCGTTTTGGATATGCATGAAAAGGGAAATGCTCATTTACTAGTTAAAAATGGTGATGATATATTTATTGCTAGGAATAACATTCATGGCGCTAATGACAGGGATACCGTTTTAGTTGATTTTGTCAGCAAAGATAAGAATGAAGGAAGAGTAGTTAAAGTTATTAAGAGATCTTTAGGTAAAAGTTTGGGTGAAGTTATAGATGATAATGGTAAACTATATGTAAAACCACTTGACAAAGATTTGCCATTTTACATTGATATTGACATTAATGATTGTGAGTTTAATTTAGTTGATGGATTAATTGTTCATTTAGATTATGTAAAAGATATTTCAAAAGACAGAGTACTTGCTAAGGTAGATTCAGTTATCGGTCATAAAAACGCTCCTGGCAATGAAACTCAAATTGCAATGATAGCAAGTGAATTTGGAATTCATTTATTTTTCCCAGAAGCAGTTAAAGAAGAAGCAAAGAAATTTCCTCATGCATTAAAAGAAGAGGATATCAAACTTGAAATTCAAAAAGGTAGAGTAGATTTAAGAGGGGATATAACTACTACAATGGATGGAAAAGACACAAAAGACATAGATGATGCAATACAAGATGAAATATATCCAAATGGCAATTATAAAGTAACAGTAGATATTGCAGATGTTAGTTATTATGTTAAAATGGGCTCTGCTATTTGGGAATATGCAGAATTAAAAGGAAACTCAGATTATCTTGCTAATAAAGTTGGACCAATGCTTCCGGTAGAACTTTCTAATGGTATCTGTTCATTGAATCCAAATGAAGATAGGTATGCTCTTTCGTGTACAATGGAAATTGATCATGCAGGTCATATTGTTAATCAATATGCTTATTTATCTGTAATTAAATCCAAAAAGAAAATGAATTATGATGCAGTTCAAGATATTATTGAAAACAAAGATACAGAAGATACTAAAGATTATACTACATTAAAATATACTGTAAAAGAAAATGAAACAATAGATGACATAGCGTTTAAAAATTCTATAACTAAAGAAAGACTATTAGAATTTAATAATTTAGAAGATATTAAACCTGGTAGAGAAATTGAAATTCCAACTAGAGATGTTGTTAAATTAATGTATAAAATCTCTAAAGTAATGGAAAGTAACCTCAATAGAAAAGGAAAAACTAATTTTGAAAGCTCTAAAGAAAAGAAATATATCTTTGATGAAAATGATAATTTGATTGATATTAAACCAAGAGTACAAAGAGATTCTGAACAAATTGTAGAGAACCATATGATTTATGCAAACGTAGCATATACTAGATTTGTATGTGGGGCTTTATCACAAATAATTCCTCAAATGGTTCCATTTGTATTTAGAATTCATGATAAGCCTAATCCTAAAAAAATAGAAGATTTTATGACTATGCTTAGTGTATTTGGGATAAATTATACTAAAAAGATTAATCCAGAGGATGCAAGTAGTAAAGATATCCAAGAATTATTAGAATTCTTAAAAGAGCAAGAAAACTACACAATATTTAGTAGGAAGCTATTAAGGTGTATGCAAAAGGCCATATATAGTCCAGATAATGTAGGGCACTTTGGATTGGGACTTGAAGAGTATTGTCACTTTACATCTCCAATTAGAAGAATGGCTGATTTACTCGTACATACAATATTTAGAGTATTCTTAGTAGAAAAAGATTATAGTGATGAAAATTTGAGATTCTGGGCTTCTTATTTGAGTACTGTTTGTGAACATATCTCAGAATGTGAAAGAACAAGTGATGAATGTGAATATGCAGTTGATGATTATTATAATGCAGTTTATATGCAAGATAAAATTGGGCAAGCTTTTGAAGCAATAATTGATGGGCCAATGTCTAATTCGTTCTTTGCCGAAACCATAGAAAAGGGAATAGATGGTAAGGTTGATTTTATAATTAGTGAAGATGATTCTGAAGTGTTACTTTCATTAACTGATAAAAATGAAATAGAACAATTTATTGCAACTCATATAAAACCATTCCCATATGAATATAATGATAATTTATATGGATATACTAAAAAGGGAAGAGTAGTTTATAGATATGGAGATAAAATTTTAGTTCATTGTATTTCTAGCGATCCAGATAAAAGACAAGTTGATTTTGCATTAGTAAGGAAAATATAAAATGGAAATACTCAATAGAAAAGCACATTATAATTATTTTATAAAAGAAACTTATGAAGCAGGAATAGAACTTGTCGGTACGGAGATTAAAAGTATTAGAAAAGGCTCTTGCAATATTAATGAGTGCTATGGAAGAGTTAAAAATGGTGAGATATTTTTAACTAACATGTATATTGCTAAATATGATGAGGGTAATAGATTTAATCATGATGAAAGAAGAGAAAGAAAATTATTACTTCATAAAAGAGAAATATTAAAGATAAATGAACTAGTAACTCAAAAAAGATACACAATCATACCATTAAAATTATATTTTGTAAGAAATAAAGTTAAGGTTTCTCTTGGTATATGTCAAGGTAAGAAAAACTACGATAAGAGAGAGTCAATAAAAGAAAAGGATTTGCAAAGAAAAGAATATATAAATTTTTAAAACATATAATATTTTAGGTGAAACAATATGAATAAAAAAGTACCTAAAATATTTGTAAATAAGATTGATAAAATTAACAATAATAAAGAAGTATTTTATTCTTTTAAAAATAATAATGATTTTGAATATGAAAAAGAAAAAAATATTCAAATAAATGAATTTGATATGCAAAATAAGATAGATAGATTATTTCGAACTAATGATTTTATTTATAAAAAAATATTTCATATAAAAACCAAATATAGTGAAGGAGACTATACCATTATATCTAAATGTTATGATTACCTATTAACTATAGATGGAAGTCGTATATATATTAAAGATATTATCGATATTTATTAAAAACGCTTGAAATAATTAAATAATTATGATATTATTTAATTACACAAAGAAGTGTTTTTTTTTGGAGGGATTTATGAAAAAGATTAAAGCTTTTTTCAAAGGAGTTAAAAAAGAAGCTAAAATGGTTAAATGGCCAGATTTTAAGACTATGGTTAAATATTCAACTGTTACGGTAGTAATGCTTATATTCTTCGGATTATTCTTTTATGGATTTGATGCTTTATTTGCTTTTATAAGGGGGTTATTCTAATGGAAGATAAGAAATTATGGTATGTTGTTAATGCTTATAGTGGACATGAGCAAAAGGTAAAAGATTATTTAGAATCAAGAAGAGAAAGCATGGGAATGGAAAATAATATTTTTAGAGTTGTTATTCCACAAAGAACAGAAGTAGAAGTAAAAGATGGTGTTAAAAAAGAAAAGGTAAGAAAAATGTTTCCAGGTTATGTACTTATCGAAATGATTATGAGTGATGAGGCTTGGTATGTTGTTCGTAATACACCGGGTGTTACAGGATTTATTGGATCTTCTGGTAAAGGTGCAAAACCTATTCCTTTGTCTCCTGAGGAAGTTAAAAAATTTATTGGGGATGGAGTATCTGAAGATAAGCCAATTAATACTGATGTTACTGTTGGAGATACTGTATCTATCATAGATGGTCCATTTAAAGGAATGTATGGTAAGATTGAAAGTGAAGATAAAAAGGAAGAAAAACTTACTGTGCTTATCGACTTATTTGGTCAGGAAACTCCTGTTGAAGTAGATCTTATTCAAGTTACTAAAATGTAAGAGTCATATGGCTCTTTTTAGTTTGACTTTTATGTTTTATTATAATATACTTTTTGTAGGAGGATAAAAGTTATGGAATTAAAAGGAAGTAAAACAGAACAAAATTTATTAGCTGCTTTTGCAGGCGAAAGTCAGGCTAGAAATAAATATACATATTTTGCAAGTAAAGCAAGAAAAGATGGCTATGAACAGATAGCGGCAATATTTGAAGAAACTGCAAATAATGAAAAAGAACATGCTAAGATGTGGTTTAAACAACTTAATGGAGGAAAAATATCTTCAACGCTAGAAAACTTAAAATCAGCAGCAAGTGGTGAAAACTATGAATGGACAGAAATGTACAAAGAGTTTGCTGAAACTGCTAAAGAAGAAGGCTTTGATGAAATATCATTTTTATTTGAAAAAGTTGGCGAAATAGAAAAGCATCATGAAGAAAGATATATGAAACTTGTTAATAATATTGAAAATAATTTGGTTTTTGAAAAAGGTGAAGAAACTATTTGGATTTGTAGAAACTGTGGACATGTATATAAGGGTAAGACTGCATTAAAAGTTTGTCCTGTTTGTAAACATAAAGAAAGCTATATGGAAGTTAAAGCCGAAAATTATTAGAAAAATGTATTAAAAATAATGCATTTTTTTTAAATATATGATAATATATTAAATACAGAATAAAGGGAGTGATAATATGAGAAGAGCGGCTTTGAATGGTCCTAAAAAAATAATAATAGAAAATAAGGAAGCACAAGCTGGTAAAAAAGGTTACATCTTAATTGATGTAATTAAAGCAGGTATCTGTGGTTCAGATATTCACTATTGGGTATCTGGTGCTCCTAAAGGACTTGTTATGGGACATGAATTTAGTGGTATCGTTATTGATAATGGAGGAAGCAAAAAATTTAAAGAGGGAGATAGGGTAACTGCATTACCAATTTCGCCTTGTTTGAAATGTAAAGAATGTAAAGAGGGAAATGAACAAATTTGTTCACAAACTTGGGCTCAAGCTATAGGCTTAACTACTGAAACTCCTGGTGGATTTGGTGGAAGAGTGTTAGTTCGCGAAGATATGGTAAGACATTTACCTGATAATGTTACATATGAAAGTGGCGCAATGGTTGAACCTGCAGCTGTTGCTTTAAGAGCAGCTAATATTTCTGGTATTAAAAAAGGTGATAAAGCATTAGTTATTGGTGGAGGAATAATTGGCCTTTTAACGGCTTTATTCTTAAAGTTAAAAGGTGCAAGTTATGTTGCTTTAACTGAGACTAATGAAGCAAGAGGAAGTAAGGCAGTAAAATTAGGAGTTGCTGATGAGTGGTTTAATGCATTAGATCCTAAATTGTCAGAAAAATTATTTGCTAAAACAGGAAATGGTTTTGATATTGTTGCTGACTGTTGTGGAAATAGTCCTGCTGTTTCAAGCGGAATAATATTTGCTAAACCAAATGGAAATTTAATTTTAGTTGGAATATCACTTAACAATGTTAGCATACCTTTAGTTGCTGGTATAATGAAAGAAATAAATATTAAGGGTTCAATTGCATATAAACCTGCTGAATTTGATACAGTAATCAAATTATTAGCAGATAAAAAAATTAACTTAGAAAAGTTTATTGACGATGTTGTAACACTAGATGACATTCAAGGCGCTTTTGAGAGATTAACAAGTGGTCTTGATGATGCTGTTAAAATTTTAGTTGATCCTAATAAAAGTAAAATAATAAATATATAAGAGCATATTGAACTAGTCAAGTAAAAGTAGACAGTTTA
>HG000335.1 GCA_000436975.1 Clostridium sp. CAG:1000
AAATAGTTTAATATAAAAAATAAGGAAAAACGGAAATTATGGAAAATAATATGAAAGATAATTTGCTTGAATATAGAAAACAAATAATAAAATTATCAGAGAAAGAGAAAAATTTAAGAGATTTATATTTAAGAGGTCTTGCTAATGGTGAGTTACAAGGGCCTTTAACAGGATATGATTCAATAGATAAAAGATGGTTACAATATTATGATGAAAACGATATTTTAACTGAATTACCCAAAATGACTATTTATGAATATTTAAGAGAAAAAAACAAAGATAATTTATCAGGAAAAGCAATTGACTATCTTGGACACACTATAACATATAAAGAGTTATTTGCTAAAATCGATAAAGTTGAAAAGTCATTAAGAAATATGGGTATAAAAAAGGGAGATGTTGTCACTGTATTTTCTGTAACTACTCCTGAATTAATTTTCTTATTTTACGCATTTAATAAAATTGGAGCAGTTCCTAATATGATTGATCCAAGAAATGTTAAAAACGTAATAGAAAAATGTGTTAAGGATACTGCTTCGAGTGTTGTATTTGTATTAGATGCTGTATATCCGATGTTAAAAGAATCAATAGATGCGTTAGATTTTGAAAAAACTATAATTATGCCAGCAGTAGAGTCTGCGCCGATTCATATAAAAGGTATTGCTAAATTAAAGAATAAATCAAACATTAATTATAATAATAATTTAATAAAATGGAATGATTTTATTAAAGGAAATTGTTCACCATTAAGTGAGAATAGAGAGCAAAATAATTTAGATTTAGATAATGCAGCAGTTATTGTTTATACATCTGGTAGTACAAGTGGGGTTCCAAAGGGAGTTATTTTAACTAACGATAATTTAAATGCTGTTACATCAGAATATCCTGCTTTAAAGCTTGAAATTAATCAAAATCAAACAATTTTAAATATTATGCCACCGTTTATAGCATATGGTGTAACTTGTGGAATACATTTACCATTATGTTCTGGAATGAAAATTGTTTTAATTCCTAAGTTTAAGCCTCAAGAATTGCCAAGCTTAATAAAAAAACATAAGCCACAAAATTTTATGGGTGTTCCAGCACATTTTAGTGCTATATTAGATTCACCAGAGCTTGAAAAAGAAAATTTAGAATATTTAAAAAATCCATCTGCAGGTGGTGCTCCATTATCTAAGAAATTAGAAAATGAAATAAATCAATATCTTAATATTCATAATTGTGATGAATCCATAAAAAAAGGGTATGGTATGACAGAACTTTCAAGTTCAGCAATTAGTTCACATAGACTTGCTAACTCTATTGGAAGTGTTGGTGTACCACTAATAAAGAATAATGTTTCTATTTTTGAGCCTGATACTGACAAAGAATTATTAAATGGAGAAGAGGGAGAAATATGTATTACTGGTCCTTCGATAATGAGAGGTTATGTGTCAAATCCAGAAGAGCAAAAGAAAGTTAAGAAAAATCACTCGGATGGTTCAATATGGGTTCATACTGGGGACTTGGGTTACATTAATGAAACTGGAGAATTATTTATAAGCGGTAGAATTAAAAATGTTATTCAAAGACCAGATGGTCACAATAATTACTTATTTGCAATTGAAAATGAATTACTATCAAATGAAAGTGTTGACTCATGTGCTGTTATAGCATTAAATGTTAGCAAACAATTTGGTAGTGGAGAAGTTCCTATTGCAATAATTTCAGGGGATAAATTAAATGATGATAAAGTATCTGAAATTAAAGAACAATGTTCTTTAAATATGCCTAAGAGAGATGTTCCTTGTTATTATTTAATTATAAAAGAATTTCCATACAATGATAGTGGTAAAATTAATTATGTTGAACTATCAAAAATGTTTAATAAAATGGTAGAAGAAAATCCTGTTATATTGAATGAAATTTGTGAGAATTATAAAAACACTTTAAATATGGAAATGACACTTAAGAAATAATATTTAACTTATAATTAAGAAAGAATAGGTGAATGGGTTGTGATGTCTAATAATTTTTTTACAATTTGTAGTTTATTTTATATCATACTATTAAATATAGTATATTTCCGTAAGAATAG
>HG000336.1 GCA_000436975.1 Clostridium sp. CAG:1000
ACATATTTTTTCAAAAAGTTGCATTTTACTTTTTAACTAACTAAATTGGACGATTTATTGCATATTTTTTTTATTATTGTTATAATTAATATGGTGAAAATATGAAGAAAAAACAAATATCAATAATAATCGCATTAATGATTATAAGTATAATTATATTAACGTTAATATTTTTTAGAATAATATATAGTAATCTTGAAGAGCCTAATTTAGATAATTCAAGTACAAATAGTTCATTTGATTATTCTTTAATCAAAGAAACAAATAAGAATAAAAGTTCTAATTATTTAATAAGCCCTTATAGTATTAAAACAGTACTTTCCATTATTAAAGATGGCACAAATAATTCATCACTTAAGGAACTTAATGATGTTATGGGTAACTTTAGGCGTGGTAATATTACTTCAAAAAATGTAGTTATGGATGCTAATTTACTACTCATAAACAAAAAATATAAAGATGAAATAAATAAAAATTATATAAGCAAAATTGAAAAAAATTATGATGCAGAAATTAAATATAGTAATGTAACTCCAAATAATATTAATAAATGGGTAGATAATAAAACAAATCATATGATACCTACTCTTGTTGATTCAGTTAATCCTGAGACAATGATAGAAGTAATTAATGCTATAAGCATGAAAGGCTCATGGGACTCAGAGTTTGATTGTAAAAATACTCACACTTCAGAGTTTAATACAATCGATGGCTCTATAATTAATACTATAATGATGGTAAGTAATGATGCACAGTATATTGAAAATGATACAGCCAAAGGAATAATCAAAAAATATAAAACATATAAAAATGATAATCATAAAAAAGTAAATTTAGAATTTGTTGCCATTATGCCTAATGATGGTATTGATAGTTATATAGAAAACTTTAATAACGAAGAATTTAGAAATTTATTAAGTACAAAAGATAAATATAAAAATGAAAATGTGTCATTAAAACTACCTAGATTCAAATATAATTATGACTTTAATAATTTAAAAGACATTCTAATAAAAATGGGTATTAAATCAATATTTGATAGTTCTGCAGATTTAAGTAAAATGACTAAAAATAATTTAAAAGATTTATATATATCTTCTATAAACCATAAATCTTATATTGAAGTCAATGAACAAGGCACTAAAGCCTCTGCTGCAACTAGTGCATCTATAGATAAAATGGCTTTTGAAAATGTACCAATCGATATAGAGTTTGATAGACCATTTATATATATTATCAAGCAAAGTAATAGTGATGATATATTATTCTTCGGAGCAGTTTACACACCTACTTTATCAAACAATGAGACAAACTTTTGTAACTAAAAAGTAATAAAAAACCGTTAGAAATCTAACGGTTTTAATATGAACAATTTATTTAATTTGGCTCATAACTTCAGCAGCAAAGTCATCATTTCTTTTTTCCATTCCTTCGCCTACTTCATATTTTACAAGATTAATTAATTTAGCATTATTTTGTTCTAAATAAGCTTTAATAGTAAGACTAGAATCTTTAATGAAAGTTTGTTCTACTAATACAGTTTCTTCAAAGAATTTTCTAATTCTTCCTTCAATAATCTTATCAGCATATTCTAACTTTTTACCTTCATTTACTACTTGTTCTTTAATAACTGATTTTTCATGTTCAACATCATCTTCTGGTACTGCATCAATTGTAGTATAAAGTGGTCTCATAGCAGCAGCTTGCATTGCAACATCATGTGCTACATCTTTATTTCCGCCTTCAATAACTACAAGTGAAGAAATCTTACCACCCATATGAAGATAATCACCAAAAATTTCATTATCTTTCTTAGTAACTTTTGCAAATCTTCTTAAGCTTATTTTTTCACCTATTTTAGCAGTTGCACCAATAATTAAATCATTTAGTGTAACTCCATCACAAGTTAGTGCTAAAGCACTTTCTAAATCTTTAGCATCACTATTTAAAATAGTGTTACCAATCTTATCTAATAATTCTTTAAATTCAGAGTTCTTAGCAACAAAGTCAGTTTCTGAGTTTAATTCAACAACAACAGCATTATTACCATTAATATAAATATTAGATAAACCTTCAGCAGCAATTCTTTCTGCTTTTTTAGCGGCTTTAGAGATACCTTTTTCTCTTAAATAATCGATTGCAGCATCAATATCTCCATTAGTTTCAACTAATGCTTTTTTACAATCCATCATCCCAGCGCCAGTCTTATCTCTTAAGTCTTTTACCATACTTGCACTAATATTCATATATTCCTCCTAATTTAATGATGAAATTAATTCATCTTTTTTCATAGTTGAATATCCAGAAACACCTTTTTCTTTAGCTAGTTTCTTAAGCTCTGATACAGTCATTTTAGAATAATCAACTGTTTCTTTTTTAACTTCTTTTTTAGTTTCCTTTTTAGTTTCTTTCTTTTCTTCATTAAAGTCATCAAGTTCAACTACTTTAGTTTCAACTTTAATTTCTTTTTGAGGTTTTGATGAAACTTCATTTTCTGATACGAAATCTATTAATTCAAGACCATTAGCTTCACATACAGCGTTAGCTAAAACACCAAGCACAACTTTAACACTTCTTACAGCATCATCATTTGCTGGGATTGGGAAATCAACATCATCTGGATCACAGTTAGTATCAACGATACCAAATACTGGAATATGAAGTTTTCTTGCTTCTCTTATAGCATTAACTTCTACTCTTGGATCTACTACTATAATAGCTTTTGGTAATTTATCCATATCTCTTACACCAGATAGAAGTTTATTCAATTTGTCATATTCTTTTTGAATTTTAGCAACTTCTTTCTTTGGTAATAATTCGAACTTACCGCTTTCTTCCATTTTTTCGATTTCGATTAGTCTTTTAACTCTATCTCTAATTGTCTTAAAATTAGTTAAAGTTCCTCCTAACCATCTTTCTGTTACATAAAAACTATTACATCTTGTTGCCTCTTCGATACTTGCCTCTTTAGCTTGTTTCTTAGTACCAACAAATAGAACCTTACCACCATTTTCACATGCTTTAAGAAGTTCAGCGTAAGCTTCTTCTATTTTTTCAACAGTTTTTTGTAAATCAATAATATGTATGTCATCTCTAGTTGTAAATATGAATTCCTTCATTTTAGGATTCCATCTTTTAGCTTGGTGTCCAAAATGTACACCTGCTTCTAATAAGTAACTTTTTGCGATTACTGTCATAAAATACCCTTCCTTTCGTTATTTCTTCTGCCTATCTTTAAATTAGTATTCACTCAAATTAAGCACTAGAATACTAAATCAATAAGCATGTCTTTTTTCTTAAAGCGTATTTATTTTATCACAATTAAATGCAAAAAAAAAGAGTTTTACTTAAATAATTTAAGTAAGACATGATAAATCATAACCAAATATATTACCAATTACATTAAGTAATGTAGGAAGTAATATAATTAATACTAAAACTATCGCTAAAATGATTAATTTCTTTTCTGACTTTTTAAGAGCATCGGCATCTTTTGATATAACTGCTGGAAGTATTATAAGCATACCGTTAACTATAGCTATTATGGAAGCACCTATTCTTAATAAACTTAACATAAGTGATAATATCTTCATTAAGTTATTTCCAAGTAATTCGCTACAATTCATAGCATTAGAAACAATGTTTGGTGTTTCTAATTCTTCTGCATATAAACAAATTGGTAGCAATAATAAAAATATAAATAGTATCTTAAAAACTTTTTTCTTCATAATATGCCTTTCAATGCACTATATTATATCGCAAACTTAATATAAAAGAAAGACTTTATTTTTTAATTCTATATACTTAACTTTACACAATAAATTTATTTAAATATTCAAAAACAAACATAAATATAGTATAATAGAATTGGTGATTTTATGGAAAAAATCTCATATAAAAATAGAGGTATGTTTCTTGAAAATCTAATTAATGATTCTAATACTTATTATAACAGTATTGAAAAGTCATTGATATATAAGAAACCTACTCCTATTAAGGTACTAAATGTAAGTTATCCGAATAATAAATCACATTTAATAGATAAAGCTGTATATTCAAATATATCAACTCTTGACTATAATGGTATTTATAGAGGTAAATATATTGAGTTTGATGCTAAGGAATGTAAGAATAAAACTTCATTTCCCCTATCGAATATTAAAGAACATCAAATAGAACACATTAAAAAAGTAATTAAACAAAAAGGAATTGTTTTTTTAATAATAATGATGAATGATATATTTTATCTATTAAAAGGTGAAGATTTAATCGCATACATTAATTCTAATGAAAGAAAATCTATTGAATATGATTATATTACTAAGCATGGATATACCATTAAAGAAAGTTATATTCCTAGGTTAAAATATTTAGATGCGGTAGACATAGCTTACTTTAAGGAGGAAGTATGAAAAAAATAAACTTCAAAAAAATTACAAAGAATATTAAGGGAAGGATTAATGAATTAAAAGTGAAAAAGAAGAAAAAGAATACTACACCTGTTGAAAAAGCAGAAAACAAAAGGAAAAAAAGTAGATTCTGGTACTGGTTTATGATAGTACTCGTAACTCTTGCAATAATAATATTACTCGGAGGAGTTGCATTTTGTGCATATATAGTATCCTCTGCTCCTGAGTTTGATGAACAACAAATGTTTGAAAAAGAAGTTAGTAGAATATTTGATTCTAAAGGTGATTTAATTACTACGCTAGGAGCTGAGCAAAGAGAAAAATTAACTTATAATGAAATACCAGAAGTATTAATAGATGCAATTATTGCAACTGAGGACTCAAGATTCTTTAAACATAATGGATTTGATGCTCCTAGATTTTTAAAAGCATCAATATCACAAGTACTTGGTAGAGGTGGTGGTGGTGCTAGTACACTTACTATGCAACTATCTAAACTAGCATTTACTGACACAGTAGATACTGGTATTCAAGGTATCATAAGAAAATTTACAGATATCTATATGTCAGTATTTAAAATCGAAAAAAATCT
This sequence comes from Clostridium sp. CAG:1000, assembly GCA_000436975.1. Lineage (GTDB taxonomy): Bacteria > Bacillota_I > Bacilli_A > RF39 > UBA660 > CAG-1000. The sequence goes on from HG000336.1 coordinate 5,002, forward strand.
AACTAAAGAAGAAATAATTGAATATTATGTAAATATTCCGTGTTTAGGAGGTAATAACTATGGTGTTGAACAAGCAAGTCAATATTACTTTGGTAAATCTGCTAAAGACTTAAATTTAGTAGAAGCAGCAATGATTGCTGGGCTTTATCAATCACCTAATGGATACAATCCATATTATAATCCTAATGATGGAAATGCTAGAAAAAATACAGTTCTATATTTAATGAAAAGACATGGATATATAACAGAAGATGAATATAAAGCAGGAACTAGTGTTCAAATAAAAGATTTCTTAACAGCAAATGAAAGTTCTGGAAATGCATATCAAGGATTTATAGACACAGTTGTTCAAGAAGTAGAAGATAAAACCAGTACTAACCCATACAACGTACCAATGGATATATACACAACAATGGTTAAATCAAAACAAGATGCAATAAATAATTTCTATAAAACATGGAAATTTAAAGATGATAAGATAGAAGTTGGAATTGGTGTTATCGATAATAATACTGGTGCTATAATAGCTGTAGGTGCCGGACGTGATAAATCAAGCGCTATGACGCTAAATGTAGCTACATTCCATGGCCAAACTAAAAGGATGCCTGGTTCAACTATTAAACCAATATTAGATTATGGACCAGCTATTGAATATGAAAACTTAAGTACATATGGACCATTTATAGATGAAAAAACTAAATATGGTAGTGGCTATATGAGAAACTTTAACAGTAGTTATAAAGGCTTTATGACTATGAGAGATTGTTTAAAGAACTCTATTAATACATGTGCACTTCAAGCATTTAGAATGACAAATAATGAGCAAAAGAAAGAATTTGCAGCTAACTTAGGCATTACATTTAAAGAAGAAGTTCTTCCAGAAAGTTATGCAATCGGAGCATTTAATGGAGTAAGTCCTGTACAACTTGCTGCTGCATATAGTGCCTTTGGTAATGGTGGATATTATGCATCCCCATATTCATATACAAAAATAGTTTATAGAGATACTAATGAAACAATTACTCAAGAAGTAAATAGAAAGAAAGTTATGAAAGAACAAACTGCATATATAATAGCTAATATATTAACTGGAGCTACTACTTCAAGAGTTAAAGTATCTGGAACACAAGTTGCTACTAAGACAGGTACTACATCATATGATACTAGTTATTTAAAGAAATTTGGACTTACAAGTTCTGTTATACCAGATGCATGGACATCAAGTTTTACTACTGATTATGCTGTTGCAATATGGTATGGTTATGTAGATGGATTAACTAGCGAAACAGTTAAAAATAAATATTATTTAAAAAATGGTCATGCTTCAAGTGAAAGACTTAAAATACAAGCAGCAATATGTAATAATATTTATGAAAAAAACTCTAAATTTAAAAATCCAGGAGGAATAACTCAAGCAGAAGTTGAATTAGAAACTATACCGGCTGCTTCACCAAGCTCTTATACACCAAGTAAATTAAAAGGAACATTTATGTTTATTAGTGGAACTGAACCATCTGAAGTATCAAATAGATTCAGTCAACTTGAAAATCCAACTAACTTAACTGCTAGTAAAGGTGTTGGTACTATCACACTATCATGGACAAGCCCTGGAACACCTGATGCTATTGATAATACTTATCTTACAAATTACTTTACAAAAGGTTATACTGATTGGGCACAAGATTATTTAAATAAAAGATTGTCATATAATAAGAGTAATATTGGGAACTTTGGTTACGCGGTTTACTTAACAAACGGAAGTAAAACAAAATATATTGGATGGACAGATAAAACATCATATACTGTTAGTTTAAATGAATATGTAGGTTATAATGGTGCAATTGTTAAAAGTACTTATTCAATATTTAAATCAAATGCATCAAGTGGTACAAGCGTTTCATTCTACGGCGGAAATAATACAGATAGTCCAAGTGGTTCTGATGAAAGTAATTCAAACGATTATAGTATTAGTGTAAATGGGAAAACTGGTTCTATTAAAAAAGGAAGTACCTATAATGAACTGGGTACATCCTCTATAGAATCAATAAAATATAAAGGTGAAAATATTAAATCACAAGTAAGTAACTTACAAGTAACTGCTACTTCTGCTAAGAAAGTCACTGGAAACTCTGTATCAATAAGTAATATAACTGATGAAATTGGTGCTTATACTATTAATTATAAAGTAACATTTACTTATAAAGGGAATAATATAACAAAAACATTTATTCAAAGCATCGCAGTATATTAAAAGAATGGTTAACCATTCTTTTTTTCTTTGCAAATACTTTTTAAATTACATAGTTCACACTTAGGTCTTTTACTAGTACATATGTATCTACCAAATAATACCATTTGAGAGTTTACTCTATTATATTCATTCTTTTTAAAATACTTCTTAAGTTTCTTTTCAGTACTAATAACATCATCATGAGAACTCGTAATACCAAACCTATATGCAAGTCTATGTACATGGGTATCAACTGCGAATGAAGGAGTGTTAAATAACTCTCCAAGTACCACAGAAGCAGTCTTTCTACCTACCCCAGGAAGTGACTCAAGAAACTCTCTATCATTAGGTACAAAACCTATATCTTTTAAAATAGAAACTATTTTCTTAAAATTTTTACTCTTAACATTATGAAATCCAATTCTTGATATATATGAAGATATTTCTTTTTCAGTCAATGTATCTAACTTTTCTAATGTATCATATTTTTTATATAGTTCTCTAGTCGCAGCATTAACACTTTTATCAGTAGTTTGAGCAGATAACATAACAGATAATAATAATTCATAGTCTTTTGTATATTCTAGTTCACACTTAGGACTATTAAAATGTCTATCAAGTTCATTAATTATTAATTCTCTATTCATTATCATCAAGCCAATCATAATCAAATAAGTCTTCTAATGTTTCTTTCTTTTCACGTTGCTTAACACTATTTTTAGACCAATCATAGATTATTTTATCAATATATTTAAAATTAGTCACCCCATTAAGTATAGCTTCTTTTAAAGCCCTTTTAATTGTATCTTCACTGACGCCCTTTTCTATCCATTTACCAATAATTTCATATTCATATGATGATAATGTTCTTCCAAGTTCACGTTCAAATAAAGAATATATATCACTAGAATTATCATCAACTTTTCTATTAAGTGCAAGTCTATCATAAAATGGTTCTAGCTTAATCATTTCAGTAATAATACCATTATTATTTTTAACATCCATTTCGATATATTTCTTATTTAAAAGACTATTAAATGTATTAAATGCTGTTTCCTCATCAAAACCTAACTTATCTTTTATATCATCCGTATCAAGTTCACATGAAATATTAATAAAATATAATATAAGTAAAAACTCCTCTAAAGAAATATCAAGTGATTTAATACACTTAACAATATTAGAATTAATAACAAAATCTTTAGTCTTAAACATACTCCTTAAATCACTCATATTTTCTTCCTTTCAAATAATTAATTATATCTATTCTATTATTATTTAATTTATTATTCAATATTAAACTTTCAATTTCTTTAAAAACTTCTTTAGATTTATTAATACCAACGTATTTTCTAATAGTTATTAAATCAATATCTATATCTATGATACTATGAAGTTTCTTTAATTCCTTATAAGAGTTGTATTCCCTGCCCATATTAAGTATTCTAATAACATTATTTATAACTTCACTTCTATAAAGCATAATATCATCAATAACTACATTATAATAATTCATTAGACTTTTAATAGAAAAAATAATATCTTTTTCATCTTTAGTAAATGGTAAATCTGTTTCAATTTGAGCCCATACTCCATAAGAATCATATGGTTTTATAATTCTATCAAACTTAATCTTTAGATATTTAGATAAATCGTATTCTTTTACTAGACTAAAGAATTTATTATAGTTATTACTTTCAAATATTTTAGTTAATTCTTTTTTTATGTATTCAAGTGGTACTTCATTTAAATAATGAGCTTTGTTTTTCAAAAACAATTTAATCTCATCATCAAGTTCAAAGTCAAGAGTACAACTAAATCTAATAGCTCTTATTATTCTCGTTTTATCTTCTAAAAATTTCTTTTCAGTATTCCCAACCACTCTTATAAGTCCATAATTTAAATCCCTTTTAGAATCTAATAAATCAATAAAGTTATCATCTTTATCAAGCGCGAATGTATTAATAGTAAAGTCTCTTCTTAATAAGTCTTCTTTTAAAGTATCAGCAACTTCTAATTTAATAGGCTTATTCTTTTTATATTTAAGTTCCCTTCTATAAGTTGTTATATCATAATGATATTTACCTCTTTCTAAATGATATGAATAATATTCTTTGTTATACGTACCTTCATCACCAAATATTTTTATTAATTCTTCTATCCTAGCATTAGTACATATATCAATATCATATGAAGACATACCAAGTAAATAGTCACGTACATAACCACCTACTATAAAGCATTCAAATCCATTTTCATTTATCTTATCTATAACATCTTTCATACTTATATAATAACACAAAATCAACTAAAAAGAACTATTAAATAGTTCAATTTATTACCCAATTTGGAAAGAGGGAGAAATACCGATTGCAGCAGAACCATTATCATTTTTAATAGTTCCACCATAGTTGCTAGTAGTAACTCCTATGTTTTTAGCAGTAATATTTAATAAAAAGACTACTAACTCTGTTTCTCTTTGTTCTTGATGTCTTGTTTGTAATACTTTGACAACTTCCCAACTTTGGAAAATTATTCTAGAACATTATAACTTCTCTATTTACAGGTTTCACCAATTTATTTTATTACTTTTTTAGCATAATAAAAAAAGCCACAGATCGGGCTTTCTTTATTACTAGTTTAAAGCGTCTTTTAATTTGCTTCCAGCTTTAAATGATGCAACAACTTTTGCAGGAATTTTAATAGGTTCTTTAGTTAATGGATTAATACCATCTCTTGCTTCTCTTTTTTTAGCAGCAAATGTACCGAATCCTACTAATGCAACTTTTCCTTCTTTTTTAAGTCCAGTTGTGATTCCTTCAAATGTAGCATCTAATGCTCTTTGAGCGTCAGCTTTAGTTAATCCGGCTTTAGCAGCAACGAATTCTACTAATTCAGTTTTACTCATTGTAATTACCTCCCATTTAAACATCATTTGTTTTCTTCTTGATATGATGTTTACATATTAATTGTAGCATAACTACTTGAAAAATCAAGCAAATTAAGTATTTTTTTTAGAAATTATACATTTATTCTTTTTCATTATCACATTCAGGGCAAATTATACTATCTTTCTTAGTAACTAAAAGTCCATTGCATTTAGGGCAAATCTCTCCAGTTGGTTTATCCCATAGTGCATACTTACATTTAGGAAAATTATTGCATCCATAGAATGTTTTACCCCTACGAGTAGTTTTTTCTATTATTTTACCACCACACTTAGGGCAGTCACACACCTCAACTACTTGTTTTTCTTCTTTTTTAATATATTTACATTCCGGATAATTTGAACAAGCAACAAACTTTCCAAACTTTCCACTCCTAATAACTAATGGGCTTCCACATTCTGGACACATCTCACCAGTTTCTTCAGGAGATACCTTTTCCATTTCTTTAAATGCTTGATTTAAAAGTGGCTCAAAATCTTTATAGAATTTATCTAACACCTTATACCATACAAGTTTACCATCAGCAATTAAATCTAAATCATTTTCCATCTCAGCAGTATAATTTACATTTATTATTGATGAGAAAAATTCTTGTAGTTTATCTGTTACAGTTATACCAGTATCAGTTGGATAAAACTTCTTATCTTTTATGGTTACATACTTTCTTTCTTTTAATACGCTTATTATCTTAGCATATGTACTTGGTCTACCAATACCTAGTTTTTCCATTTCAGCAATTAATTTAGCTTCTGTATATCTTGGTTTTGGTTCTGTAAAGTGTTGTGTCTTATATGTGTTAGAGCACACTAATACCTTAGATTTATAGTTTTGAAAATCAGGTAATATACTATCTGTGTTATCTTCATAATCTTTATAAACTTTTAAATATCCATCAAATACTAATACTTGACCAGTTGCTCTAAAAAGATAATTATTATTTTCTAAATCAACTGTAGTTGCTTCTACTTTAGCATCTGACATTAATGAACTTAGAGTTCTAATATATATTAAGTTATATAATTTATACTCTTCGGGTTTTAAATATTTTTTAATAGACTGTGGTGTTCTTTTAATACTTGTAGGCCTTATAGCTTCATGAGCATCTTGTACATTGTCTTTTTTCTTAGTACTTTTAGTATACCCTACATATTCTTTACCATAATTATCAGTTATATATTTTTTAGTTTCGTTTACAAATAAATCAGATAGTCTAATAGAGTCAGTTCTCATATATGAAATTAAACCTACTGTTTCATTTTCTAAAGTAATTCCTTCGTATAACTTTTGTGCTATAGACATTGTTTTAGAGGCAGGATAACCTAGTTTAGTAGATGCCATTTGAGTAAGAGTACTAGTTGTAAATGGAAGTTTACTTTGTTTATTCTTAAGTTTTTTATCTACTGAAACAATATTATATGCATTAGATAAACTATTTAATATATCATCTGCTTCTTTAGATGATTTTATTTCAATATCTTCACCTTTATATTTTTTTAAGTCAGCTTTAAAATCCTTAAAGTCAGCTGTTATAGTATAATATTCTTCTTTTACAAAAGATAATATTTCTCTTTCTCTATCAACAATAAGTTTTAAAGCAACACTTTGTACTCTACCTGCACTACTTCCTTCAGTTTTACTTCTCATAAGTTTACTTAATCTAAATCCAATTATTCTATCTAATATTCTTCTTGATTCTTGACTATGTACAAGTTCTGTATCAATATTTCTAGGATGTTTAAATGCCTCTTTAATCGCAGGCTCAGTTATTTCATTAAAAACTACTCTTCCATACTTACCATCTTTAAGATTTAATGCTTCTTTTAAATGCCAACTAATAGCTTCTCCTTCTCTATCAGGGTCTGTTGCTAAAATAACATTATCACTATTTTTAGCCTCTTTCTTAAGTTCATTTAATAATTTAGTCTTACCCTTCATAGTAATATAATTTGGCTTAAAATTATCCTCTAAATCAACTCCTAAACCATATTTACCAGTTGTTGATAAATCACGAACATGTCCCTTACTAGATAATACTTTATAATCATGTCCTAAATATTTTTCAATAGTTTTACTTTTACTAGGACTCTCTACTATAACTAAATTTTTCATAATATCCTCTTTCTTCTTCACACAAATAATATTATATTGTATTATTTTTTTTGTCAAGATTTTTTACCTCCTATTATTATAATATACCACAAAAATGAAAAACACTTCAAAAAAATAAAATTTCATAAAAAAAGAGTTCTTATTTGAACTCTATACACATTCTACAAATGTATCATTTAAACATCTTATACTACATAAACAATTACAATCCATAGTGAACAAAGAATCAGTTGACACATAAGGATATAATGAAGTACTATCAGGATTTGTAGTTAATACTCTAAAAGTACAACAACATCCATCAACTTTTTCTACTCTAAATACTGTACTAGTAGTAGTTTCAGTATCACTTCTACTTATTGGCATAGCCCATGGTGTACCATTGCTTGAACAAGTGTATAATTGAATTGGACGAGTATTACATATTACACAGTTAGTCCCACCACCTAATGCAGGTCTATCGCAAGTAAGTAAACATCCATCTGGACAAGCATTTGATTGTAATACGTTTATTACTTGTAATATTTCCATAATACAGTTATCACAAGTACTACAGTTATTCTCTTTATTACACATATAATCCACTCCTTTATTTCTATTCATTAATAAGTTATGAAATTAAAGAGATTTTGTTTACATATTTTTCCCAATTTAAGAGAACTATTTAATTGTTAAGAATAGTCTTTATCATAATTAATCTAAAAATTAATTTGTTCTATCATAGAAACTATATCTTCTATTTTATATTCTTAATTTATAATCTATATTTATTTTATCAATATAACCCAGTTAGCATTATAGCAAAACAACTATTTTTAGTTTGTTATATTAATATTAGAATTCAATATCTATTTTTCAACAAAAGTATTTTATCTTTACTATATTTTGATTTAATATATGTTTAATTATTATATATATTACTGTTATTTGACTCTTCTATATAATAATCTAAAGTTAGAAGCAATCTCCTGTGATGTTTCTTTTTAATAGCTAACTTTATTTTTATCTATAATATAATTTAGTGAATTATTCCATCAAAATATATTTTCTTTCAATTATTCTACTATCACTACAATATTCGATTATATATTTATTTTCTCTTTTGCAAAGAATTATTCCAATAGTTTTATTTTGATTAAACTTTCTTAAATGCATATCTATATAATTCATATATATTTGTATTTGTCCTGAGTGATAAAAGTTCAACATAATGATTGTATGATAATTTTGGCGACAGTGTCGCCAATTTTTGAATGAGTAAATAAAATTTTTTCATCTTGTTTAAATAAGAAACATCATACTTATTATTCAGTTCTTGACTTAGTCTTATCGAATAATCTTTAAGTATACTTTTTCCATAATGTTTCCCAGCTTCACTAAGCATTTTACCAACATTATAATAAGTATTTAAATCACTTCTATTTTTACTATAATCTTTTGCTTTTTTAGTTATCTCATTATTTATTAATTCTTTTTTGATTTTATTATAATAGTTCATTTATTTTCCTCCTATTATAATAATTAGTCATAAAAAGAAAAAACACTTCTTTTTTTAAAAAAATATAAAAAAAAGAACTAATTACTAGTTCTCATAAACACTAACTTGTTTTTTATCTTTTCCTTTTCTTTCATACTTAACTATACCGTTAACTTTAGCATATAAAGTATGATCTTTACCCATTCCAGTATTTGTTCCAGGATAGATTTTAGTTCCTCTTTGACGATAAATGATAGCTCCAGCTTTAGCAGTTTGACCATCGCTAAGTTTAGCACCTAGTCTACGACCAGCAGAATCTCTACCATTCTTTGTAGAACCTACACCTTTTTTAGATGCGAATAATTGTATATTTAAATTCATTTTAATCATGGTCTTCCTCCTTAATATTAATATTTTTATTATAATTGTCTCTTAGTTCATAAATCATATTAACTAAGTTATTAAGTAAGTTATTAGTTATATTATCTTTCTTAATATTAATAATTTTTAAATCATTATTATCAGTATAACTAATAGCATTTTGGTCAAATGTAAGTATTGCATTAATAGTAGTAATAATCATTGTACTAAAAGAAGCACAAACTATGTCTTTACCATAATCATCATACATTGCGTGACCTTTGCAATGAATACTTTGTATTACATTGTCTTTTTTACTTATTCTTACTTTAATCATTATTTATTAATAGACTTGATAAGAATCTTAGTATAAGGTTGTCTATGTCCTTGAGTTTTTCTATATTTTTTCTTTGGTTTGTATTTAAACACAAGAACTTTCTTTTGTTTACCATGTTTTAATACCTTAGCAACTACTTTAGCACCCTTAACAGTTGGAGTTCCTACTTTGCCATCTACATATAAAACTTCATCAAAAACAACTTCGCTACCTTCTTCATTTTCTAACTTTTCAATATATAATTCTTGTCCTTCTTCAACCATATATTGTTTTCCACCAGTTACAAATATTGCTTTCATATTTTTCCTCCTTCAATAAGACTCGCTCTTGAGGTAAGAATATTCTTTTTATTAAACCTCTTCAATGCGGTTGTAGAGAAAGATTTCTACAAACATCAGTATTTTAGCATATTTAATCGTTTCTGTCAAATAATTTAGATAAATATTTTCTCTCAGTTACACCATTTATAATGTGATAATGGTCTCTTTTAAATTTATTAGGATTATTTATCCTTTTTATTTTTTTAAAACTATAATTATTTTTATATCTTTCAAATAAAAAAGTCATATATTTATTATCAATATTATTTATTTCTAATATGATTTCTTTCAATAAAAATACAAATAGTAAAATAGATAATATTGTTCTTTTATACATTATAAATAACGCTAAAAATAATATTGAAATGATGAGTGTTAATTTATTTGATAACTTATATGGAAATATTTTATCTAACAATATATTTAAAAGTCTTCCCCCATCAAGAGGAAGTATTGGTAAAAAGTTAAATGATATTAATATTATATTTATTCTTTTAATAATATTAAAAACATTATCTGTCATTAAATTATTATTATGAATAATTACTACTAAAAAATAAAACAATAATTGAAACGTTATTCCTCCAAGTAAACTAATTAATTCCTTATTAGTATTTAAATTTAAATCACTATCATAAATAGTTAACCCTCCGAATGGATAAATTATTATTTTATTTGCCTTTATATTTATAAGATTACTTATAAAGAAATGGCCAAATTCATGTATAAATATTATAAGCAATAATATATAGATATATTGAAAATAACCTGATAAAAAAGATATAAGCATGGTTATATATGTTATATTATGTATTTCAATCTTCATTTAAATTAACAGGTTTATTATCTTTTAAAAGTACATAATAATATTCATTGGTAAGAGATGACCCTATTTTACTACCACTTTCAATATAATCATATAATTTAACTTCTTCTTTTATATTACCATACCAAGCATAATATCCATTACTTTGTTGTATTATAACAGTATTATTATATCCATCTTTATTACCGATATATGTCACTATACCACTATCTTTAATATTAACACTAGCTCCTTTATTAACTATATATTTAATACCATCTTTATATTTTTCTTTTCTATTATTTTCTTCTTTAACAACTGGTAGAGTGTTATTCGAGGTTTTAAAAACATTTGTTACTTTATTAGAAAGTTTATTAACAAAACTAAAATCTATTGTACTATTAAGTACTTTATCAACAATAAATGATTTAAACTTTGGACTCGTATTACTAAAAGTAATAACAATCATAGTAAAAATAACTATAGTAAATAATTTAGATAATATTTTTTTAAATATATTATTTGCTTTAGAATCTTTTTTATTTTTATATTCTTCATATGTCATATTAAATATTATGTTTTGTAACATTAATTATTCAAGTTTTCATAAAAACTATAATAAGATTCATTGCCAAACACAATATGATCTACTACTGGGATAGCCATTATTTTACCGAGTTCAAATAAACTTTTGGTAATCTCAATATCCTGATGACTAGGAGTTGGATCCCCAGATGGATGATTATGCATCACAATTATTGAATATGCACTTTCTAATACAGCATATTTAAATACTTCTCTTGGATGTACACACGAGGTATTTATTGTGCCTTTAAATAATAATTTATAACTTATTAGTTTAGATTTAGAATCTAAATATATAGCATAAAAATATTCTTGTTTTTCATCCTGAAACACATGTTTAAAGTAATCAAATATAACTTTAGAATTATTTAATTTAACACTATTTACATCACTCATATTCATTCTTTTAGATAATTCTACTATAGATAATAACTCAATAGCTTTTACTTGCCCAATGCCTTTAATTTTAGTTAAAGTGCTAATAGTAGCACTTCTTAACTTCTCAATACCTCCTAGTTCATTTAATAATATAAGAGCAAGTCTTTTAACAGAATATTCTCGAGTACCAGTTTTAAGTATTATTGAAAGTAATTCCTCATTAGATAAATTCTCCACTCCATACTTAATGAACCTTTCTCTAGGCCTTTCTTCTTTAATTATATTTTTAATCTTCATATCTTCCATATTATTATAATAAGCCATAATTTTTAAAAACACTTCTTTTTAAATAAAAAAGATAAATTAAATTATCTTTCCTTTAATGCCTTGATAACATTTTTTAGAGTATCTGCTTTAATTATTTCAATATCATATTTATATTTATTTTTAAGACTAATTGCTTCTTCATAATTATCACTAGGCACTATAAATACTTTAGCATGTTTATTTACTGCTCCCTTAAGCTTATATTTAACTCCGCCTATACTTCCAACATTACCATTTTCATCTATAACACCAGTACCTGATATTATATCTCCCTTAGTAATATCATATTTAGTAATTCTATTATATATTTCTAAAGCACACATAAGCCCTCTAGATGATCCACTTTCATTATTTTTAAAAACAAACTTTACTTCTGGATTAGTTTTAATGTTTTTAAGTTCTGCTAAAGATATTCCAATCATCTTTTTGTTTTCTTCCAACACTATAGTTGCTTCACACTCTATTATTTTATTATTTCTAAGAACATTTATAATTAATTTTTCTCCTACTTCATATTTATTAACTTCGTTTATTAAAGAATTAAAACTTGTTATTTTAACTCCATTAATAGTTTTAATAACATCTCCTACTTTTAAATTAGTCTTAGCTATATTATAGATATATGTTATTGTTACATCAACACTAGTTATTTCATATTTCATATTTGCCTCTTTAAAGGCCGCTATAACAGCATCATAACTAGTATCTTTTAAATATATTTTATCTCTATTTTCTATTTCTTTTTCACTTTCATCTTCAACTCTCATGTTATTAAGACTCTCAATATCCCAATTAGGAATAATAAGTGATAATAACATATTTGGTATATTAGCAGGAATAGAAGTTACATAAGTTAAATTCATGCTTCCTTTGGATTCATTTGATGGAGTAACAATAATCCTATCATTTAAATTTTCAAGTGAACCGGGAGTATATATCACATAATCAAATCTAACTAAAAAAAGTGCCATAATTAAAAATAAACCTATATAAAATTTATAGTTTCTTTTAATATCATTTATAATATATTTTTTAATTCTTTTTATCATAATTTTCTCCTAATAATAATATTATATCACAGATAGGAATAATTTATGAAGACAATAAAGCCAATATTCTTAACCCTAACTCTAATAATATTTTTATTTAATTTAGATATAGTTATTAATTCAACTCTAAGCGCTAGTTATCTTTTTATAACAAAAGTTTTTGTATCTATTTTTCCTTTTATTATACTTAGTGATATATTATTTTATTTTAATTACGATTTATTTTTAAAGAAAATATTTGGAAATATTATATCAAAACTTTTTAATGTATCAAAAAGCACTTCTATTATTTATGTACTTAGTATATTAACTTCTCATCCTACTAATAGTGTTTATATTAAAGAAATGCTTGATAGAAAAGAAATAGATGAGAATGATATAAATAAAATCTTATTAACAACTTATTTTCCCTCTATTGCATTTGTAATAGGTACTATAGGCATAGGAATATATCATAGTATTAAAACAGGAGTTTTTTTATACTTAACTATATTAATCAAAAATATATTGATTGGAATATTTTTAAGAGGTAAAAATTTAAGTAAAGAAATTCAAAGTATCAAGAAAAACAATATAACATTACAAGAAGCCATTAGTAATTCTATTATAAAAGGAATAAATATCTCATACACAATACTTGGTAATATAATAATATTTACTATTATAGTTAATCTACTAAATAATTATTTAAATATTAACAGTACCATTCTTTCATTAATAAGTGGTATGCTTGAAATGACTAGTGGTATATTTATGATAAGTAATTTAAACATTAATTTATCACAAAAAATACTACTAACTAGTTTTATTCTTAATTTTAGTGGATTATCTATAATATTTCAAACGACTTCTATACTAAATAAATATAAAATTAATATAAAAAAAATATTAATTATAAAATTAATATTTAGTATTATTATACTTTTGATATTTCTAGAAGTGGTATAGATATATTATATTGTGTATTATTTAGTTTTATTAATAATTCTTGTGGAACAACTACTCTACTATTTTCAAGTCCATAACTTTTATTTATTTTTTTAGAATCAAAACCAATAAATTTATTTCCATTTGTACTTGTACATTCTTCATCTAATACCCTATTTTTACAAGTTCTTTCGTTATTAGAGCATGTATAATCAAGTGTCTTTATATATAATAGTTTTTCATTATTAGGATCTGTACTATCAATATACTTTAATGTTGATTTATCCATTCTTTTAGTACCAATATAATCATTATCACCAGAGTTTTCATTTTTAATACATTTAGTTTCAAATCCATCTATATTTTCAATTATAATTGTTCGCTTTTTTCCATCACTAAAAAGCAATTCTATAGTTTTTTCATTAATTAATTTTGCACCCACTAATTCTTTCAATGAAAGAATGTCTTTACTTATAATTCTAGTTATTGATGAAGTTACTAAATCTATATCAGTTACATCGTTTGCTTTATCATATGTACTTTTTAATTTTACTAGGGCTGCTGACATTGATGTAAGTACAACTGCAACTAAAACTAAGCTTACCAGTAACTCAATTAATGTAAATCCTTTTTTCATCTATACCTCCTATAACTCTATTGAAGCATAATAGTATTTATTTTGTCTTTTAAATATTCCAAGTAAATATTTTCTACCAGGTGATGTTTTAGTACATTTTTTTTCATAACATCTAGGTAATGTTTTTAAATATTCAATAGTTACATTATCAAAATATGTATCAGTTGCTGATTTATTAAGTTCTTTATTTATATCATCTATTACTGCAAATGTTATCATATTTATATCGTTCATAAACTCACCACAATTTTTTATAGTTACTCCAAGCACTGTATATTTTCCATCAACCATTTCACATGATGAAGAATTAGATACCATAACAACATCACTTCCAATTGATGATGTATCAACTAGATTTGCTACTGCATACAATGTATATAAATCTCTTGGCAAATCATAATATTTATGTTGTTTTGCTTTTGTATAAACAAGTGTATAACTAGCAAGTAATATTGTTAATGAAAGAGCAACTACCATAAGTATTGATATAGTTTCTAAAAATATAAATCCTTTTTTTCTCATTATGCCCCTCCATTAATTATATACGGATTATCATAAGTACCATTTCCCTTAGAAATAATTATGTCTCCTTTAAGAGTAAGTACAATATCTGCATAATTACTTTCATTTACTGGTACTGTTATAATATTCTTGTATTCATCTATTTTAAATAATCCTGCGTAATCTTCATTAGTTGTACTATTGTGATAATAATAATTTGGTGTCATAGTAAGTGTATCTTCTACAAAAGAATTATTCTCTGTATCATTATAACCAATACCAGAATATATTGCTTCATCTAATGTAATTAACCCACCATTTGATTCAATATAATCAACATAATTACCATTATTATCTTTTCTAGTACAATTAAATCTTGGTCTTTTATCATTTTTAATTCTATTTAAGTTATAATAAACAGTATTATAAGTACCATATCCTAAAGTAGAACTATCTAACACATAAATATCATGGCTAGTATTACCAGAAATATCTGATATTTTACTTACAGTTTTATCAAGCGTTCTATTATTACAATAAGTCGAACTAACAAATATATTTTTATATTTATCAGGTATACTTTCATTTATTTTTTTGATTGCTTCACTATTATTTATATTTTGATGTGTTTTAAAATATAAATCATTATTAGTAAGTGTTCCCTCATCTTCATCAGTTCCATACATAAAGCCAACTGCTTTATTACCAGTAACAGTGTTATAAGTAAAAGTATCACCGCCAAATAATATTTTAACATTACCATCTTCAGTTGTTCTTAAAATTCTACCTCTAGAACCATCTATTACTATATAATTATTAACATTTTCACCTCTAAAATAATAAACTGTTTTATTATCTTTTGTATATGAAGTATCTTCTGTGTAGAATAAACCTATTCCATTAGTTAAACTAGAAGACTTACTAAAGTCTATTCCGTCTTTAGAGTCAACACTAGGACTAGCATCATTATCATCTGGATAAGCTTTATTATCTTTTAATATTGTATTATATAATGTATCATTCCTAAAAGAAGTCAAATCCATTTCAGACTTTATTTTTTCTTCTATAATATCATAATATTTATTTCTTTGATTATAAGAAGTTAAAATACCACTCATAAGAAATAAAAATAATATTAAGAATGTATATACAAGTGTCATAGATATAAATCCATTTTTATTTTTCATACTTTTCACCTATTATAATAATTATATAACAAATAATAATTAATGTAAAATAAAAATCCACTAAGTGGACATTTATTTATTATCATTAACAACTAAAGCTCCAGAATATATATAATCTATAGTTTCTCTTGCATTCCCTGTATCTATATATTCATCACCTATACTCTCAATTTTAGGTGGTATTGATATTAAAATATTTAAAAGCATTTTCTCTTCTTTTGTTAATTCTAAATTTTCATTATAAATCTTTAACAAATAATTAAAATCTAATTTGTATCCATCTGTCTTATAGAATTTATATAAATCAAGTACAGGTGTATCAACCATATAATTATCCCAACTAATAAGATAATTTTTATCCCCATGAATAAAATGATTTAAAGCTATATTATTATGAAGAGTACATACTCTTTCTTTAGATTTATTTTCTACTAGTTTAAACCAACTCTTTAACTCCTTTGATGCATATGAAAGACTACTATCTATTATCGAATAATTTCTAGCTATTAAATACTCTTTTGGTGACATAAATTCACTAGATTCAATATTCTCTATCATCTCTAAATAATATTTCTTTAAATATTCAATATTACCACTTAAAGTATCATATACTTTTCTATATTTGTTCTTACTAATATCTTTAAAAAATAATGTTTTATAATGAAGTTGTGAAACAGTTTTAATAAGCTCTACTCCTTTAGTCATTTCATGATAATCTTTGCTCTCAATATATTCAGTTTTAATTTCTCTATCATCACTACTTATAACCTTAGGAAAATTATTAAAGTTTCTAGTTTCTAAGTAATCAAACAATTCTATTAAATTATTATTTTTATTTTTTTTAGTTACAACCCCATCATCTATAATTACATTATTTTTATATACTCTAGTCATTATTAATATATGGTATTATTACTTTATCACCAATAGATATGTTATCTATATCATTATAATCTATTAAATCCTCAATTTTAACATTATATTTATTGCATATAGTATCAATAGTGTCCCCTTCTCTTACTATATAAACTTTATAAGTATAATATTTATTTTCATTATTAATTATATTTTGAGTTAAATTATTTATATTATTTTCAATATTTGTACTTGTATCCTCTTCTATTTTAATATCTTTGCTTTCATCTTTAAAGTAATCATCCATATAATTATCAAAATCTATATTTGTAATATTGTCTTCTATTTCTAATTCTTTTTCTTCTTTTATTTCTTCTTTTATTTCTTCTTTTCTTTCTAATTCATTACACGTAAGTTCAAGAGATATATCTATTTTCATAACATCTTTTATAACTTCGTATTTAAAGTCATCAATATCTATTTTAATAGTATCTTTATCTATTCTTTTAGATATTGCGATAGAAAAAGGAATATTATACACAAAATCTTCTTCTATAACACTTGCTTCAGTCATTTTATATGACCCACTTAAATAAACAGTTCCCTCAACCATATCATCAAGTATTTTATAATCATGTTCTAGATTTATACTTGTTACTTCAGCTACTTTTGTTTTAAATATAATATCTTTTTTTAATGGAATAATCTCTTTCATATATTCTCCTTTCATTTAAATATATGAAAAAAAATATTCATTATGAGAATATTTTTATTTGAAAAGCTTATCATAAATTTCTTTATAATTATTTATAGGTACAAATTCTATATTATTTTTAATATCATTTTCTATCCATGCTGTATCATATAAGTTTTCGCTAGGCAAATATAACGTTTTTATTTTATTTCTAATACATGCGATAGTTTTTTCTTTTATTCCACCTACTTTTAATATGTCCCCTTTTAATGACATTTCCCCTGTCATAGACATTTCACTATCCATAACTTTATTTTTAAGTAGAGATAATATTGCTGTGGTGATCGCAGCACCTGCGGATGGGCCATCTTTTTGAATTGAGTTTTCTGTAAAATGTATATGAATATCATTTTTTAAAAAGAATGATTCATCTATTCCAAAGTACTCACTATTACTTTTAATATAACTTATTGATACTTCAATACTTTCTTTTGCTATATCACCAAGAGAACCAGTACATATAAACTTACCATTTCCTTTAAATGAAGAACATTCTATGTCTAGACAAGTTCCCCCAAGTGAATTACATGCGACTGCTTTTACTACTCCAGGTACTTCTATTTTTCTAGGTTTACTATTTAAAAATAATTCTTTATCTAAATAGTGCGGTAAATCCGATTCTTTAACTCTTACACTTACTATTTTTCTAGAATATTTAATGTGTTCAGTAATTATCTTTCTTACTATTTTATTAATACATCTTTCAAGCTCTCTTACCCCTGCTTCATTAGTATACTCACTAATCATTTTAACTATCGCATCGGTTTCAAACTTGATTACAGTATTTTTAAGACCATGTTTTTTTATAATGCTTGGTATTAAATAGTTTTCACTGATAAATAATTTTTCTTCATTTGAATAACCTGATAAATTTATTATCTCTAATCTATCTAATAAAGCAACAGGTATTGATGATATATCATTTGCTGTAAGTACAAATAATACTTTGCTCAAATCAACTTCTTCATCTAAGTAATTATCTACAAATCTCTTGTTTTGACTAGTATCTAATATATCTAACAAAGTAGATGCAGGATCTCCCTTATAATCTTTTTTTAATTTGTCAACTTCATCAAGTAAAAATACTGGATTTTTACTTTCACATTTTATTAATGATGAAATAATTTTACCAGGATTAGAGCCTATGTATGCACGTCTATGTCCTACTAATTCTGCTGAGTCACTCATTCCGCCTAATGATATTTTAACAAACTTTCTATTTAAGGCAACTGATATAGATTCTGCAAAAGTTGTTTTACCTACTCCAGGAGGACCTACTAAACATATTATAGGGCTTATTATATCAGGAGCAATACTTTTAACTGCAATATATTCTATAATTCTCATTTTAGCTTTATCCATCCCATAATGAGATAAGTTTAATTTCTTTTCTATTTTAACTAAATCTTTTTCGTCTTTAGTTTCAGTATACCAAGGTACAGAAAGTAAATATTCTATATAATTTCTAATAACACCAGAGTCTGGGCTCATTTCACTAGTAGCATTATATCTTTCAATTTCACTTTCTAATTTCTTACATATTCTTTCAGGAAAGTTACCATTTTTAACTTTATTTTTAAAATCAATAACTTCTTCTTCTTTTCCTTTAGTTTCTCCTAGTTCATCTTTAATAACTTTGATTTTTTCTTTAAGGATGAATTCCTTTTGACTATCATCAAGACTCTTTTTAATCTTAGTTTCAATGTCACCTTCTAAATCTAATATTGCAGTTTCAATAGCAATCTCTTTTATTAGAAATTTACTTCTACTTATCGCAGATGTATCTAACATTAATGATAGTTTCTTTTCAAATGAAAGAGGAAGATAATTGCCTATTAAATCAGTTAATTTATCAAGAGAAGCATTACTTTTAATTTGAGATACTATAGAGTTAGATACAAATGGATTCTTTTCTAAATAATTTTCAAGTTCACTTACTAGTTTTCTAGAATATGCTGATAAGTCTATTTCACTATCCTTATTATCTATAGTAGTAATTATACTGTCTAAAACATCTTCTTCATTAGAATAATTTACATAACTTATTACTTTTACCCTATATAAACCACTAATGATAACTCTCATATTTCCGTTAGGTAAATCTATAACACTTTTAATTTTACCTACTACGCCTATTTTAGGTAAGTCTGATGTATCAGGTTTTTCTTCTAAAGAGTTTAATGGGCAAACAATTAATACTTCACCATCATGATATAATTTTGATATCTCTGTTACCTTTTTAGATAACTCACTTTTAATTTCTACTCTTATTTCTTGATATGGAAGTAAAACAAGATTTTTTAATAAAATAACAGGTAAATTACTTTTAATCATGTTTGCCTCCTTCATGGGTCATTATTATAAAAGCAAATTGATAAAATGTAAATATCTATTAAAAAAATTTCACAAAAAAAATAGTCAAACGACTATTAATTTTACATCCTGTCAAAAGTAATACCTTTTATCTTTTCTTGTTTAATAGCATTGACTATAACTAAGCTTACCCTTTCATAATCAACTTCCCCTTTAATAGGAATATTTTTATATTTAGATATTGTTTCAAAACATTCTTCTATTTCATCTTCATTATAGCTATTTATTCCAAATTCACGCTTTAATATCTCAGGATAATACTTAGATAACATTTCAAGTATATATACTGCAATATGTTCTATAGTTAATACTTCTTCCTTAATAATAGTCATAGATGCTAAATTATTCGCAACTATTTCAGTTTCAAATTTAGGCCAAAGTATTCCAGGAGTATCAACTAAATCCATTTGATTATTTATTTTGATTGTATTCATTTGTCTTGTAACACCTGGTTTATTACCAACACCTGTAATAGACCTTCCTGCAAGTTTATTTATAAGTGTACTTTTACCTACATTAGGTACACCAACTACTAAACACTTTGCTTTTTTAGGAAGAAGTCCTTTAGATACTCTTTTTTTATTAACACCCTTCATTAAAGAATCCACTTCACTTATTACTTTCTTATAATCATTTGATGTTTTAGAATTACATTTAACTATGATAGAACCTTCACTCTTATATTTTTCTATCCATTTATCAGTTTCAATTTGATCACATAAATCATATTTATTAAATACTATTATATTTTGCTTATTTCTAGTTGTTTTAGCTAAATCTGGTATTCTTGATGAAAAAGGTATTCTTGCATCAATTACTTCTATTACTATATCAACCATTGATATTATATCAGTAATATTTCTTTTAGTTTTTGCCATGTGACCGGGGTACCAGTTAATTCCGACTGATGGAAAACTTTTTTGACTATCATTATTTTTCTTTTCTGCTCTAATTTTTCTTTTTTGATACATATCCATTTTAATCACTTCTTTCTATTTCTCTTTATTTTAAAAAAGTTATCAATAATTGGTTTATATAATTTGCCATGTTTAACTTTAAATTTATCATACTCTTTATGACTAATTTTTTTGCAACACTAGCCGATATTTACCAAATTGTAAAATATATCTTTAGCATTAAATTGCAAAAATGCATTCAATTTTTCTACCCAATGTTTCATAGTCATTGCATTATGATTTTCTGCTTATAATTTTGCATAATCTAAATATAAATGATTTATGGTACATTAATTTTCCCTCTTCGATTGCATTTTAACATATCGTTATTATCATACAATATTAAAAGATGTACAGCAATAGATTTTTATTATTTTTAAATCTTTTTCACTTTTGAAAGAAATTTCCTGTAAGGTAAAAAAGCTGTTTTATACTAAACAACAAGACTTTAATTTATTATAATTTTTTAGTCTTGATTAATTTATTTAAAGATACAATTCATCCTAAAAAAGATATAGAATTAGTATAACCAACAAGACAATATTATCACCAGTAGCTGGATTATTTATCTCTTCATTTAAAAGTACATATGTACTAAAATTATGAGTAATAAATTTAATATACTTTTTATTATTTTCTTCTACAACCACGCCATCATATTTTTCTTCAATATTAGAATTTTCAGAATAATAATATAGTTTATGATGAACCCCTACATCATAATTATTATCTATAGGAAAATAAACTTCAATTCCATCATCCATCTTTATAGTGGATGATTTAAAATTATAATAATTTTCATTTTCCCATAAAACTTTATTAATTTCATCATAGAATTCTTCACCATAATCCACATCATTTTTGAAATCGCCTTCTTTAATAAAATTACTTATATGCATTAATCCAATGATAAGGTTGTAATTCTTTTAATGCAACAAATTTTAAATCATTTTCTTTATTAGTCACTCCTACTAACACATTACCTGTCCAATAGTTAAGCCTTTCTTGACAAATACCACACGGAGTTAGTACTTTAAAGTCACTATTTTCATCGTCTCTTACTACACATAAACAATGAGTAACCTTTTTGTTATATTTATGTGCTTCACATATGGCGCCTGTCTCTATGCATAAAGTTGCAGACTCATTTTCCACCTCTATTGCAACGCTAGTATAATAATCATCTTCTTCTGTTCTTATAACTGCTGCTCCACCCCATCCTTTTGGATATCTTTTTTTAATTAAATCTACTGCAAGTAAATACATTTTATTTTCTATCATAACACTCTCCTAACCTAAAATAATATTGCTACATTTCCATACATTAATATTCTAAGTATGCCAATTATTAATAAATGTAATGGATAATATACATAGAAAAACCATTTTATCGTTTTATTTTTACCTCTTGTGCCATCATAAAGTTTTAACACTCCATATGACAGTGCTGAGAATAATATCACTATACCATATAATTTATTTACAAATATAATTGAAATAATTGAATAAATTAATAACCAAAACATCATTACCATTATTTGCTTTTTTAACTCACCCCTATATTTATACATATATAGTATTGCCATGACACCAATCGAACTAAAATCAGCTGGGAAAGTAATTAAGCAAATCAATAATACAAGCATAGTCTTTTCCCAATCTTTAAACTTATTATTACCATACACTACATAAAGAGCGACTACTGCCCAAGCAAGTGTCCACATAATACTTGTTTGATTAAAAATGCCTTCTTTAAATGGAATAAAATTAATACCAAAAGCAAAACAATATGCAAAATGAGAAACTATAGAAAATATAAATAATCTCTTAATATACTTTTTTATATCATGGGTATAATAAAATCCTTCGCATATAAAGAAAAACATTATGGGCGCAGTTAATCTACCTATGATATGCATAATAATACATACAATATTATTTTGCATACCGGGGTATAATAAATCAGCTATATGATCTATACTCATTGCGATTATAGCAATTAATTTTAAATTATTTGAATTAAGTTTTTTCATATTATTCACCAATAATATTTTATCATAGAAAAAATAGGTTTCATAGAACCTATTTAATTATTGTTCAATAACAAGATTAAAATATTCAAAAATAATCACTTACAATATTCATTTATTTGCTCTGTTATGTATCTATGGTTATAATTTACATTTTGATATATATTATGTTCTTCTGGTAATTCATTTTCTTTTAACTCATCAAAGTCATAAAATCCCCAACTATTTTTAACATTATAGAACACAAATGTTATCGGCTCAGTAGTTATGTCCATACTCTTACATTGTTTTTTACCGACTTTTTCAAATGTACCAAACTTTACTAAAACATAAGCATATATTTTTTCATCTTTTATTTCACTAGCTACTATTTTATGCCCTTGAGCATATACAAGCTTTTTATCTTTATATTTATATTTTTCTTTTGTTAGATCCATTATTTCTTTTTTAACAGATATTTTTAATACATTTGAGTCAATTGGCGCATTTTCATTTGATATTATTTTAGTATAGTTATAACCACCTATTGCGGCTATAACTAAAATGAAGTTAACTACATAAGCCAAAACAGTAGGTACATCTCTTTTGGTTTCGGTTCTATATGCTTGCATAACTAACCAATCTACCATTGCAAAAATAATAGTTAAACTTACATTCTCAAGCATATCTAATCTACCATATATAATCATATCAAAGAAACAAAAAGTTCCAAACATAATCAATATGAATGAAAGTAATCCGCCTAATACAAGCATTTGTAATTTTCTTAATCTTTTTTCATATTTTTTATATTTTGCCATACTATCGAAAACTTTTGATTGCTCATATATATAATCTTCTTCAATGTCAAAATATTTTTTTCCTTTCTTTTCATCCTTTTCTATCATATCTAAAATTTTATCAGCATCTAAACTTTCCATTGTAAGATTCTCTGATATTATTTTTTTACATAATTTTTTAGAACCATTTAGTTCATTCATATTTTCTTCTATTGTTTTTAGTTGCCTTTGAACTATTTCATTTAATGTTCTAGCTCCTTTGTATAATCGTTTTATATCTATTATTGAAACATCAAGTTTTCTAAGTATTATTGTTTTTTTAAGCATATCTAAATCTTCCTGTGTAAACTCTCTAGTTTCATCCGCAACATCCTCCGAATTAGGAAGTATTATCTTGCCATAAAATTTAAGATTCATAGGATATAGATTTAATTTTTTCTCTACTTCTCTTGAATTCACTTTTATTCCTCCATATATTCAACTATAACTTATCAATCAGGCTTATAGTTAATACCCTTACCACTTTTTAGTACTACCATCAATTAATTATTTTACCAAAAAAATAGGCTATTTAAACCCATTTGAATAAATTTTAATGATATTAATATTTATTTATAAAATTTAAAATATCATTATATACTTCTTTTTTAGTTTTTTCATTTAATATTTCATGTCTTAAATTTTTATATAATTTACTTTCTATATTCTTATATCCCATATCTTTTAAAAACTCTTTTAATTCAATGAATTTTTTTTCATTTTGAATAACTGGATCATCTGAACCTGCGATTAAAAGAATATCTAAATTTTTATTTTTAACTTGATAATCATTTTTTTTGAATGCTTGCCTCATTAGTTTATATAAATTAATAAATCCATTAGTTGTAAATATAAAACCACATAATTCATCATCATTATAAACACTTATATTATTTGTATTTTTAGAAAGCCAAGAGTTTTCATCTTTATATCCTTTATTATAATTACCAAATGTTAATGTATTTAAAAATTTGTTTCTCTTTTTCCCTAAGCCAAAGAATTTAAATGTATAAGAAAGTGCTATAGCGAAGGGTGTAAATGGATTATATGTAGGTGCTCCACAAAGTATTAATTTTTCAAGTTCAAAATCATACTTTTCAATATAGCATCTAGATACAAGTGTACCCATACTATGACTAAATAAATATATTTTTTTATTCTTAAGTTTATTTTTAATATACAAAGTAACTTCATGTAAATCATCAACAATATAATCAATATTGTCAGTATAAAAATAACCTAAATCATTATTGCTCTTAATACTCTTACCATGTCCTCTGTGATCATTAATAACACACGCATACCCATTACTAGCTAAAAACTTCATAAAATCAAAATATCTTTCTTTATGTTCAGCCATACCATGTGACAATTGTATAACACCAAGTATCTCACCCTCAGGTACGATGTAAGCAATATCAAGTTTTAATCCATCACACTTAGAAATAACTTCATCAGATTTTATCATTCAAACCATCCCTATAATTATTTATTTTATTAGCTTAACTAACCTACTAGTAACAATATTAAATAGAAAAGCCATCGCATAATTTAGTATAATAGCCCAAATAAGTACAAGTATAGCATTACCAGGAGCATATAATATAGGCATAAATATTTCTTTGGAGCAATTAAAGAATAAGCAATGAGTAAACCACATTAGCATAGATAACTCACCTATTTTAATTAAAGGAATATATAGTTTCACATTAAATAATCTAGCTAATTTTATAAATGAATAGATAAATAATGGAGCATAAACTATATCTAAATTCATAGTCAAATCAAGTAAATGTCTTCTAGTAGAAATAGTTCCATAACCTACATATGGTACTAAATATTTAAGTAAGAAACTTGATACCAACACAAAGAAGCATAATATAAGTCTATATCTTTCTTTAATATTAATAGATTCTAATTTATTAAATACATCATATTTTGAAACTAAGTATCCAGCAATAACAGTTGGATAAAATCTAATAAGATTATTAAGTATATCTACAATAATATCATTATTAAAAAATATACCTTTTAATGCATAAAATATTGTAACTGGAATAAATAAAAGTACTAGTACATTTTGAGTAGCATTCATTTTTTCTGATACTTTAGATATAAATGGCATTGTGATCATAACAATAACATAAAAATATATATACCAACAAAAACACATTATAGTTCTTTTAAGGCTAAGACTTTCAAGTATAAAATTCCCAATACTAAAGTTATATGTATTAGTAAGTATACCTATTATCATAAAAGTAATCATTACTACCCAAAAAGGAATTAATATTTTAAATATTTTTTTCAAAGATTGTTTTAATGTTTTATTTTTAGAAAAGACATATGTATAACCAGTAATAAAACAAAAGATTGATACTGGATTAAACGGATGTCTAAATATTTGCGCAAATGTTTCTAAACTAGGATAACTTATACCATCTATATACATTCCAGGATAAGTAAACATATGATGAATATACATAAATATCAAAGCAACGCCCTTTAGTATATTTGTTTCTGTTAAAGAAATAAAATTATTTTTTTTCATATTACCTCCACCCCACTATCAATATAGTAGCATCTACTTATAATATTAACAAAAAGTAATCACAATATCAATCATTTTAAAAAATAAATATATCACATACTTATTTTATTTTTAATATCATTAAGAGTAATAGGTCCTTCTCTTAATATTTTAATATTATTATTTTCTACTTTTACAATTGTTGATGCAACGCCAAATTTACTCTCACCATCATCAATATAAATATCAACATTATCATGAAAATCATTATATATACTTTCAATATTAGTTCCACTAGGTCTATTTGATATATTAGCACTAGGCGCAGCTATTGGTACATTACTATACTTAGATAAGTTTAATGCAATATCATTTTCTGGCATTCTAATACCTACTGTATTCCCACCATTAGTAAGTACATTAGGTACTATATCTTTCTTTTTAAGTATTATTGTAAGTGGACCAGGTAAAAATTCTTTTATAATTTTATATTCTAAAGGAGTAATATCTTTAGCTACCATATTAATCATTTCAAGAGATGAAACAATCAAATTAATAGGTTTAGTTATATCTCTTTGTTTTACTTCGTATAGTCTTCTAATAGCCCCTTCATCAAGTCCATTTACGCCAATAGCGTATACAGTTTCAGTTGGAAAAACAACTATCTTTCCATTTCTAA
Organism: Clostridium sp. CAG:1000; assembly: GCA_000436975.1. Taxonomy (GTDB): domain Bacteria; phylum Bacillota_I; class Bacilli_A; order RF39; family UBA660; genus CAG-1000. Next base: position 32,174 of record HG000336.1, read on the forward strand.
TTTCATGTGATACATCCATTAGTTCACTATCAGTAATATTTTTATATATCATAAAATCACCTACTTAATTAATTTTTTTAAAATAAAGGAGCAAACAATCTTAATATAGATTGCCATATTTCCTTAAAAAATCCTACTTTTGCATCATTAATTTTGATATTTTTACATTTTGATATTGTATATGTAACATCTTGTTTTATATCAAATATTTCTTTAAGATCTTCCATATAAATACCATTTTCAAAATGTAAATATAAACTTCTATAATCCATATTTATTGTACCAACTACCGCTCTTACATCATCAGATACAAAAACTTTAGAGTGTACAAAACCATCTGTAAATTTATATATTTTTACCCCTGAATTTAACAATATTTTAAAGAATGAACACGTTAAAGTATATACTATTTTTTTATCAGGGATACCTGGTACTATTATTCTTACATCTACTCCTCTTTTTGAGGCTCTTATTAATGCATTAATCATATCAGTATCTATAATTAAATAAGGAGTCATAATATAAACATATTTTTTTGCACTATTAATTATATTAATATAAATATTCTCAGCAACTAATTGCTTACCTAAAGGAGATATACCATAAGGCGATACATATCCCTTAGACTTATTATTAGATAAAAATTCATATTTAAACTTTAATATATCACTATCTTCTTTAGTATTAGAATTCCATAATGTCAAAAACATAACAGTAAAATTCCAAACGGCTGGACCTTCTACTTTGATACCATTGTCTTTCCATATACCATATCTACTCTTAATATTAATATATTCATCACTAATATTAACTCCTCCTGTAAATGCAACTTTACCATCTATAATTGTCATTTTTCTATGATCTCTATTATTCATAAATATTCCTTTAAAAGGACTCATTTTATTAAAAGACATACATTTAATCCCATATTTTTTTAATTCATTGGGATATTTTGTTGACAACATTGCGATACTACCCATATCATCATACATAACCCTAACATCTAAACCATCAGATGCTTTTTCTTTTAATATATTTAATATACCATCCCACATTTTACCTTTATTAATAATAAAATATTCAATAAAAATATACTTTTTAGCTTCCTTTAAACTCTTTAATAACTCTGGATAAAATATTTCACCAAGACAATAATATTCAATTTTATTATCCTTTGTAACTGGAAATTTTGAATAATCAATAATATATTTTAAGTTATCAAGCTCTTTTTTATTTATTTCATTTCTTATATCAGAATCTTGTATTAAATATTTTTGATATTTTTTTTCTGTTTTATAAATATTTTTAAGTAATTTATTTTTTGCATAATTAGAACCCAATGTTAAAAATAATATTGTCCCAAATATAGGGAAAACAAGTATAAGCATTATCCACGGTATATCATTTGATAAACTAGTACTATCTTTTAATAATTTCAAAACAATTAAAATACTTAATAAGTCATAAACAATACCAACGATAGTTATATTATCATGAAAATATACTTGTATTAGAATAAAAAAACCAAATTGTAATATTACTCCAAGTGCAACTATAATTGCTCTTTTAATTGCATTTAACATACTACTCACATCCACTTCTAATAATGTTTTCTTATTTATAACTGCTTTAATTATATCATACGAAATATTAATTGTCATTTAATCACATTTAAAAGCAGGCATTTAAAGCCTGCTTATTATAAATATTTACTTTATAGAACCAATTCTATCAAGTGGATATATTCTAATACTAACTTTACCAACTATATCCTCTTTTTTAAAATTACCCAATATTCTACTATCTTTAGATACAACTCTATTATCTCCAAGAACAAAGTATTCACCATTCTTAGTTTCATATTCAAAATCTTGTGTTTTTTTAAATGAAAGATTAGTTTCAATTAATTTATCATTAATATAAAGTTTATTATCTGTATATCTTATCTTTTCATTTGGAAGTCCAATAATTCTTTTGATAATTTTATCATTATCTTCTCTATTTTCTATAACAACTATATCAAATCTATTAACATCATTAAATCTATAAGTTATTTTGTTTAGTATGACTATTTGTCCATCTAATAATGTATTATTCATACTATCTCCATCAACTATAGCTGGAGTTACTATATATGTTCTTATTATAAGTACTGCCAAAACTATATATACATAGTCTTTAATTGAATTCCAAACTTTTTTCATATTATCTCCTTTTAAGAAAAAATTAGGTAATAAAACCTAATTTCTTTCTTTAATTTTAAATGTTCCTTTGAATCCTTTTAAGAAGTTAAGTTTAGCTCTTCTTACTTTTCCTTTTTTAACAACAGTTATTTTTTCAATAATAGGACTGTTTACTGGAAAAACTCTATTGATTCCAACATTCCCACTTTTCTTTCTAACTGTGAAAGTTTCAGAAACACTACCACCTTTACGAGCAGTAACTATGCCTTCAAATGCTTGAATTCTTTCTCTTTTACCTTCTTTAATCTTAACATCTACTCTTACAGTATCTCCAACTTGAAAATCTGGAACGTTAGGATTAATTTGTTTCTTATTGATTTTATCAATCAAATTCATTCTAATATCCTCCTTTGTGCTTTCTTTAATCTTACAATTAATGCATCGGATTAAGCGATATAATCATATCACAAAAGATAAGATATGTCTAGCATTAATTATTATTTTTTCTTTCACGCATTCTTTTTTCTATTTGATTTTCAATATTAATTCTTTGAACAATTGCGAATGATACAATAGTACATAAGCAATATGAACCACCATAACTTAGGAATGGAAGAGGAACACCCGTTAATGGAATTATTCCTAAAACGCCACCTAAATTAACAAATATATGTAACAAGAAATATATACCTATACCATAACATATAATAGAATTTTGAAGTTCATAACAATTAGTCGCTATTTTAAATGTAAAATATGCAATGGCCATATATCCAACAAGTATTGCTATTCCAAAAAGAACGCCAAACTCTTCTACTATAATTGGAAAGATAAAGTCAGTATGACTCTCTGGTAAATATAGATACTTTTGTACTGAATTACTGATTCCACTTCCAAAAAGGCCCCCATTATCAATAGCTATATATCCGTTACACACCTGATATCCTGATACAGACTCATACCTATCACATGGATTTTTATATATAAATCTAGTTAATCTATAATCACTTTCTAATACCTTTTGTGGTATTACTAAATATCCAAACTTAAGCACTAATATAGCACTTAGCATACCAACAATTGCTATAGTTTTAATTGCTTTAAAATATTTTTCATTGCATGGAACACTTATAAATATCAAAGCAAATAAAGCAAGCATAATAGATGCAGAACCAAAGTCACCACCAAATAACACTATTAAAAATGCAAGCGCCGCTATTATCAAAGGCCTAATTCCATTAATAATAGAAATTGATTTATAGTCACTATGTTTCTTATTGACCCATGATCCATAATAAGAACCCATGTACACTATCATCGCTACTTTCATAAATTCAGATATTTGAACATTACCAAGAGTTACATCACTAACTCCTGATGTAAATGCATTATTATATACAAAATATGCAACTAAGCCTATCATGATAACAGGTACTAAAAAGCCAGAAATCTTTCTATATATCTTAGTTGGAAAAAATAAAATAATAATTGCTACAATAAAACTTACACCTATCCAAAAAAGTTGCCTTGTAAAAAAGAAATAAGGACTATTAGCTTTATATGTTAGTGTTGCAGATATAAAAGACGCATCAAGTATTAAAAATGCCCCAAGCACAGCATAAATAATAGTCATTATAAGTAATGGCTTATTTGTAAATCTTAATTGTCTTGTATTACTCTCTTTTTTCATATTATCTATTTAAATTATACAAAAAATAATATAAAATGTAAATTATATACTAATAAAGTAGTGTCAATAGATCATTAAATCCATAAAATAATATAGGTGACATAAGGAGGTATTTATATGTATTACTATGGATACAATGGCGGATATGCAAATGGAAATGGAATGTATTATAATAACTATCCAGGATATTATAACAATGGATATGGTTATGGTGCTGCTATAATATTGGTATTATTTATATTATTAGTAATAATCTTTGGAGCAGGTTTCTGGAATAATGGTGGATGCAGTAATAACAACACTTGCAATAGTTGTTGTAATAATTAAGAAAAGAGTTTCCTTTGAAACTCTTTTATAATGTTTTCTTTTCATATAATACATGCTTATATTTCAAACCATTCTCTTCATTCTCAGAAAGTACTGTTTTAGTCCACACACTCTCATCAAACATAGGGAAATATACATCAGCATCAAACTCACCATCAACAAGTGTTAAATACATTTTAGTAGCATAATCTATAAACTCACTATATATTTTTGCACCACCAATTATAAATAATTCTTCAGAAGTATCTTTATAATGTGAAAGTAGACTTTCTATATTATTATATACATCTACTTCTTTTGGAAAGTTATTACTACTAGATATAACAACATGTTTCCTATTAGGGAGAAGTCTACCCAATGATTCAAATGTTTTTCTACCCATTATTATAGTATGATTAGTTGTTTTTTCTTTAAAGAACTTTAAATCCCCTTTCAATGACCAAAGTAGTTTATTATCACGGCCTAATTCTCTATTTTTTCCTATAGCTGCTATTATTGTATACATAATCCACCTACTGTGCTATATCAAATTTGATCTTACCATGATGTTCATAATTAACTACCTTAATGTCTTTAAGTTCACTACTATTATCAAAATCATAAAAATCTTTTACTTCTGGATTTAACCAAAGTTTTGGCGCAGGCAAGTCTTCAAGTTCTTCTCCTCTTCTTATTTGTTCTTTAATACCATCAACTTGATTTACATATATATGAGCATCTTTAATACTCCAATATAACTTACCAGGTTTAAGACCACATACATGAGCAAGCATATATAAAAGAACTGAATATTGAGTAACATTAAATGGAAGTCCTAAAGGTACATCACAACTTCTTTGATGAACCCAAGCATTTAAATGCCCATCTGTAACATCCCATTCACTTGACCACACACATGATGGTAAAACTGCTGTATCTAAGTGTTCATTTTGCCATAAACTAATAAGCATACGTCTATCTGTTTTATTATGTTTAAGAGAATTAATAAGTTTATTCATTTGATCATATTCTCTTACTATCCATCCATAAGCAGTACCAATAGTGTGAGCCCACTGTTTACCAAAGTCTTTAACTATATCTTTTTTAACTAATTTATCATTTTCATCAGGTACCATTTGAGTTGCTCTCCACTTACCATCCTCATCTATTTCCCATTCATTCCAAATATTTACATTTCTCTCTTGAAGCCATCTTACGTCATTACTTTGTACTTGATATATCCAAAGCATCTCAAGAATAGCTTGTCTATAAAATAATTGCTTAGTTGTTAGAAATGGAAATTCACTTTCTAAATCAAACTCAAAACTATATGCTGGTATCTTAATAGTATTAATACCAGTTCTATTCTCAACCTCTACTCCCTCATCTAATATTTTCTTACAAAGTTTTAAGTATTCTTTGTCCCATTTTGCCATCTTATACCTCCATACTATCTATTAATATTCTTTTTATATCAAGCCAATCTTTGGCTCTTATAATTCCTAATTTTTTAAGTTCTTCATCACTAATACTTTTATTATGATAGGCAGTATATAATATCTTAATATCTCCACCAGTTAAATTTTCAATTTTATCATCTATAAATATATCACACTTTAATATACTTTTATTACCCACAAATACAAAATTCATAGGATTTAAAAACGGAAAATTTTTCATTAAAAAATCGTATTTATTCTTAACAAATATACCACTATCACTAACTATCTCTTTAAAGATAAAAGATGTCCCAATAAACACTTCATATTTTTCATTAAGTTCTTTTATTACTGAAACTGCATTATCATTAATATGTCCATAATCATATTCATTTTTAGTTAGAAAAAATTTAAAAAAATCATCCTTATCTTTAATAATATCTTGTTTATAAAACCCTTCAAAATCTTCATCCTTATAATTAGTTCCTAAATATTCATTTATTATCTCTGTTAATGTCCCACTTGTAATAGTGTCATCCATATCAATAACAATAGTCTTTTTTCTCATTAAAACCTCGTCATTTTAATTTTATTAGTTTTAATATTTTTTAACTCACTATCAAGAACATTCTCTATTTCAGAGCTAATACTTTCTATACTACGAATATCATCAACACTATTATATTTTTTAGTTTTCAAACAATTAATATATTTCCAATTATATTTTTTAGCAATATAAAGATATGTTTTTTCTGCATTCTTTAAATGCTCAACATTATTTTCATTCCCATCGCCAAACTCTCTATTTTTTCTAAGTTCTCTAGATGCTTCATAAGGCATATGTAAGAAAAACACTAAATCTGGCCTAGGTAATTCACATAAATCAAATTCTAGTTTTTCAATAAAATCAAGAATCTTATCAATCTCTTTTTTATTTTTACCCTTTCCTGCTTGATGTCCCATATTAGATGTAGTATATCTATCTAATATTACAATATCATTTTTATTAATTTCACTTTCAATCTCATTTAAAAAGTTATATCTCCTGTCAGCTGCATAATATAAACTACTAACAAGCGGATCCACATTCGCAGCTGTCTCTTCAAACACAGACTTTCCCATCTCTGGTTTACCTAAGTATGAGGCACCTACTATCTTACCAGTAGCTGATTTATATACAGGAAAAGAATACCTTTTAACTTTAAGTCCTTTATTAACTAAATACTTTTCAATATTTTTACTTTGTGTTTCTTTACCAGAACCATCTGTTCCCTCAATAACTATTATTTTTGCTCTTTTCATAATCCCACCCTACTATCTTAATACTAACTTAATTTTACCATAAGATTATTATTTTTGAACATTAATTTTATTTTAATGTAAATTAAAAAAGCAAATCCAATAGGAAATGCTTGATTAATCTTTATTTAACACTATTAGTTGTAAATTTAATTTTCTGGGTAGTTTTTTACAGATAATCTAAAATATAAATTATTATTCATTCCATTCAATTCGTTTAGTTCTAACTTCCATTTAGAACACGCTCATTATTATCTTCTCAATCTTTTTGATTAATCGGTTAAACATTTTTTTATATTTTTTACAAATCTTTCAACTATCTATCTTTCAATTTATTACCCAATTCGAAAAGCTGGAGAAACACCGGATGAATAATCAGCATTAGCGTCACTCATGGCACCATTATCCCACGAATAGTAGAAAACGAAATCAAAATCAGAACTAGCACTACGTAGCCACCATTCTGCAGCAGTTCCTGTACTATCCTTTTTTATTGCAGCAGCATAACTACTTGTAGTAACTCCTTTACTATTATAATAATCTAACTGTCTTGTTTTATCTCTTGCCGCATCAGCATGATCCCCATCTTTCCATACTTCTGCAGTTGCTAACAAGTATAACTTATCTATTGATATATGATTTTCTGAATCAAGCTCTCCATGCCCTGATATTGTTTTAGTAGTGATGATTATACTTTTTAATTCATTTGGTAGTGAATTATAAATATCATTATTTATAAATGTTTTCATTTGACTTTTTGGCCATCCACCTTCATTAGTTACTGTTGGATTTATATTATGTGTAGTTATTATATCAGTAAACTCTACTACAAATCCACATTTATTTTTATTTAAATTTATGTTATAATTCATATGTTATGTGGACCACTAGCTCAGTTGGTAGAGCAACTGACTCTTAATCAGTGGGTCTAGGGTTCGAGTCCCTAGTGGTCCACCAATATGATAATGACTCGCAATTGCGAGTTTTATTTTATAAAAAGGAAGTGTATTTATGGAAAAAAGAAATATTATAATCACCTATATTTTATTACTATTTATAATAGCAATATTACTTATAATGGTATTTTATTACAAAGGAAAAGCAAGTAAAACATGTCCTAAATGTGAAGTTAATAATGCAACTACTATAAATAATAATCAAAATAACAATATAAAAAAAGAAGATAATAAAGAAGATATTATAAGTACAGGTAAAACTCTATGGAATAATACTTATAATTTATATTGGAATTTTATGAAAAATATGAAAATTACTGAAATAAGCCTTGGTAAAAATAAAATAAATAATATGAAAGACTTTAATTTTTCAAGTCTTACAAGTAATGCTTTAAATGAAATGTATAGCTCCTTAGGAGTTAAAAATGATAATGGAACTTATTATATAGAATCAATAAGAACTAATGGAGATATTACTTATATGATAAGTGAAATAACATTAAAAGAAAATAAAAATAATAAAATAATATACAACGTTGAATCAAAATATTGCGCTAGTGGTGATAAAAGTAACTGTAAAGATATTGCTAGTGTAAACAATGACTTTATATTAATAAAAGAAAACAATAACTATAAAGTTGATTCATTTATATTACCAGACTAAAAAAGAAGCTTAAAAGCTTCTTTTTAACTGAATATCACAGAAAATGCTATTGTAAAGATATAACCAAACATTACAACAAGCATTACCCATGCAAATATTTTTTTCCATATGTTTTTAGTTTTCTTTTTTGCCATTTTTATACCTCAATAAAATTATAATATAAATAGAATAAAAAATAAAGTTTTTAATATAATTTAGTATGAAAATTATAAAAAAAAAATTGTTTAAATCATTATTAGTATCTTTTATTATAGGTATATTTATAGGAATAATTTGTTTTATATTATTATCATCAAAAGAAAAAATATCGCTATCTAATAATCTCACTAACTATATTAATTTAATACATGATGGTAATTTTAAATACTTTCCATCACTTATTAAATCATTTATATCTAACTACAAATATCTTGTATTAATATGGATATTTGGTATTATATTTTTTTGTTCTTTATTAATACCATTTATAATTATTTATAGGGGAATATTATTAGGTTTTACTATTTCTAGCATAATATATGTATTTCATATAAAAGGGCTTTTATATAGCTTAATAATGATGATTCCCAGCGCTATTATAAATGAATTTATTTTTATATTAATTAGTTATTATAGTATAACATTTTCAACTAAATGCTTTAATGTAATAAAAAAAGATAAAACTATTAATTTAAGACAATTTATTAAAAATTATTTTTATATATTTTTGGTATTATCATCTTGCATATTACTTTCAAGCGTATATGAAATATATATAGGTTCAAATATTATTAAATTTGTAGTATAATACTTACGAAAGGAAAGAAGTATTATGAGAGTAGTAGTAGGTATGAGTGGTGGAGTAGACTCAGCAGTATCAGCATATTTATTAAAAAAAGAAGGTTATGATGTTGTTGGTCTTTTTATGAAAAATTGGGACTCAAATATTAATAATGATAAAGAAGGTATAACAGATGGTGTGTGTCCTCAAGAACTTGATTTTAGAGATGCTAAAGCTGTATGTGATGAATTATGTATACCATTATATAGAGTGGACTTTATAAAAGAATATTGGGATGATGTATTTAAATATTTTTTAAGTGAGCTTGAAAAAGGCAGAACGCCAAACCCAGATATTATGTGTAATAAATATATAAAGTTCGATTTATTTAAAAAAGAAGCAAAGAAATTAGGTGCTGATAAAATAGCCACTGGTCATTATGCTCGTATAGAAGGAAATAGACTTTTAAGAGGAGTAGATAATAATAAGGATCAAACATACTTCTTATCCCAAGTATCATCTGAGCAATTAAAAGATGTATTGTTTCCAGTAGGTGGACTTACTAAACCAGAAGTTAGAAAAATAGCAGAAGAAAATAATATACCAGTTGCAAAAAAGAAGGATTCTACTGGAATTTGTTTTATTGGTGAAAGACATTATCAAGAATTTATTGCCAATTATTTAAAAGGGAAAAAAGGGGATATTATTGATGTTGAAACAGGAAAGAAAGTTGGTACACACAAAGGTCTTATGAATTATACAATTGGTCAAAGAAGAAATGTAGGACTTTCAGGTGATGAAAAAAGACATTACGTTTGTGGTAAAGACTCTAAAAATAATATTCTTTATATTGCATATGGAGATGATTCAAAATATTTATTATCTGATGAAGCTATTATAGAAGATATGAACTATATTTCTGATAAACACCCTGTATTTGCTACTGCTAAATTTAGATATAGAAGTGAAGATGTACCAGTAACAATAGAGTACTTAGAAAACAATCAAATAAGAGTTAAATATGATAATGTAAAAGCTGTTACTCCAGGACAAGCATGTGTTATTTATTTAGGTGAACAATGCTTAATGGGTGGAATTATAAAACAAGTATTTAAAGATGGAAAAGATATTTGGTATTTAAAATAGAAAATATTAATTTATTATAAGCATAAGTTGTAACCCTATGATACTTTATCTAGACTACAACTTTTTTAATTGTTTTTTAATGTTTATATATTGACAACCTAGTGTAAAGTGTTATACAATTAACATAGTGAGAATAGGAGAAATGATGTATGAAAGAATTGAATGAACTATTAGGTCAAATTGGTATATCTAAAGTTAAACTAGCTAAATATTTAGGTGTATCTAGACAAATGATATATAATTATTTAGAACTTGATTCTTTGAGTAAATGGCCTCAAGAGAAAAGATTGTTATTATTAAAACTACTTGATATAGAGAATGGTAGTGATAAAGAAATAAAAAAAATCAAAGTAAATAGTGAATACTTAGAAAGTGTAGAGGCAAGACTAAATCAAACAGTTAAAGATTTAAATAGCCAAAACTTTAATTATAAAAATCTAACTAAAGATGAACAAGAATTATTAAATGATATGATATTCTTAATAAGAGAAAAGTTTACTGAAGAAAAAACGAAAGATACATATTTTACATTCTTATATTTGTATCATATATTACAATCAATTGATAATGTTCCAGAGATTAAATATTTATTTGCATACTTATCTAAAAAGACTGGATTTACTAATCCAATGGAATTTAAATTTGATGAGACTAGACAATTTATTTTAGAAAGTATTATATTTACTGCATTTAACTTATATAATAATGGTGGTGCTTCTAAATCAAAATTAGTTGAATCTCATAATAGATTTGTACAAGAAATTGAAAATGACAAAGAAGAAAAATTGAGTCGTACTCAACAATTAAATACAGTTAAATTTCAAGCATTAAAAGAATTAGGTTATACTGAAATAACTAGAGATAATGCTTCTGAAGTATTAAATAGAATGGCTGAAATTGAGTCTAGAAAAGTTTAATTTAAGTAAATTTTATAACTGCCAATAACATATATTATGTTAACTTGTGTATAAAATTAATATTAAAATATCAATAAATGGACATTAATATATGACCGTTTTTGATTGCTTTTATTATATAAAATACTCTATCAATTATAAAACTAAATATAATTAAATAAATATGATTTTTTAAAAAATTGATTTTATAAAGAATACTTATTAACGTTATAACTGTATTTGTATACAACGTATAATATTTATGAATCATTCTCAGCACTTTTTTATTTATTAGATGAATAACTATTCATCTCGATTTCTCATATTTACTATATTATTTTCATAGATATTATAAATAACACTGTTGCTAAGAAAAAGCCTATAATCATATGTTTATTATCTCTATAATTTTTAACTTCCCTTAAAATATCATTTAATGAAAGACTTATCATTAAACCAGCAACAAATATTAATACAAATGCAAGGAAAATATCATTGATAAAGTTCTTTAATAAAACATATGCAAGTAAAGCCCCTACTGGCTCAGATAATCCGGAAAGTAGGGTATATAAACATGTTTTTTTCTTCCCCACTCCACTATAATAAAGTGGGATAGAGATAGCTATTCCTTCTGGAATATTATGCAACATTATAGCAAGACATAATTTTAAACCAAGATGAATATTTGTATATGCTCCCATAAATACAGCAATACCTTCAGGAAAGTTATGAAACATTAATGAAATCATACTAAGTACCCCTATTTTATATAAGGATGAATTATTATTAGTTTTAATCCTATTATTTATTTTTTCTATACTTAAATATCCTAATAAAAATGTAAGTATGATTAACAGTAATCCATACCCCACTCCATAATTATTAATTAATTTCATAGAAGAATCAGGTAACAAATCAAATACTGATATTAATGTCATTATAGCAAGTGAAAATGATAAGGAAATAACAATTAAACGATTTATCTTTTTATATTTAAAAAATATTAATATACTCCCAATAACAGTAGAAACTCCAGCAATTAAAGATAATAATAATGGTATTTTCATATTATATTTTATTCATGATAATTATAAGTAGACCAATAATTACCAATTTAAAAATACATTATATTGCCATATTAATACATAATAATATTAGGTGGTGATTATAATGGCAAATGCAAGAAATAATGCTAGAAGCAATGCTAGAAAAAATTCATGCAAAGCAAAAAGTAATGCTAGAAGCAATTCTAGATCAAGAAGTACTTCAAATTCAAGAAGTCGTTAATATATAAAAGATATTCACAAATGATTGAATATCTTTTTTTTATTTGTTATAATTTTAACGTAGGTAGTAATATGAAAAAAATAAAAATGGGTTTAATTTTTTTTATTATGATATTAGATTTACTTTTATTAATTAGAGTAACTTATTTTAGGTTTTATGAAGTAAGTAGACCTATTGATATAAAGCCTTATATTAAAGATGATAAAATACATATAACATTTTATACTAATGAATATCAATTAAACAACAAAACCTATTGTATTATAAAAAAAGATAATGAAGTACCTTCTATAAATGATAAAAATTGGAAGTTATCTAATAATAGTAGTTGTGTATATAAAATTGGAAAAGGAACTTATAAAGCATATGTAAAAACTGCTGATAACAAGATAATTTTTGTTGAGGGCTCTGACATGCTTGGAAGTGTTACTGATATTAATACTAATAAAGAAAAAATATATTTGGCAATAAATGAACAATACTCACCTACTATTAATATTGATTATATAGGAAATGCTAAAACAGATATTACGTGGACAAGTGAAAATAATAATATTGCTACTGTTTCTCATGATGGTAAAATTAAAGGTATTTCTGAAGGAGAAACAAAAATTACTGCTACATCAATGGACAAGAGTATACCTATTAAGGTTATTGTAACAGACTTAATAAATACTAGACCAAATCATTTTAGCAATAAAAAACCTTACCTACCCTGTGGTATATATTCTAAAGAAGACAATGATTTATTAGATACAATATTAGAAGATAGAATTAACACAGTAGGTTATCAAACAAGAGCTGGAGCTGTAGAAGCAGCACGATTTATTACATTAGAACTCCCATATAAAATTAGATATTTTTCTGAAAATGGAAGAGGCTCTACTAATGGAGTTCAAGGCGAAGGAAGATATTATAATAAAGGATTATACTTACATAGTAGTAGATTTAAAAATATCAAAAAGAAAGCACATGGTCCTAAAACATGGGGATGTAGTTTATATAGTAACCCATCACATGGGAAAAGAGCAAATGGACTTGACTGTAGTGGCTTTATATCATGGGTATTATTAAATGGAGGATTCGATGTTGGAGACATAGGAGCTGGTCTTGCACCTCATTTAGATTTAACTGATTATGAGCAAAGAATTAAATTTAATTCAAATGTTATAAAATCGGGAAAAGTTAAAGTTGGTGATTTATTAAGTTCCGGAGGAGTTAATGGTGGACATATAGCAATGATAGTTGGCGAAGATAATAATAAATATTATGTAGCCGAAAGTTTATGGACTCCACCCAATGTAAGTGTTGGAATATATGAATATTCTAAGAAAACTATCTTTAATAGATATTACTATGTAATGCTTATGGATAGTTATTATAAAGAAGATGGAAAATTAACAAAATTATGGTATTAGGAAGTGTGAATCATGGATTATATTGAAGAATTTATTGAAGATAATATTAAAATAATAGTTATAACTTTTATAGTTTTATTTGTTGTATTAGCATTATATTTTATATTTAGAGAGAAAAAAACATATGAAATTGTAACTTGTCAAAGTGATGGGGGGTATTTTGAAAGAAGTTTTACAAATAAAAATACAAATGATTCGTGTGATTTAACAATAAATGCAGGAAGTAAACCTACATCACAATACATGCTTAAAATTAAAAGAGTTAAGATTAGTAGAAATAATAATGTAACAATACTAGTAGAAAATGAAAAAATATCTGATGAAACAAAAGAAACGTTTACTAACCCCTATTGTAAAATTAAATTTAATTTTCCTTGTAATGATGTATATGTAAAAGATAATCACAATAGAATATATTCTAAAATAGATAATGTAAACTAAGATACTTTAAATGCTAAGTGTCTTTTTTTTACTTACTTGTTGTGATAAGATTAAATAAAGATGGTGATTATATGGCTAAGAAAAGATATAAAAAAAGAAAATTAAGATATAAAATTAAAATACTTTCTAATTTCTTATTATTAATTTTGATATGTACGTCTGGTTATTATTTATATAACTTAATAATTAATAAGTCCCCTATTCTTTCTATAACAAATAAAAATAATAATCTAATAATTGAGCTTGATAATAATTATGATTGTTTATTTACAGATGAATATATACTTCCAGATGTAGATAGTAATAAATGGGTAGCAAGTGATAAAGAATATAAATGTTATACTAAGTTTGATAATAGTAAATATATATTTTTAAAGAAAAATAATAAAATTGTTTATTCAACTGATGATGTTATATATTTAGAGACATTATCAAATAAAGTATATATGGCTCTTAATGATAAAAAAGATTTACCTATAAAAGTAATTGGGAACATAAATAATTTAGATTTTAAATATAGTAATTCTACTGTTATTGATATTAATAAAGGTAAAATTATTAGTAATAGTATTGGTAATACATCTATTATAACCAAATATAATGGTACTAAAAATATAATAGATGTTATAGTAAGTGATTTAATAGTTAGTATGCCTCATGAATATGATTTAAAAAAGAAAGGGTTAGAATGTAATAAATACTCAGAAGAAGAAAGTGATATTTTAGACGATATATTAAAGTCAAGGGTTAATGAAGTTGGTGCCTCTACAAGAGCTTCTGCTGTTAGCGTAGCTAGATTTCTTACATTAGAGTTTCCTTATAGAATAAACTATTTTTATGAAAACGGTAGACAAACTACCAATAAAGTAGATGGTGAAGGAAGATACTATCATAAGGGACTTTATCTTACAGAAAGCAAATATAGTTCATTAACTGGAAGCACATCTTCGCCTAAAGCATGGGGATGTAAACTCTATAGTAAACCTGTTAGTAGGTATGATAATAATGGTCTTGATTGTAGTGGCTTTGTATCTTGGGTATTATTAAATGCAGGATTTGATCCTAAAGATGTAGGAACTGGATTTGCTGATTATTTAGATTTAACTGATTATGGAGATGTTAAAAGGATTAATAGTGCTACTATTAATGATATAAAGGTTGGAGATTTACTTCATAGTTATGCCGCAGGTGGACATATTGGCATCATAGTTGGTATTGATAATGACTACTTTTATGTAGCACAAGCACTATGGTATGATGAAGTTGGTGTAATAATAACTAAATATAAAAAAGACTTATTATATAAATCATTCCCACATGTAGTACTTATGGATAAATATTATATTAATGATGGTAAACTTACTAATATGTGGTATTAAATTAAAAAAAGGAATAATTAAATTCCTTTTTAAAATGATTTAAGGTGTATTTTAGGACTATTTAATAATTTTATGATTATTTATATTAAAATACACTTATTCTTCTATATTTGTATTATTTTCATCTGAATTAGCTTCATCAATATTAATAATATTACTATTAATATTTTCATCTATATTATCATTAGTTTTTTTCTTTTTAAATATATTTTTAATGCCAGAAACCCAATTAAATTTTTCTAATATTGAATTAATATATTCATTTCTTTCATTGATTTTTTTCTTCTCTTCTTTTTCAAGTTGTTTTCTTCTTAAAACTAATTTATATAATATATTATTATTTAATAATACAAAACAACTTACTTCATTTGCAACTAATTCAGAATATAATATTGGTTGCAAAGTAGTATCATGAGCATCTAATAATTCATCAATACTATCAACTTTAATAACATTATAATCATCTTCATTAATTGTTGCTATAGATTTCGATGAAACTATTGCCCTATCATATTCTTTAAGTATTTTACTAATAGTAGAATTATATACATCAATTTTAGATCTACCACTAAATAAAGTATATAGGCTTATATATAATAATGCTAAACTTAATATACCAACTATAAAACCTAATACTAATACAAAAGGTTTTTTAATTTGAGATATATAATTTTTGTCTAAAGTACCAGCGTTATTAATACTACTAGTATCAATACCTATATCAATAGTTTGCTCTGATAGCGGTATTGCTAAAGATAATTTATTAACTTTTTCAAAATCATCTTTTAATATTTTGCTTTTAGCCTTAGTACTAATTTCCATAGTAACAACGAGTTTACTCTTTACTGATAATGCATATGTCTTCTTAAATGAATTTACATACGAATTATATTCATCATAATTAATATTAACTGAGTCATTAATTAAAAAGTTGTTAAATTCTCCTTTATTCTTTTTATCACTTCTAAGCACATTGGTTTTCTTATATAGTATTTTATTATTATCATTAGGATCCGTTATTAGTAAATCTGCTTTAATATTATATTTATAATCATAATTAAGATTATTATCTGATTTCATATTAAATTTATAATTAATATTAATTTTATCAATTAAACTTGCTACATATTGCATATCTTTACCAAGATATTTATCATTATAAAATGAATTATCTTTCAAATATACTTTATAATCAATATCACCAGTTTCATTATAATTTACTACAGATTCCTTTTCACTATACATAGAACCCTTTAGTACAAACAATGTAAGAATAAGCATAACCATTGTTGGTATCATCATACATATAAACCATTTTCTAATTGTAAATGGTTTCACTTCTTCAATACTATCATTTTCTGCATTATTTTCATTTTGAATATTATTCATTTTATCACACCTTTTCATTTAACCATACTGTTGGAACTCCAAGATATGGTATTTTTAAAGTGGCTTTCCCAATAACTAAAGCCTCATTAATAGTCCAACTATCTTCTTCACTATTGTTATCACCTTTAGTATTAAAATATATAACCCCATTATATTCTTTAACCCTAACTATGCGGTGAACTATAACCATATCATTATGTTTATATACAAGTACTTCTCCTTCTTTAAGTTTTCTAATTTCCTTTTCATTTAGTTTTTCAACAACAACTACATCACCTTTATTAATTCTTGGTTCCATAGATTCAGAACCAATTGCAAGAACATAAAATTTAAATATGCCACTAGTCAAAGATATCATTAGGAATATTATTATAACTAGTCCAATAGATAATATTTTTTCAGCTTTATTATTATTTCTTATATTTTCGTTAGTTTTTTTCTTTTTAAATTCTGTATAAAGCTTATACATAATAAGAGCTGGAAATAATAAATTAATCACTGTTTGCATATATATATCAATATCAGGCACAATTGGCAATAAAAATGTAGGAATTTCCATAAATAATCTATATACTAATGGTGGCTTATATCCAAATTTAAGCGACATGTATGTTAAAAGTATATTCTTAGATAATAATGGAATCGTAGTAGCATATAACATTTTAATTATTCCGGAAGTTGTATGTAAATCATATAAATAACTTACAAGTATACTATCTATTGATACAAATAATAAGCAAGTTAATATTATCAAAAATTTATTTTCTTTTCCTTTTTGAATTAATTCATATCTTAAAAATTCACTAGCAAATATAATTATCAATACAGGCGTAACATTTCTAATAATACCAATTAATTTCAAATTGTAACCACTTCTTAAAAAGCCAAGCCATATACCACTAATATAAATTATTAAATAATATAGTATACAATATATTATTAAAGTCATTAACACATCTTTAGTAAATAATTGTCTACTTTTTTCATAGCCTAATAATCCAATTGATATAAGTAAGGCAGTAATAAGAAGTATAGATAGACCTAAATAGCCTATTTTATTTGTTACAAAAATATCTAAAAGAATAATCACTAAAGTAACTATTTCTATAATAGCAACTTTTTTTTCGCTAGATTTCATTACACCACCTCTTTTAAATATTTTTCTAATAAATATAATGATTAGGTATGTCTCACTCATTTCGCGAAATAAGGCATACCTAAATCATTTATTTTTAAATTACTTTAATTAGTTAGCTTGACTAAATGTTAAAGTAGTTTCTGGAATACTAATATTTACTTTACCAGCTGGAAGATCAGATGCATTATTGAAATCTTCATATTCAATAGTATATAAATAATCTTGAGTACCAGTTTTAGCGGTAATAGTATCAGTATTAAGTGTCACTGGGCTACCATCTGCTTTAGTAAAGCTAAATTTTAAATGTTTTTTAACATTAGCAGCATCAGTTTCAGCTTTTTCACCAGTTCCAGTAATTGTTAATGAATCTAATGTTGGAATACTACTTGCAGTTAATTTTGCTAAATAGTCTCCCGTATTAGATACAGTAATTTTATATTGTAATTTTTGTCCTGGAGCAGTAAAGTTTGCAGTAACTACACCAATTTTAGTATTAGTTGTGTTTTCACCAGTAGTTCCGTTTCCAATACTAGGAGTAGTTGCTTCTAAACCAGCACTACTAGCTTCAGTTTTTTCAACGCCTGTAAATAATACGCTCCATGTTTTACCACCAGTGTTAACACTAGCAGTACCATTAATTTGTAATGTTGTACTGAATGCGGCAAAACCTACACCAATTGCTACTACAGAAATTACTAAAGCAGCAATTACTAAAGTTTTCATTTCTCTTTCTCTATTCATGTTTACCATATCTCCTTTTCCTATTAATTTTGTCCATAGTATAATGTTATTGAAAGATTATCTACATCAACGGAATTAACCGGCCATGTATCACCTTCATACCACATACTAATTTTTAGGGATTGAAGCGAGTTACTCTTCAAAACATCTCCAACTTTAATATCAGTTCCATCCTTATAAGCCAGTTTATACTTGAAATGACTACAGACAAGATTTGCATCTTTTTGTGCCTCCTCGTCTTTTCCTGTACAAATTGGTTCAGTTTGAACTAGTGAAGTGACTACGGCATCAATACCGCTATTATTAACGACATCTAATGTATATGATGCCGTATCATCCATACTATTAAATTCAACGCGAAATGAACCAATAATAGTTGATTTATCATCAATAGTTGGATCAATAAGTCCCTTAGCCGTTCCTTCATATGTAAAGTTAGATAAGTTAGCAAAATGTACATCCCATTTATGAGAAGTAATTGTTGCATAACCTTTGGTTTTCAGGGCTTTAAATGACGTAGATAATGCCATTAAAGAAACACTAAGACCAAATACTGCAATAAGTAAGGCTACCACTGCAGCAACTAAATCCAAATTTTTCTTCTTCATTAGTTACACAATTACCTCCTTTACATATGTATTGTGGAGTTATTTAAGTTGTAATGCATGTAAAACTAGGGTTTCACAATTCTTCAACTACCCTACATATTAATGATAGCATAAACTATATAAATTGTAAATTATTTTATTAAATTTTTCACATAAAAATCCACACAAACTATAATTGTGTAGATTATTTTTAAATGTGTTTTTTCAATGCAAGAAGGCACTATACAACGCTAACCAATTCGGAAAGCTGGAGAAACGCTGTATGTACCACGAGCATAAATATTGCCCCAACCACCATTAGTGCTGACAGCGTAGAAAATACTATAATAGTAAGAATTGGCCGAGCGGAGCCACCAAAAATTAGCAGTTCCTGCACTATTCTTTTTTATTGCAGCTTCATAACTACTTGTAGTCACACCTTTACTATTATAATAGTCTAATTGTCTTGTAAGATCTTTTGCTAAATCATACTGATAAGACCAGTCTGAATATATTTCTTTTGGTGCTAATAAATATAGTTTATCTGATGATGTAAAGTTATTTGTATCTTCTTTGCCATGGCCTGACACTGTTTCAGTAGTGATGATTACGCTCTTTAATTCCTGTGGTAATGAATTATAAATATCATTATCTATAAATGTTTTCATTTGACTTTTTGGCCATCCATCTTTATTCCAACCCGAATTATATGTTGTTCCTTTATATTCTCCGCTTGGATTCATATTATGTGTAGTTATTATATCAGTAAACTCTACTACAAATCCACATGCGCTTTGTGAAAATCCTTCTTGATTACATTCGTCTGGTGTACTCATATTTGATATTCTTACTTTATGTTTTCCATATGTACCTAAGTCTACTTCTTTTTCATCTCCAACATTGTATTTACTTGTTTGACCTGTTCTTACGGCATTTGCTATTGTATTCCATTTCTGTTTTTCCTGCTTTGACAGCTTTAGCTATTGTATCCCATGAATCTTCTGCAAAGGAAACAGTATTTATTGGTTAATCTGATACAACAGGTGTATTTGAACCAATAGTAGGTGTTTTAACCTGTGAATAAGTAAGACTAATCCCTAAACCAGATATTGATACATCATCTTGTGGTTCTTCTATAGTTGCTCCATCCACTGGACTTTTATATTTTAATGTAAGGATCATATCCTTAACATCTCCCGCATTTAATACATCATTCACTTCTGGATAGCTAGAAAAATTTTGTGGAGAACCATTATCATCATAATGTTCTTCTTCGTTTGCATATTTTAAAGTATATTCTAAATTAGCACATACATTGTTAGCATCTATAGTAGCCTGTTCACCATTTCCATACCCTTCACAACTAATAGTATCTTTTACAATTTCAGATAATTTAGCATTTATAGTACCATTATTAGCTATTTGAAATGTATATGATATAGAATCTCCTGGTTCTAAAAAATTAACATTATATGACTTTAATTCAGTCTTATCTTCACTTATTACAGGATCCGTTATTTTAACCGCACTTCCAGTTAAAGAAGCTTCACTTAAATTTTGAAATTCTATTTTAAAAGACATTCCATCAACATTAGCAACTCCATTTATTTTAAGCGTAGTTGATAAGGCAGAATATCCTATACTAAGAGCTACACAAGATACTATCAATAATGTAATTAAAGAAATTTTACTATTGTCTTTATTCTTAATTCTAACTTTCATAATGGCTCCTATTCTTATATAAATATAACATAAAAACAATTATTTTTCAATTATAATATTTACTATATTAATGTTACATAACTATAATAAATAATAAATATTAAAAGAAATATAATTCCCTCTATTTTAGTAATATTTTTATCATTAAATGAAAATATAAACAATAATAAAGTAGATATAATCATTGTAATAATATCTATATAACTAAAATTGATACTACTAATACCCCCAAATAATAATATAGGAAGTCCTATAACTATTCCAATATTAAATATATTACTCCCTACTACATTACCTATTGCTATATCATATTGTCCTTTTTTAGTTGCTGAAATACTCGTTACAAGTTCAGGGAGCGATGTGCCAAATGCAACTATTGTTAAAGATATCATTCTTTCGCTAACCCCAAACATCTTAGCAAGAGTACTAGCACTATCAACAACAAAATTACTACCTATTATTATGGCAGCCAAACCACATACTGTTAATAATATTGACTTTTTCATACTAGGATATGTTTCATCACTATCATCAACTTTATTTTTAGACATAGCTATTACATAATACATAAATACACTAAAAAATAATAATAGTATAAGTCCATCTCCTCTAGTAAATGAATTAACAATGTTTTTATCAAAAATACTATCGGTCATAAGAACTGCAAAAGCAATAGTAATCATTAAAGTAATTGGTAATTCCTTTTTAACTGTATTATCTTTAACTTTTAGTGAATGAATTAAAGCACACACTCCTAATATTAGTAATATATTTAAAATATTACTTCCAATCACATTTCCAAGTACTATATCAATATTTCCAGATAACAAAGATTTTACACTAACTGCAAATTCAGGGGCACTTGTTCCAAAAGCTACAATTGTAAGCCCTATTAGCATTTTAGAAACCTTAAAATTACCAGCTATTCCACTTGACCCATCAACAAAATAATCAGCTCCTTTTATTAATATAATAAAGCCGATTATTAATATAAATATTTGTAATATCATAACACACCTATTTTATCTCAAAAATAGCACTAGAATATATAATATTGCTATTTTTTGAATCACTTTCTTCATTAAACTCTTTAATTATCCTATATTTACCAGGATCTAATAAATTAATATATTCATCACTTAAAACGCATGAAACTGTTTGATTACTTTTAATAATATTTAAAATTAAATTGAATGATGGTTCTTCCTTAAATTTAATTTTATACCATTTTTCATTAACATATTTTTCAATAAAATATTCCTCTCCATACTCATAATTATTATTTGTATTATTTTTAATAGTTAAATTCATATGATTATTAGTTTCATTAATATTCATGATAATTGTTTCATTAGATATATTATAATTAGATATATCGCCTAGTGTATATTTTCCTGACATATATTTTAGTATGTCTTTATATTCTGCTTCATTTAATTTAAAAATTTTATTATATGGTTGTTCAATATAAAACTTATCTTTTTTAGAATAAATATATATTTTATATTCTTCTTTATCATTTAATATAAAATTCATTAATGTATAATCATCAACCCCTACTGGTGTATCATAATTACTTTCTTTAGTAGATTTTTTATTTTTAATTATATTATATATATTATTAATATCATTTTTTGATTCAATAGTAAGACTATTGTTTTTATCCTTTAAAATAATTTTTTCTATTTTATTCTCGTTAGGTAAATTTATTGTTTTATTGCAAGTAAACCAATATCCAAATATACTAAGAATAATAGCTATCGTTACAAATACAATTATAATTAATACTTCTTTTACATTAATTTTCATAATAATGCCTCCTAAATAATAACACACATCCATATCATTATTTTTCTTATATAGTATCACATTTTATTTTATTTGAATAGTTTTTTTACCTTCTTTTCAAAACTCATTTTAGCTTATTATTATAATTTATAGCTTTTCTAACATACAAACGCATTCCACATGTTTTGTTCTTAGAAACATATCACAAATTGAAATATCTTTAAGAGCATAATTACTAAGTAAATCTATATCTCTTTTAAGTGTTTTATAATTACATGATATATATACTAATCTTTTTGAATTAGAGTTATTTATATAATTAATTACTTCTTTAGATAGTCCATTTCTAGGCGGATCTACTATTATAGAATCAAACTTTCCTTTTATTCTTTTAGCATCACTACATATAAATTCAATATTATTTATGTTATTTAATTTCTTATTTATATTAGCATTTTTTATACTTGATTCATTTATTTCAACTCCAACAACTTTTCTAAAAATATCACTCATCCATATTCCAATAGTTCCTGTACCACAATATAAGTCAAGTAATGTATCACCACCCAAAATATACTCTTTTGCTTTATTATAAATAGAAGTCATACCTTCATTATTTATCTGATAGAAACTCAATGGATAAATAGAAAACTTATATTTATTTATTTCATCAATCAAATATTCTTTTCCTTTAATATGTTTATCATTTAAATATAATGAGTCAACATCAATATTTAATAATGGAGTATTTTCTATATCACTAATAATATTAACCATTACTTCATTATTAACGCTTCTAATCATTATTTCATAAACACCAGTTAAATCATATTCTTTTATATTATAAATTGTTTTATTTATTAATGAGTCTAACAAATAACATGTATTAAAAGAACATATATTATGAGTTTTAGAGTCATAAAAACCAATTTTATTATTCTTTATATGTAATACTACTTTATTTCTATAATTTAATGAATTATTAGTGTTTAAATAATTAACTTTTCTTTTAAATAATCTTTCTATTTCATCTTTTTTTATTTTTCTTTCATTTTCATAACTTGTATGAAGAAAATTACATCCTCCACATTTATCATATATTGGGCATATTATTCTATTTCTTTTAGGACTTTTGGTTATTATATTAACTATTTTTCCCTTAGCAAATCTTTTATTTAATTGTGTTATTTTAATCAAAACTTTTTCATTCTTAAGCGCACCAAAAATGAAGATAACAAAATTATCTATTCTAGCAATTCCATTACCTTCCATGTCTTCATTAATAATTGTTACTTCATATATATCATTAATTTTCATTATTATTCATACTTTCAAATATAGAAGTCCCAAGTCCTAAAATATTTCTTATATCAAAATTATCTAATATAGTTGCGCCTATATCAGCAAATGTTTCTCTATCTTTTAGTCTCTTACCTTCTTTAAATTTCTTATTATATATTAAGATTGGTACATTTTCTCTTGTATGGTCTGTCCCTCTATATGTAGGATCATTACCATGATCTGCTGTTATGATAAGCAAATCTTTTTCAGTTAGATTCTTTAAAAGAATTGGTAAATAATAATTAAACTCTTCCAATGCTTTTAAATATCCCTCTCTATTTCTTCTATGTCCATATAACATATCAAAGTCATTTAAATTAGCAAATATGAATCCTTTTTTATCACTTTTAGCAAAATCAATTAATTTCATCATGCCATCTATATTATCTTTAGTTCTTACTTTTATAGCAATACTTTTATTATTAAATATATCGGCTATTTTTCCAATCGCAATAGTTGGTACTCTATGTTTATCTAATAAATCAAGCACATTAAGTGGCGGATCTAAAGCATAATCATGCCTTCTTGAAGTTCTAGTAAAACTTCCTGGCTTACCAATATATGGTCTTGCAATTATTCTTGCTATTTTATATTTTTCATCTTTAGTAAGTTCACGTACTTTAGTACATATATCATATAATTCTTCTACTGGTATTATATCTTCATGTGCTGCGATTTGAAGCACTGAGTCTGCAGAAGTGTATATTATTAATGCACCTGTTTCCATCTGCATTTGTCCTAAATCTTCTATTATTTGAGTACCACTAGCAACTATATTACCAATAACATCCCTTCCTGTCACTTCTTTAATTTTACTTATTAATTCAAGAGGAAAACCATTTGGATATGTTTTATATGGTGTTTTTTGTACAACGCACATCATTTCATAATGACCATTTAATGTGTCCTTAGCAAGATTAATAGGTTTACCTTTCATATAATATCCTACTGTTTTAGAAACTTCTTTTCCAACTAAAGTAGTAAGCCCCATTCTTTCAAGAACATCTAAATTATAATGATCCCCAATTGTATGCAATAAAGTATTTGAACCAACGTCATTAAATTTATCAGCATCTTTTGCTTCTCCCACTCCTACACTATCCATTACTACTAAAAAAATTCTATCATACATATTAGTTACCTTCTTTCTTACTCCTATTAAAGTATTCATTATAATTATCTTTGATAAAGTTATTTGCAAGATGAGTATATATTTCTGTTGTAACAACATTTTCATGTCCTAAAAGTTCTTGAACACTTCTAATATCCGCACCACACTCAATCATATGAGTTGCAAAACTATGTCTAAGTACATGTGGAGTTATTTCCTTATTAATATTTTTTTCATGAGCAATCTTACCAATTATTTTATAAAGCCCTTGCCTAGTCATTTTAGTTCCATGATTATTTAAAAACAATGCATCTGTATTAGGCTTACCCTTTACAAATAAATCTTCTCTATAATTATTAATATACATATCTAAATAATTAACAGCTATTTTGGACATAGGAACTATTCTTTCTTTACTACCTTTTCCATATACATGAACAACCATATTTAGTGTATCTACATTATTTAGTTCTAAATTAATAAGTTCACTTGCTCTAAGTCCTGTTGAATACATAAGTTCTAATATAGCTTTATTTCTATGATCAAAAGGAGTATTAAGTTCAATATCTAAAAGATTATCAACTTCTTCAATGGATAAATACTTAGGAAGCTTCTTTTTTCTTTGAAGACATTCTACATCCTCAGATATATTAATAAAACCTTTATATACTGCTAGGTACTTATAAAAACTTTTTATACTTGCAATAATTCTATTAATAGAACTTTCATTATAACTAGGGAGTAAATGTAATATATAATTATCTATATCTTTTTTCGTTATATTTAATATTTCTTTATCAGTATATGTTAAAAAATATTTAAGGTCCCTCATATAAGATTCAACTGTATTTTCAGAATAATTCTTATCTATTCTTAAATAATCACTAAAATCATCAACAAACTCTTTATTTTCAATATCTATCATACAATATTAATTATATAATAAAAAAAACTAATTGAATAGTTTTTTTACGCTATTTTTACATTAATTTCTTTTACTATCTCTATAATTGAACAATATTCCACCTACAATACAAGGCAAATAATATGTAATTACTCTATATAAAAGTACTCCAGGTATAACTATCGCTTCACATACAATTAAGCTAAAATAATGAATAAAAGAATACTCTGTGCTTATACTAGAACCTGGTATTGGTATAAAAGATGCAGAAATATAAACAAAACATGATAATATTATCGTATAAAACATATTAATATTAAAAGAAATATTTAATGCTTTTAAAGTAAAGAAAGGTATCATAAAGAACACTGTCATATATATAAAATTAACACACACACATTTAATAATAAATTTCCTATCTTTAATAAGATTCTTAAATCCATTTTGATATTCAATGCATTTTAAATTCCATTTATTTAAAGTTGCTTCTTTATCTTTAATTATATTAAGTTTATTAAGTAAATTAATCATATTTTTACCAATCTTAGATGCAAACTCAATCTTAACGCATATAAGTATTGTTATAACAAAAGAAACAATTGTAATTAATGCCCCTATCAAAGTTAAAATATATAAAAAATTATTAGGTTTTAATTCAAATATATATCCGAATATTAAAGATAAAATAATCATTATACTCATAGTTATTTGTAATATAATAAAATTCTCAACTATAACTAAAATACTCTTAGTCACAGGAACTTTATTTTTACTTAATTCGTATACCTGAAGTGGTTGCCCTCCTAATGAAAAAGGTGTTATTCCATTAAAAAACTTAGTCATTATATTAAGTTCAATTACTTTTTTAAATGGATACTTTTTACAAGATTTATCAATTAATATTTTTAAAAGATATGCTTCTATTATAAAATAAACAATATATGTTAAAATTGATAATAAAATTAACCATTTATTACTTGATGCTATTAAATCAATAGATTTAACAAAATTATCTTTTAATATATACCAAAATAAAAATATAGTTATTAATAATATAATAATACTTCTAAATTTTATTTTTTTCATAACTTACCTCTTCACAATTATAACAAAAATATAATATGTATACAATATACTATTATAATATGACTAGTAAGTGACTAATACTTTTATTTTATTGCTAAAACTGATAAAATATGTATGAGGTGACTACTATGGAACTATTACAAAATAAATTAAGGCCAAATACTCTAAAAGAGGTCCTTGGTCAAACTCATTTAATCGGTAAAGACAAAGTACTTTCAAATTTAATTAAAAACAAAGTTCTTTTCAATATAATTTTATATGGAAACAGTGGTTGCGGTAAAACAACTATAGCTCTTAGTTTAATAAATGATTTAAATATGAGATATAGAATGTTAAATGCAACTATCAATAGTAAAAAAGATTTTGAAGTTGTTATAGAAGAAGCAAAAATGTATGGTTCTATGATCTTAATAGTTGATGAGATACATAGAATGAATAAAGATAAACAAGATATATTACTTTCATTTATAGAAAGTGGTCTTATTACATTAATAGGTCTTACTAACTCAAATCCATATCATTCTATTAATCAAGCAATAAGAAGCAGATGTCAATTACTAGAATTAAAGCCGCTAGAAGAAGATGATATTGTAAAAGGATTAAAAAGAGTAAAAAATGTACTTAATGATATTGAAATGGATCAAAAGACAATAAAATACATAGCAAAACTTTCTAATGGAGACATTAGATTTGCATATAACCTAGTAGAATTTTCATATTATGGTTTTAATCATAAAGTAACAATAGATAACATAAAAGAAGTTAATAATACTCCATCATTCTTTACTGATAAAAATGAAGATGGTCACTATGACATGCTCTCTGCATTTCAAAAAAGCATAAGAGGAAGTGATGTAGATGCATCATTACATTATTTATCAAGACTAATAGTTAGTGGAGACTATGATTCAATTTATAGAAGAATGCTAGTAATTGCATATGAAGATATTGCTCTTGCAAACCCTTCTCTTCCTCCTAGAGTTTTAGCATCTATTGAAGCAAGTGAAAGAATTGGTTATCCGGAACTCATAAAGCCACTATCTGTTGCTGTAATAGAAATGGCCTTAAGTCCGAAAAGCAACTCAGCAGATATGGCAATTAATACCGCAATTAATGATGTACAAGCAGGAAATATTGGAAGAATCCCAGAAAACATAAGAACAACATCCCATAATTATAAATATCCTCATAATTATAAAAATTATTATGTTGAGCAACAATATATGCCAGATAAACTAATCGGAAGAAAATATTATTTTCCAAAAAATAACAAGTATGAAACAGAAATGACTAATTTTAATAAAAAGATTAAGGAGGAAAAATGAACTTCGTTATTGAATCCACACCAAATAAAATAGAAATTGATTATGATTTAATATCTCAAATTGAAAATAAATTAGAAGAAAATATTTCATTATCACAAGATGAAGCAAAATATTTTTTAGATTATATAGTATTCATAACAAGAACAAGATTTACAAATGATTTAGATAACTATTCATTTGAATGGAAATGTGATACAGCAATCTCTATAATAGGTAATTATCTAAATAGTTTAAATGTAAATTATAACGTATGTGATACTCAAAAAGTAATAACAAATAACATTAAAGGCCATACATTTATGATAGTAAACTTAAATACTGAAAACGGTATTTTATCATATTTAATCGATCCAACATATAGACAATTTTTTACCAAAGATACTTGTAATGAAAGTAATTATACATTAATAAATGGTATATATGTAACTACGCCTAACCCCGGTTATTTTATAAAAGAAAAAGATAAAGAAAAAGTAAAAGAATTATTAATAAATGGATACTCTATTCTAACTAATGACATTGCAAGAATATATGGGGACTCTTTCTACAACACAAAAGTTGGTGAAGATAATACTACTTATAAAAGCATACCAGGTAGTATATATATAAATTCATTCTTAAAAGGCAATTCACACTTATCAAAAACAAATGATGAACTTCAAGATTTAAAAATAGAAAAACAAAATCAAAAAACATTATAAAACCTACTCAAACAAGTAGGTCTTTTTTTATTAACCGATTCTAAATGCAGGAGAAACTCCTAATTTAAAATCAGGAGTACTACTTAACACTGCTCCAAAGTTACTAGCCACATAAAAGCTATAAGTTGCTGTTGCTGAACGAAGCCAATAATGACGTTCGATTTCCGCACTATCGCTTTTTTTAGTTTTGATTCTGTTTGAGTAATACGAAAGAGGTTTGCTGAAGTTCTTCACTACACATATTATCGAGTATATCTTCTCTATGTCTAAGCCCTTTTCTTTTAGCAATATCATTTGCAGTTTCGCGCGTTTATAGTCCTTTATATCCACTATTATGAAATCTATCAAAGCTCTTAACTCCTGCATTTCTAGCAGCAATGTTTAATGAATAGTTTCCTTTTCTTGTTAAACCTCTTTGATATAATCTTTTTTCATCTTCAGAAAGACTACTATACTCTTTTTCACTTAGTTCTTGTCTTCTTGTTTGTATCGTAAAATAAGTTTAAGCAAGTGCGATTACTTTCTTTACTTGAATTAGCATTTTGAACAATCAAATAACATATATACCTAGATAATTTATAATCTTGTAAGTTAACATAAGCGTTATTATTTCTTTTTGACAAGTTGTTAGCCTCAACAAGTTGTGAATTTATATTAATTTTAGAATTTTTGCATGTTTACTTTGCTCTACTTATAATTTTATTAAAGTTTCTCCATTCTTTGTACTCCAAAACTTTTTGCAATTCACGAGCATACCAAAACTCGCACCCATTTTCATCGATATGTTTTATATCCTCAAATAATCTTTCAGTATATTCTTTTAATTCATTCATATTTTTATCATCTTCTTTTTAATTAATTTAAATCATTTTATTAAATCAATAATTATACTAACACATATTCTCTAACAACAATTCTTTCATCAGAGCAATACTCTATTACAAATTTATTTTCTTTCTTACATATTAAAATACCTATTGTATTGTTATTACTTATTTCTTTAATGCTTTTATCTATATAATTCATATACTTTTGCACTTGTGAAATATATTCTACTTTAAATTCACTTACCTTAAGTTCTACTACTACATATGCATTATATTTAATATTAAAAAGCAATAAGTCTAATTTGCTATTTCATCAGTCAATTTACAAATGATTGACAAGTTTAAATAATTAAATTAAAATATGTATCAAGATAAATAAATTTATTGTATAATTTAAATATAATTAAAGGGTGATAAAAGTGGAAAAGCAGAAGACAATAGTATTTAAACCTAGTGATAATATTAAAGAAAAGATGATTGATTATTATGACTTATTAAGAAGAGATAAGAAACCTCCATATTCAGTATTTCAAGCAGAAGAAGGTGGTACTATTATAACTTTATATGAGAGTGGTAAAGTTATGTTTCAAGGTATATCTGCTGATATTGATGCTAATATGTGGAAAGACTTAGAAAGCCATTATAATAACAGAGATATAGATAGCGAGTTAAAGAAAAAAGAAGAAAAAGAAGATGATAAAACATACTACTATTATGATGCTATTGGTAGTGATGAAGTTGGTACTGGTGACTATTTTGGGCCTATTATAGTTACTGCTACTTTAGTAGATAAAAGTACTAGAAAACTATTAGAAGATTTAAAAATAATGGATTCTAAAAAGATGACTGATGATAAGATTAGAAGATGTGCTCCTATATTAATGAATAAACTTCCATATGTAACATTTACTCTTTCAAATACTAAATACAATGAAATGAGTTCTAAAGGTTTCAATATGAATAAAATAAAAGCTATTCTTCACAATAGAGTCTTATTTGAACTTTCTAATAAAGGTATTCCATATCATAAAATAATAGTAGATCAATTCACTACCCCTAGAAGTTATTTTAGTTATTTAAAACAAGAAAATATAGAAGATAAAGTTACTAAGATAACATTTCTAACTAAAGGTGAAAGTAAACATTTAAGTGTTGCTGCTGCTAGTGTTATAAGTAGATATAGATTCTTACAAGAAATGGATAAACTATCAGAAAAATATAAAGTAGATATTCCTAAAGGCGCTAGTCCTAAAGTAGATAGTGTTGCTAAAAAAATACTTGATACTTATGGTAAAAATGAGCTTTCTAAAATAGTTAAACTTAATTTTAAAAACACAGAAAAGATCCTAAATAGTTAGGATTTTTTATTATTTAGATACATTAGTAATAAAAATTAATAATTACATTAATACATATTTTCTAACAACAATTCTTTCATCAGAACAATATTCTATTACATATTTGTTTTCCCTCTTACATATTAAGATACCTATAGTACTATTATTACTTATTTCTTTAACGTTCCTGTCTATATAATTCATATACTTTTGTACTTGTGAAATATATTCTACTTTAAACTCGGTTACTTTAAGTTCTAGTACTACATATGCATTATATTTAATATTAAAAAGTAATAAATCTATCTTATGCTATGTATCTCCTATTTTAATTTTATATTCATCATCAATAAAACTATAACCATTACCTAATTCTTTCATAAATGATGGTATATCTTCTAATATTAAATTATGTAATACTTTCTCTGTTATTATTTCTATATTATTTGTATTCTTTATTAATATTGGATCTGGTACTAAATCTTTTACTTCGAGTTTTTCTTCTTTAATTATTTTATTCTTTGTTTCATCTGGTAATCTTTCATATTCTTTCGATTTAACTATGTATTCAAGTTCTCTTTTAGACATATTTTTATTTATTATTTGTTTTACATAATAATTAATTTCATTATTATCTTTCAATGTAAAAAGCACTCTTAAATGACTTATTGATAATTTGGTCCCCAGTGGGGACCATTTTTGTTTTTTAAAGAACAAATATAACTGTTTCATTCTTCTTAACGTTCTTTCATTATATTTTGTACCCACTTCTATCACTAATTTTTTAGAATATTGCTTAATAATATTCGCTCCATATTTACCGCCTGCTTCATTTAGCAATTTACCTATTTCATAATATGTTATTACTCTATGCCTTTCTTTTGAATAATCTTTTACTCTCTCATATGTTTCATTATCAATTATCTTATTTTTTATTTCTTCATAATAATCCATGTTTTTATCCTCCTATTATAATAATTAGTCATAAAAAACAAAAACACTTCATTTTTTGAAATCTTTTTAAACAAATAAAAAAGATATAGTTATTTATTTTCTATATCTTTTAAACCTAAACTTAAAGTTTTCTCTTCTATTTTATTATTTATAGCATTAACATCTACTTCGTCCTTATATTCAGCATCTATTTCATGGCCACCTAATACTTTTAATGATAATTTAAGATTAGTAAGTGCTGTATCACAAATTGAATCATTTTTCTTTCCTATAAGAACAATTAAATCTCCTATTTCATTATTAAAATCAGTTATTTTAAATACTTCTAATCTCATTATATTCCTTTTAATTATATTAAGTAATTCTTGTTCACTATTTATTTCTTCTATTGTATTAGTTATTTCTTCACATAATTCTTGTAATCTAACCATTATTTTAGGATTTTGATCTATTAGAAATACATCTAATGATAATTTAAGTCTAGCTTTTTTTAAATGATTTAGTGCTATTTTTCTTAATCTAATCATTAAATTGAAATCATTCCATAGAGAATCAAAACTTTCTTGTATTACTTTTTCTTTTTCTATTTCTTGTTCAATTAATTTTTCTATTGTTCTCATGATTATTCCTCACTTTTCTTTTTAATTTCATCTAGTATATTTATTGCTTGCATAGGTGTTACTTCTAGTGGATTAATTGTTTTTATATATTCTCTTAATATATCAGTTTTAGTATCTAAATCTAATGTAAATTGTTTTATTACTTTTTCTTTTTTATTACTTTTATTTTCATAAAAAACAAGTAGTTCATTTGCTCTATCAATAATATTATTAGGTAAATCTGCTAGTTTAGCTACATTTATACCATAACTTTTATCAACTGAACCAGGTAATACTTTATGTAAGAATGTAATATTTCCTTCTTCTTCTAATGCTTTTACATGAACATTTTTAATACCACTATATTTATTTTCCATTTCAGTAAGTTCATGATAATGTGTTGAGAATAGTGTTTTACATTTAATATTTTCATTAATATATTCTATTATTGCACCAGCAAGAGACATACCATCATATGTACTTGTCCCACGACCTAATTCATCAAATAATATTAAACTTTTTGATGTAGCATTCTTTATAGCATTAGCACTTTCCTTCATTTCTACCATGAATGTACTTTCTCCACCTACTAAGTCATCACTAGCACCTATTCTTGTAAATATCTTATCAAAAATAGGTATATTACACTTTTTAGCAGGTACATATGAACCTATTTGATTAAGTATTGCTATTATACCAAACTCTCTCATATAAGTTGATTTACCACTCATATTAGGTCCAGTTATTATTAATATATTAGTATCTTTATCCATTAATATATCATTATCAATATATTCACTTTCAATAACACTTTCTACAACAGGATGTCTACCTCCAATTATTTCAACTATATTATCATTATTAATAGTTGGTTTTATAAAGTTATAGTCTTCTGCTATCTTAGCAAAAGATTGAATACAATCATAATATGCTATTTTAGATGAAACTGTTTGTAATTTAGAAATAGATTTTTTTATTTCTTCTTTTATAGATATGAATATTTGATATTCTAAATTATTTAATTTTTCTTCAGCAGTTAATATTAAATTTTCTTTCTCTTTTAATAACGGAGTTATATATCTTTCACAATTAGATATAGTTTGCTTTCTATCATAATTAAATTCTTCTTTAACTAAATTAATTTGTCCTTTAGGTACTTCAATATAATAACCAAATACTTTATTAAATCCTATTTTTAATCCTTTAATACCAGTTCTTTCTTTTTCTTCATGTTCAAAGTTTGATATAAAGTCTTTACCATTAGTTTTAATACTTCTTAGTTCATCTACTTCACTATTATATCCATCTTTAATAATGCCTCCTTCTTTTATTGTAAAAGGAGCATCTTCTTTAATAGAAGAGTCTAATAGTTCATATATATCATCAAATGTCTCTAATAGTGGAAGATCATAACGTTTTAATATTTCATTTATATTAGGTAATACTTTTATACTACCCTTTAACTGTAACATATCTTTTGCAGTAAGTGTAGAACATGCTACTTTACCTGTTAATCTTTCTAAATCATATATTTCATATAATAAATTTCTAAGTTCACTAGTAGATATAAAATCATTTATAAATTTCTCTGTTAAATTTTGCCTTTTAGTTATTTCATCTACATCAATAGATGGGCTAATAATAAAACTTTTTAATAATCTACTTCCCATTGCTGTTTTAGTTTTATCCATAAAACCAAGTAAACTATTTTGTCTTTCTTTACTTCTTATTGTTTCAACTAATTCTAAGTTTTTAATACACTCTTTATCTAAATCTAAAAATATACTTGTGTCGATATATTCAACCATTTGTATATGAGTTATATCTTGTTTTAAACTATTAGTTAAATAATTTAAAAGTAATGATGTATTTTTTATTAATTTATCATCAGTTATATTTTGAAATATATTATGTGATGTATAAGTTTCATCATTATCATAATATGAAATATAAATATTATAGTTATTTTTAAGTATATTAACTACTCTTGTATCAAAGTCTTTATTTAATACTAATTCTTTTATATTTAAATTAACTATTTGGCTTATTAGTTTATCAATATCATGTTTTATAAGTGACGCACAAACTTTTCCACTTAAAAGATCTGCATATGAAAGAGCATAGACATAACCATAATCTTTTATACTTGCAATATAGTTAAAATCTTTTTCATTAACTATTTCAGGACTAGTAAGTGTTCCTTTACTAACTATTTGTATTACTTCTCTTTTAACAATACCTTTAGTTGTCTTAGGATCTTCCATTTGTTCACATATGGCAACTTTATATCCTTTGTCTATTAATTTTTCTAAATAAACATTTAAAGCATGATGAGGTATTCCACACATAGGTACTCTTTCACTAAGTCCACATTGTTTACCGGTTAGAGTAAGTTCAAGTTCATGACTAGCAGTAATCGCATCATCAAAAAACATTTCATAGAAATCCCCTAATCTATAAAATAATATTATTCCTTCATATTCACTTTTAGTTTGAAGGTATTCCCTCATCATTGGACTAACTAAATTTAAATCAACATCTTTTCTTTCCATAATGCTTATTATATATCACAAAGTACATTTATTCAAATAAAATATTAAAAAAGCAAAGAATTTCTTTGCTTTATTATTTTTTAAATAGTTCATCACTATCAAGTATTATTGTAACAGGTCCATCATTATATATTTCTACTTTCATATCAGACCCAAATATACCAGTACTTACTTCTATATATTTACTTAATTCTTGATTAAAATAATCATAAAGTTTACTTGCTTCATCCGGTTTCATAGCATTTATAAATGATGGTCTATTTCCTTTTTTAGAGTCAGCATATAAAGTAAATTGACTAATACTTAATATGCTTCCATCAATATCTTTAATACTAAGATTCATCTTATCATTTTCATCTTCAAATATTCTTAAATTAAGTATTTTATTAATCATTTTATCAACAATATCAGTTGTATCACTATGAGTAAAACCAACTAATAAAACATAACCTTTATCAATACTTCCATTTACTTTATTATTTATTGTAACTTTACTTTTTTTACTTCTTTGTACTACTACTTTCATTAGATAAATATCCTTTCTACTGATGATACACTACTTATAGTTTTAATTTCATCTATGAATTTATGCAAATCATTTATATTTTTAACTTTACATGTTATATCATAAAATAATTTATTATTTCTATTTATTAGATTTATTGAGTCAACTATTATTTCTGATTTAGTAGATAAAGTTATTATCTTTAATAGAATATCACTTACTTCATCTATATATACTTTTATTTTAGCAGTATATCTATTATTGGCCTCCCCCTCCCAAGATGCATCAATAAGTCTTTCACTATTTAAATCAATATTAGGACAGTTCTTAGAATGAATTTTAACTCCATAACCACGAGTTATATATCCAACTATATCTTCACCATAAACAGGATTACAACATGTCGCTAAAGTACATAATATATCATTACTACCTGCAATGACAATTCCACTTTCATTTTTATTTTTTCTTCTCTCTAGAGTTATTTGCTTCTTTTTAGGCTCTCTTATTTCAAGTCTTCCAAGTATTGATGATGGTAAATATCTTAAAGTTGCTACTGAAAAATATATATCGTCAAGTGAATCCATTGATAACATATCACATAATTTTTCAACATTCTCTTCACTAAATACATCATTTATATCAACATTCTTTTTCTTACATTCATTTATCATCATTTCATGGCCAAGACTAATATATTTTTCTCTTTCTTTTTTATAGAAAAAAGATTTAATTCTACTTTTAGCAGCCTCAGTCTTGACTACTTTTAACCAACCTCTTGATGGTGTATGTCCTTTTTTAGTTATTAATTCTACTAAATCTCCATCTTGAAGTTCATAATCGAGTTTAACCATTTTATTGTTAACAAGTGCTCCTGTAGTTGTATTACCTACTTCACTATGTATTTTATATGCAAAGTCTATCGGAGTCGCACCACTTGGAAGCTCAATAATGTCTCCTTTAGGAGTATAAACATAAATTTCATTTCTTTTTAATTCTTCTTTAATATTTGTAAAGAAGTTCATATTTTTTTCTATATCATTTACTTCTACTAGTGCCCTAAATTGTTCTAAAATACGGTCTAGATCATTTTTATTAGCTCCATTAGTATGTTCTTTATAACTCCAGTGAGATGCAACTCCTTTTTCTGCTATTTCATCCATCTCATATGTTCTTACTTGAACCTCAAAGATTCTTTTATCTTCACCAAAAACTGTAGTATGTAAGCTTTGATACATATTAGGCTTAGGGTTTGCAATAAAATCTTTAAATCTATTAGGAATTGGAGAATATTTTGCTTGTACAAGACCAATTACTCTATAGCAGTCTTCAACTGTATCTACAAGTACTCTTATTCCAAGCAAATCATATATTTCTTCCCATTTTCTACCTTTTTTAAGTTTATTATATATACCTCTTACGGACTTAACTCTTGATAACATTTCATATTTAATATTATGATGATCAAGTATAGTTTTTATTTCTTCTTTCATATGTTCTAATGAAAGTTCAAGTTCTTCTTTGGAAGCATTTATTTTTTCTTCAACACTTCTATACCCTTCTGGATCAGAATACTGTAAACATAAATCCTCCATCTCACTTTTCATCTTTTTCATGCCAAGTCTATGCGCAATTGGTATATAAATATTTTGAGTTTCAGTTACTATATATTTTATATGTTCTGCATCATGTACTTTTAATGTTCTAAGATTATGAAGTCTATCAGCAAACTTAATAAATAGTGTTGCTGGATTTTCAGAAAGACCTACTATTATTCTTCTATACTTCTCAGGATTGTTTATTTTAAATGTTTGTTTTAAATTACTTATTTTGCTAATACTATTAACTATATCAGCACTAGCAGTACCAAACATTTCTTCAACCTCTTCATAAGTCATCTTACCAAGAGTAATTGCTTCATGTATCAAAGCACACCCTATAGTCACAGGATCCATTTTAAGTTCGGCTAAGATATATGCAACATTAATAGGATGCATAATATAATCTTCTCCAGTTTCTCTCTTCATTCCTTCGTAAATTATCTTTGCTTGATTATAATATTTATCTACAAAATCAATATATTCACTATCCATATAAGTTTTTAATAAATCAAGCAATTCATCGTAATCATAGTTTTTAATAAGATCAACTCCCTTAGAAATTAACGCCTTTAACTTTCATTTCAGTTGGTTCATCATCCTCTTCTTCTGGACGATCCATACTTCTTCTTTCAAGTAACATCCATACTTTAGGTGCAATTAACAATGATGATATAGTACCAGCTATTAAACCAACAAGAATAGCTATATTAAATGTTAAAATATCATTAAGCCCTACACATAATAATGTAATTATTGCAGCTACTGTTGTAATACTAGTCCATACATTTCTCGTAATAGTTTCATTAGATGATACATTCACTAAATTTTCAAGTTCTTCTTCTGTTAATTTCTTTTTATTTTTATATAATTTATTTCTATTATCTCTAATTCTATCAAATACAACTATTGTATCATTAATAGAATAACCTACGATTGTAAGAAGTGATGCCACTATTATAAAGTCTACACTTATATTAAATATAGCAAATATTGAAAGAGTTATTAATAAATCATGTAACAACATCAATATACCAGAGGCAGCATAATTAAAATTAAATCTAATTGTTACATAAAGTATTATTGCTATTATTGAATATATAAGTGCCTTAATAGCATTCTTAGTTAAATTATTAGTAACTAAATTACTTATTTCATTAACAGATGTATCTATTCCTAATGCTTTTAATTCAGATTTAACTTTAATTTCATCTTCTTCATTTAAAGTATCATTAAGTTTTAAATATCCTTCAGTTTTACTATTTAAATAAGTATCATAATCTCTCAAATCATAGTCTTTTACAATTTCTTTTATTTTATTAAAATTTAAAGGTTCACTACTAGATAGATTAATTTGTGTACCTCCTGTAAAATCAACGCCAAAATTAAATCCACGAACTAGTACAAATATTAATCCAATTGCAATTATTGATAATGAAACAATTATAGGCTTCTTTGCAAATTTAGCATAGTTAAACTTTCTAACTTCATGAACACTACCAATAAATAATTTTTCATTATCGTTAAATACTTTTGTTTTAACAGTCATAATTTGTAATACACGGTATAAAATAACACAAGCAAATATGGTTACAAATATTGTAATAATAAGCATAGTTGCAAATCCTTTAACAGATGATTCACCAAATATATAAAGAATTACACCAGCTAGTAAAGTTGTTACATTTGCATCTATAATAGCTTTTAAACTACTCTTGCTTCCTTCATTAACAGCAGATATTAACTTTTTACCTTTTCTAAGTTCATCTTTAATTCTATCATTTGATATTATTATTGAGTCTACTGCCATACCTATACCTAATACTAATGCAGCAATTCCTGTTAATGTAAGCACTCCACCTACAGCGTTATAAATAATAAATACAAGTAATGCATATACAAATAAACAAACACTACCAATAAGTCCACTTATTCTATACTTAAATACTAAAATTAATGATATTAATATAAATGTAATTATACCAGCAATACCAGTCTTAGTAATAGTTTCAGCTCCAAAAGATGGAGACACGCTCTTAGGTGTTGCCTCTTCACTTAATTTAGTAGGAAGAGAACCACTATTTATTAAATCTACTAAAGTTTGCGCTTCTTCCTTAGTGAAGTTTCCTTGTATTACGACACTTCCACCATCAAGGCCTTCTTTAACACTAGCGGCAGATATACACTTCATATTAGAGTCTTTACCACATGTTAATTTTTCATTCTCATAAGAATCTAACTCTTCATTATAATCAAGCCATATAACTATCATATTATTTCCATTAGTTCTTTGTGATATT
The DNA here is from genome assembly GCA_000436975.1 of Clostridium sp. CAG:1000. Lineage (GTDB taxonomy): Bacteria > Bacillota_I > Bacilli_A > RF39 > UBA660 > CAG-1000. The sequence continues at coordinate 72,543 of HG000336.1, forward strand.
TTTTTGGTTACTTCATAGAATTTAGCAGTATCTTTTATGTCAAGCTTAACTTCATATTGAAAACTTTTACTATCTTGCGTAAGTGAGGCTCCATTATTTCCAAGGATATCACTAGTCATTAATAATTTATCATTAGTGTCTCTAAATGATAACACAGCTGTTGTACTAATTCTTTGTCTTGCTTCTTCTTCATTAGATACTCCAGGTAATTGAATTCTAATTAAATTATTTCCCTCAAATGCAATAACAGGTTCACTAACACCTAATGTATCAATTCTGTTAACAATAGCTGTATATGTTTTATCTAAATCATCTTCTGTTAATTCTTTACCTTTTTCTAAAGGCTCAATTTTATATAGTATTTCAAATCCTCCTTGAAGATCAATACCATAACTAATATTTTTAAGTGTAGGCTTAATCAAAAAAGCCCCAAGTGTTATAATTGCTATAACAATTAACAATGGTTTTAATATTTTTTTCATGTTTTTTCCTCCTAAAGATTATTATCGTTTTTTGTAGTTACCCTTTGCATTTTATTAGTGACATAATTATTAATTTCAAGATTATTCGTAAATAATATATCACTTATAAGATCACATAGTTGTAAATCATGTTTCTTTTTCCAATTTGTTTCAACAAGATAGTTCCATATATCCTCTTCATAAATATTTTTATAACCTAAGCCTCTAAGTTCTTTAACTTTAGAATACAAAGCAGGTTTAACTCTATCATATAGTTCTTTAATACTTTTAAATTCTATAGATTTATTCATATACTTCACCAAAATAATTATACAATAGATTAATAAAAAAAGATAGTTATTTAAGTTATACAATTATGTATTTTCTTTCAATTATTCTAGTATCACTACAATATTCATCAAAATCTTTTAATTTTAATAGTTCACGATAATGAGACCAGCTTAATTGTGAACGAATACGTACACTTTTTCATTCCTAAATAATATATAGAATTTTCTCATATTCATAAGATTTTTATAACCATATTTCTTATCATTTAAATCAATAGTTAATTTAGTGGAATATTCTTTTATTAAATTTTCACCATATTTTGCTCTAGTTAAACCACCTTGTGCCTCTGTGATTAATCTTCCTACATTATAATAATTAGCCATAAAAAGAAAAAACACTTCTTTTTAAAAGATTTAAGTAAAAAAAATAAAGATTGCTCTTTATTTTATAGTTTTAACTATTGATATATTATCAAATTCAAGTGACTTTAATACTTCATTTGCTTTTTCAAAAGTCATATCATTAATTTTAGAATATTCATTATAATCAAGACCTTCATCCATTATAATAGATTCACATATAATATATTCTATATCTTCTATATTATCAAAATCACATATATAACCTTTTAAATATAGCTTTTTCTTTCTTTCAAAATCACTTTTTGTAAGTTTTAATTTATTTACATCTTTTTTAATTCTTTCAATAAATAAATTACCATCATTAGTAAACGCTGAACAACACAAGACAACATAGTCATCTATTATATTAATTCCACCACTCATACTAATAACAATATTTTCATTTTTATACTTTTCAAATAATTCACTAGTAGCAGAAAAATTATTAGATAATATTATATTTAAATATAATCTCAATAATGTGTTATCCTCTATATTAAAGTTGCTTCTTGGTATTTTTGTAGCAATCTTCACCCTTACATTTTCTGCATTCTTTGTTATTTCTTCGTAAGGAATAGATACCTTTTCATCATCTTTTTTCTTTATAATTTTAGGTATCTCTTTATTCGGTAATTCTAAATGTGATATATATTCTTTAATTTCTTCTAGTATTTCATTAGTATCAAAATCTCCGGTCACTATTATAAAAGTATTTTTTGGAATATAAAAATTATTATATATAGTCATTAAACTATCTTTAGTTATTTTTTCAATATCACTTCTTTCACCTACTACAGTATGTTTCATAAATGAATCATTAAATAAATTATTGTATAAATGATCATACATCAATCTATCAATATTATCTTTATACATATCTATTTCTTCACCAATAATGCCCTTTTCCTTTTTAACTGATTCATCAGTAATGTCAGGATGATAGAATAAATCTAAAAGTATCTTTAAGTTTTCTTTAATATTAATGCTTCCAAATATATTGTAATTTGTTCCCCTATAACTGGTCCATGCATTTGCAAGGCTACCAAGTTCATTTATTTTTTTTGAAACTTCAATATTTTCTGATAGAGCCATAACTTTATGCTCTAAAAAGTGAGCAGAGCCAGGTATTACATCATATACTTTATTTGAAACTTTGTATTTTTCTACACATGCACCATATTTAACAGATATTGAAAGATAAAAGTTTTTTGTTTTTTTAGTTGGATACATATATATAGTAATACCATTGTCTAATTTTTCTATAAATAATTCTTCATCTACTCTTTCAAATGTTTTTTTAATCATTAGTTATCCCCTTTCAATAAATATATTGTTTGGATATTTATTTTTTTATTTAGTTCTACTATTTCATCAACTGTAACGCTATTTAATTTCTCCCTTAAAGTTTCTATATCCTCTGTAATTTCAAATTCTCCAATGTAATATTTATTTATTTGAGATGTTACATCATCATAATAGTTATTTAAGTAGGTGTTTATTGTTTTTAAAGCATAGTTATATAAAGAGTTTATTACCCTCTTATCACCCATCATTTCAACACATTTTTTTATTAGTTCAATTGACTTATCAGCATTGTCTTTATTAATACCGGCATATATTGTTAATGCACTGTTATATTTAGAAAAGTATGAACCTATAGAATAGCATAAAGAGTTCTTTTCTCTTACAACATTAAATAATAATGAATCATTCATCGTACCAAGCATAGTATTATACACTTTAAGAACATGGTTAAGTTCATGATATGTTGGATCTTTTATTTTATAACCAATAAGTAATCTAGATTGTTTAAAAGGTAATGTATCCGTCTTAGTTATAAATTTATTATTCTTAGGTTTTACATATAAATTTATTTTTTTGCTTGATGATTTAACTTTACTAAATCTTTCTTTTATAATATTTATTATTTCATCATCATACTCACCATGTACCGCAATATCTATTTTATACTCTCCATTAAAAAGTTTATTATAATATTCATATAATTTTAAAGGCGTAACTTTTTCTATTTCTTCTACAGTAGGGTTTACTCCTTTAGCACTAGGAGTTCCTTTGTACATTATTTTTCCATATTCAATTGAAGCATATTTAGCTGGATTATCTTTCGTAGAGTTTATTGCAGCTATAACATCGTTCTTGATAATATTAAAATATTGTTCATCAAATCCATCTTTAGTAACATTTGGATTAAATAATACTTCACATAGAAATTCTATTGATTTTGATAGATATTCTTTTTTTGTATATTTTGGATTTAAAAAATCAAGTGCGAATGAAAATGATAATGAATTTCCTGTTGATGTAAATGAAGATGCTACTCTGCTTCCATATAGTTCTTCACCTTTTATCGCTATCTTGTTTTTGGTGTTGTAATTCTTAGTTGAATATACCAGATTTTTTGTTAATAATACCCCATAAGGTACATCTTTTTCGTTATATTTTTTTGTTAAAAATACTACTACATTCATAATTTTAAATCTGTCACTATTTATTAAATGTAACGTATAATTGTCTTCTATTATCTTTTTATATTCCATATTGTTCTCCTTGTGTTATATTTTACCCTAAAAAAAGAAGAAAATCATCTTCTTTTTTATTATTTACAAAATCTATTCTTTTATGATAGATTCAAGTGCTAAAAAAATCATATCATCAAGTTTTTGCTCTCTTTCTTTAGCATCTATTTCTTCATGAGTAATTAAATTATCACTAATAGTTAATATAGCAGTTGCTTTCTTTAAGAATTTTTTTGCATTATAGAAAAGTGCATAGCATTCCATCTCAACAGCTTTACAGCCTAACTCAATAAATGGAGTATAATCCTTATTTTCAGTGTAGAATGCTTCAGTAGTATGTACTCTACCTAATTTAGCATCTATTCTTTTAAGTGCAGCTGTTTTCATAATAATTCCATTTAAGTCACCTGAAGAGTTTATAATCTCTACGTTTTCTCTTCCTGCTTCTTCATCAAAATATGTTTTTGAATAACATGAGTCTGCGACTAATAAGTCATATACTTTCAAATCTTCACTATAGCTTCCAGCAGTACCTATTCTAATAATTGAATCTACATCATAATCATTAAATAATTCGTAGCTATAAATTCCCATGCTTCCAATTCCCATACCACTTGAAAATATTGTTACTTCTACGTCTTTATAAGTACCTGTAAATGCAAGCTCTCCTCTTAAACTATTTACAAGTTTAACATTATTTAAGTATTTATCTGCTATATATTTAGCACGATTTGGATCTCCTGGCATCAATACTCTTTTAGCAATTTGGCCCTTTTCAGCCTCTATATGTACAGTCATTATTCACCGTCCTTTTCTTCTAGTTTGATAAGTACATCTCTTGGTTTACTCCCTTTAGCAGGTCCAACTATTCCTTCTTCTTCAAACTGATCTATTATTCTAGCTGCTCTATTATATCCAATACTATATTTTCTTTGGATTAATGAGGCACTTATTTGTCCCATTCTTACAGCATAATCAAGTATTTCATTATATAAAACATCTTTATTTTCACTGTTTGCATTAGACGAAGCACCACCAAATGAAGAAGATGAATTATTTGCCTCTAAATTAGTAAATTTCTCACTATATCTTGGCGGATGAGATTTAGATTTAACAAAATCTACTACCCTTTGTATTTCATCATCACTTACAAAACTTCCTTGTACTCTTGTTGGGGTATTATCATCCATTGGTTTATATAACATATCACCTTTACCAAGAAGTTTCTCTGCTCCAGTCATATCTAAAATAGTACGACTATCTATTGATGAGGATACTGCAAAAGATATTCTTGTTGGTATATTTGATTTTACTACACCAGTAATTACATCTGTAGATGGCCTTTGCGTAGCAACTATCAAATGTATACCAGCAGCTCTTGCAAGTTGTGTTATTCTCATGATTGAATCTTCAACTTCTTTAGCAGCAACAAGCATTAAATCAGCAAGTTCATCAATTATAACAAGTATAAATGGCATTTTTTTAAGTCCACAATCTGGGTTTTTCTTGAGTTGTTTTTCTATATATTCATTATAAGTAGAAATGTTTTTAGTTCCACTATTTTTAAACGTTTCGTATCTATCATCCATTTCAACTACTATTTTTTGTAATGCTGCACTTGCTTTTTTAGGATCGGTAACAACAGGCATAAGTAAATGTGGTATTCCTTCATAAGCATTAAACTCTACCTTTTTAGGATCAACAAGTACCATTTTAACTTCATCTGGTGTAGATCTCATAATAACTGACAAGATTATGTTATTGATGCATACACTCTTTCCACTACCAGTCGCACCAGCCACTAACATATGAGGCGTCTTATTTATCTCAACACATTTAACATTACCCATTATATCTCTACCAAGAGGTGCTGCAAGTTTAGAATCTTTATATTTAGGATTACGCTCTAAATCTTCCATGATTTCTCTCATTGACACAGGTATTATTGTTTGATTAGGTATTTCTATACCAACAGTACTTTTGCCTGGAATAGGAGCTTCTATTCTAACTTCTTTTGCTGATAATTCAAGTGCTATTTCTCTTGATATACTAAGTACTTTATTTACTTTAGTTCCTCTTTGTAGTTCCATTTCGTATTGAGTAACCGCAGGCCCTACATGTATTTCTATAACTTTGGCTACCATTCCAAAATCATTAAATACTCTTTCAAGTTTTTTAGTATTCGCAGCAATAACTTCTGTTGAATTAACTTTGCCTTTGGATTTAGGCATATTAAGTAAGTTTATAGATGGTTTTACATAAGGTGTATCTCCTTCAATAGAAGGTTCTATTATAGTTTCTTTAGGCTCTTCTTTTATTTCTTGCTTCTTTTCTAAATAATCCTCTACACTTGTTATAACAACTTTATTATCTTTAAGTGGTTCTTTTACTGAAGGAGTAATATCTTTAACTGATACGTTATCCTCTTCATCATCTTCTTTTTCTTTCTTTCTAAATATTCTTTTAAATGGTGAGAATATTGTAGATATACAATCACTAAGTGTTAAATCAAATAACATTATAAGTCCAAAAGATGCGATGATTATAATTACAATATATGTACCTTCTATATCAAATAATGGTACAAATGCAAATGTAAATAATGCACCTAACATACCACCACCAGTATTTCTTATTTCACTATCAGTATCATAAGCAACTGCAATGTTATTATACGTTTCTGTTATTATATCAGTCTTTATATTATTAGTAGTTATATAGTTAATATGTGAAAATAATAGTATAGCAAAAATAAGTGAATAAACTCCAATAAGTCTACCAGTAAAATAATTAGGCTTTTCTCTCTTACCTATTAAATACAATGATAAACATATAGATAATATTAAAAATGCTGCCCACCAATTTCCAAATAAGAATATAGCAAACTTTTTGATTACTCCACCTACTATACCTTTATTTCCTAAACCAAGTATAGAAAGTACTAAAACTATTATACCCATACACTCTTTTTTATATTTAAAACCAGTATTTTCTTCTATTTTTTGTTTTTTCTTTTTAGCCACTTTAAGTCACCTAACTTTCCATTTTGCTGAGTAATTTCTTATGTATTCCAGGTTCAACTATGTTAAGTGCATTTAATATTATTTCTAATGAATCTTTATAATTTCCTCTATTAAATGCCTTAGTAGCTTTAATTAACCCTGCTTCAACTTCAGAATTACTTGATCTATATCTATTACCATAAACAATAGCCATTTCTGCCATGGCTGCTGTCTTAGTAGTATTAGTTGCTGTCTTAAATAATTTAAGTGCTAAGTCACCTGCTGTTTCAACCCTTAAATTTAATGTTTTAATTGAAATAGGTTTCTTATCTAATTCTTTATTAATTTCTTTTACCGCATCATATGCTTCTTTCATTTCAACATAAAATTGTTCTGGTATTCTAGGCAAATCATAATCCTTAATTTTATATTTAGAATTATTTATTATTCCTTTTATTTCAAACAATTGATCCCTTGCTCTTGCTTCATCTTCTTTTAAACTTCCTAAATTTTTAAGAGTTGTTTCTAATTTATCTTCAACCTTAGATAATGAAACTGCAACAAGTTCACAATCATTACTTAATTTAGAATAAGGCATAATTTTGCATAAACTTCTATCATTAACAAGTTTAAAACTATCTTTAACGCTTATTAATTCTTTATTAATCTCATCTATTACCTTAATATCATCATCACTAAGATCATATGTATCTTTTAAGTTACTAATCTCAGCATAAAGATTTTTAACAATACTTGTTACTTTAGATAATCTCTCTGTTATATTAATAAGACCACGTTCATACTCTTTTTTACCTCTTTTTTCAGCATCAAAATCACTATAAATTGACTCATAATAATCAAGTAATGTTTTCAAATCAAATATAGAATCTTGTAAATTCAATACTTTAAGTCTATCCATAATATCATTAATCTTTTTATTAGTTTCTTCTATATTATAATCTAAATTTAAATATTCTAAATTGTATCCTGCTCTTGTAAGTTTAGTACTTATATTTTTAATATCATTCATTTTTTTAGGAAGTATCATTGTAGACATAAGTATAATAGTTGGTGCTTCTTCTATAACAATATTAATGTTATGTATCATATCATCAAGAGCCTTAACTATTTTACCTAATTCCTCATACTCATGATTTTCTATAGCTACTTCAAATCCACTAAATAATTTATCTATATTCTCAAATTGTAATTCTATTGGATTACATATGTCACCATAATCATTTTTATTTTTATTGTATTTGAATACTACTTCCCTATATAAACTCTTTAATTTTGTAACAGCCTCTCTATTTCTCTCTTCACTCTCTGTTAATTCTTTTATTTCATTTAATAATTTATATGATTTAGCTTTAACATGAAATATATTCTTTTCAGCAAGTGAAAGAGCTTCTTTAGCTGTTTTATATTCCTTATTAACACATAAGTTTTCTACCTCTATTAAATTATCTGTTAATTTGGGCATATCTTTATTTTCTATATTATTAAATCTTTTCTTCCAAGACTCTACTAATTCTTCAGTCTTTTTATTATTAACAAGTTTACTTGCTTTTGAAAGTTCACTCATTAATTGAGAAGAAATAATTAAATTCTTTTCAGTTGTTAATTTATCTACTGAAGATAATATATTATTCTTTCTTTTGTTTTTAATTATAATTGTAAGTATAAATAAAAGTGCTGATAACAAAATAAATACACCAGCAATAATTATAGTTATCTTATTCATATACTATCCTCCTTATACATTTTAACATATTTAATATTTTTTTTGTAGTGTTTTACATATAAAAACCAAGTTTTTTACTTGGTTATTTTTTTCTAAAAGTTTGACTCTTTAAAACTTCTTTAGTTTTGTACCCCATAATATAATATTTCATATCATCACTAAATTTAGAAAATTCAACTTTAATATCCTCATCTAAACTATTTTTATAATCTAATTTTAATATATCAAATGCAGTCTCACAAAAATCATAATCAATATCTGCCCCAAGAGAACTATTATCTTCATTATATATTAAAACATTACCAGGAATAATAGAACGACATGCTTTTAATATCCCATTTGTTATTGGCATTTCACATGGATTTGGAACATTAGGATATTCTATATTAGAAATATTTCTCTTTAGTTTAAGCATCTCTCTAATCTGAAAAATCATATATTCAAGTTGTCTTCTTTTTCTAAATGTATTGATTAAATTAGAAACAGTATTTGAATCATACTCCTCATCTTTAGTAGATTCATAATATAATTCTTTTTTAAAAAAATCAATAAGTTTCTTAAGACCAGTTTCATTATACATGTTTAGTTCACTAAAGTCAGCAACTAAACCATTATTCATCAAATATTCGATTTGAGCCTTATCCTCTATTTTATAATATTTACTCAAATCACTATGATGTCTTCTTTTACTTATGTCTATATACATACTTACAGGAAATTGTGTATCATTATATATAAGATGTTCTAAATCATATCCTTGTATATAACAATCATTATTACTAATTATTTTCATACCTACCTCCACTTAATTATTTATACTTTTATTATATAAGAAATATTTAAAAATGACAAACTTTTTATTATCTAATATATTTATTATATATCTTTTGACTACTGTAGAGTGCGAAACTTAAGAATACCAAAAGCAACGTTACTATCCAAAAACAATTTATATCAAAAAATAAATTATATACAAAAGTTCCTATAACAACAAAACAACTTAAATACTTATTTTGAGAATATAAGTTTAAAAGAGATGTAATAGTAAAAATAGTAAACATAATATTAATGAGACCATCATTTATTAAGTTCTTATCAAGAATAGACATTTGTCCGAAAGTAAAATTAATAAACAAAAAACAAATAGATTTGATAATTATGTTTAAAATTAGAACTAACATAAGTTTATCAATAATATATTTTTGATTTTTTTCCCTAAGCAAAATAAACTCCGGGTTTCTTTTTAAATCATAAAAATAAATAAACAATACTGAATAAGTAAGTACTCCAGTATCGATAAACCTTATAATATCCCTTATTTGATCATAAAATGTTATTTTATTTAATCCTAAAGTCAATATAATAGTATCCTTACTTTCAAAATTAAGAGATAAGTAGATAAGTAAAAGAATTATTTCTAATAAGAAATACCTTAATACTTTTTTAAAATAATCATGTTTTATTAATAAAATTTTTTGTTTCATTTAATCCTCTATATATACTTTTTTATATTTTAATGTTAAATATTTAATTAATTCTAATATTAATGTAAAGATAATTACCTGTAATACAAATGCAAATACATCTAAAAATATATTACTGTATTCAAAATCTTTTAAATAATATCCATAAAACAAATGTATTTTATTAAAAGAATCAATAGTGGTTATATCATATACCCAACTATAACTAATAATTTGAATAAGTAAAAGATATATAGATGCAATTACTTTAGAAAAACATTTACTAAGCAAAATTCCTATTTGAAGGAAAATCTCTGTTAAAACAAATATCTTAAAGAAATTATATATAAGCTTAAAAAAAGATAATAAATCAAAATTAAATAATACATCTCCTCTAAGAAAAAAATTAATAGAGACAAATATTGTTAGTATTGCTATAAAAATTGCATATAATAAATTAAAATTCTTAGAACAATATTTAAGTAAATTTTCTAAATATTCTCTTTTATTTTTGTATCTTAAAAATTGCATATAGTTTTTATCATATATAGATATTAAATCAAATGTATATATTACATAAACAATGTATGATGCAAGAGTGAAAATAAGACTATAAAATGTAGCGTTTATCGTACTAAGATACGATAAGCCCTTAGGAGCACTCTGAGATGCAAAAAAACAAACAGCAAAAACAAGTATCAAATATTTTTTTATTAAAAATTTGTTATGATATGATAACTTATTCATTTTTTGTTAAAACTCCCGAATCAAATCTATATACCTCATCTGCTAAATCTAATATGTCTTCCTTTATATGGCTTGTTATAATTATAAGCTTATCTTCTTTCTTTAGTTTTTTAATTAAAGTTTTAATTTTTTTAACAGATTCTTCATCAATTCCATTAAATGGTTCATCTAATATAATAAACCTAGGGTTTTCCATTAATACTTGAGCTATACCTAGTTTTTGTTTCATACCAAGAGAATAATTATCATAAGATTTATCCTTTTCTTGCAATAAACATACATCTTCTAAAGTATCAAGTATTTCTTTATCTGTAATTTTATTTTGAATCTTAGCTAAGTTTTTTAAGTTTTCAAAACCAGTCATATCACTAATAAAATTAGGAGTTTCAATAAACGCTCGTGTGTCTTTTGGAAAATCATTATTTTTAATATAATCATATCCATCTTGTCTTATAGTCCCACTATCCGGAATATAAAATGAACATAGTAATTTTAAAAAAACACTTTTACCACTACCATTTTTTCCAATTAAACCATATATTTTTCCAGATTCAAATGTAACAGATACATTATCTATAACTTTAATTTTTTTTAATGTTTTACTAACATTTTTAACCTCAATTTTCATATAACCTCACTTTTAACCTTCGCATTTCATAATTATCTTTTCTTTATTTTTATACATCAATAATACTATAACTAATGAAATAATATAATAAATAGTATTGACTATTAAGAATAATATAGGATTAGTTATTCCATGCCATGTAAATATCTCAAAAAGATTTATCTGTTCAGATATAACACCAAAACATTTATCTACAAAAACACCTATAACTATAAAAGTAAAGCATAAATACATATAGGTTACTAAAAAGCACTCGGTAAGAGATATTAAATAGTTTTTATGATTATTTCTTAAAACAATTAAAGCAATATTCGCATAAATAAGAAGATTTAATATAATTATTACTACATAAATAACACAATTAATAGGATTTTCAAATAGTAAAGCCTCTTGTGATAGATAAAGTAAATAAATATCCAGTCTAGGACTAATGTTAAAGTTAGATTTAATCAATGAAACTATTATTAATAAAGATAACATCAACAATATAATAAAGATATTTTTATAAGCCTTTTTTATTAAATCAAAAACATAACTTTTATATTTTTTTCTCAAAAGATAATATTTAATATAATTACTATCAAGTTCTAATGATAATTTATACACAAGTGGTATAAAAATAATAATTGAAACAAAAAAAGGAAATATAAATTTAAAAATACCCGTTTCAATAAATTGATCAAAAGCAAGAAAAAAACTATATGGTTTTTCCTTGTCATTTAATATATATTTACACCTTTCAATATCGTAGTCATTTGTGTCATAGTTTGATTGCTTAACTTCTAAACTCAAATACTTATTGCATTCATTTATTTCATATTTATAATCATTATAACCAGACACGTTTTTGCACAAAAATATAATGGTAGAAACTAAACATAGAATAGCTAAAACAATATAATAAATACGAATTCTTTTTTTCATTTATACCTCTACTTTAATTATGTGTCCAAATTCCGGAATGAGTTGACTTACATGGAGATGTAACGTTATTTTTAATTTCCAAATTATATCTAGAACAAATTTTAGCCGCATTATCATTCCATTTTGCAGTTTGCATTGATCCTAACGTTTTCGCAGAAATATTTTGCCCGATGCATACAATTTTAACAGTAATTTTATTTTCATTACCAGTGCATTCATTAATATTTCCAGTATTATAATATTCTTGCCCTTTGCTTCCATCAATTTTATATTCTGTTCCAATACTAGTGTAAGCATTAAAAGCTTTTAAGCTAACACTTAAATAAGATTTAAACATATATGCAGCATCAATACTGATTGCTGAGAGTAACCCGGAAACAATTAAGACAATAAATAAATTTTTAAGTTTCTTCATAATAACCTACCTTTCTTTACTTAATAATATCATAATAGCAATATTTTTTCAAATAAAAAACTCAGAATAATCTGAGTATATTTCTTATTGGTAGCGACGGGGAGATTCGAACTCTCGACCTCCTGGGTATGAACCAGATGCTCTAGCCAACTGAGCTACATCGCCATTTCAAACAGTGGTTTAATTATATCAAATAAATTTATCATAATCAATAGATAAATTAAAAAAAGTATACATTTAGTATACTTATTGATTATTATTGTCGTTTATATTTGTAAATTGTGGTGCATCAACAGTTGGAACATTCTCTTGTGGCATTGGCTGTGGTGTTACTGGTTCCGTTGGCACGAATGTACTTGTGGGAATCTCATTAACCTGAGTTTCACTTACAGTTGTTTGCCCCTGTGGCATAGGGTGTTGATTCAACGGTTGTTGATTCATTGGCTGTTGATTCATTGGTTGCTGATTATTTACCATATTTTGAGCATTGTTCATTTGTTGATTATTCATGCCTTGATAATTATTATTCATACCTTGATAATTATTGTTCATATTCTGATTAACAGGCATTGAACTATCAAAACTCATAATTAATACACATATTGGCATAAAGAATATAGTACACACAGCAAATCCAGTTGATTTACCTAACTTTTTAGCTATTTGAAAATATGCGACTAAAGTACAAATACCATTAACACCAGGAATTAATGATAACCACCCTGGTAAATCTCCCATTTCAAATAGTACCCACATATTATAAATTGGAACGATTGGCGCCCATCCTGGTCTATTAAACTTTTTATAAAGCTTAATCATAGCAATTAGTAAAACAACAAGTACCGCTATAGATATTATTCCAGCTACTGCTAATGTAGGCCCTGCAGATGCGCTAAAAGAACTATCGAAACTATCTATTGGCATAGAATCATATCCTCCATATCCATAATCATAACTATAATCCATCCTTACTTCCTCCTACTCTATTATATATTAAAAGTATATCATTATGATATACTTATGTCAATTCAGTCTAGACTAAAATTTATATTTTCTTTACTAAGTTTTATCTTGTAAATCTCATTAATTTTATAATTGCCTTTTAATTTTATTGGTATGTAATCACTAGTAAATCCATGTAAATAACCATCTTGCTTAACTTCTTCTATTAAAACGTCATCTTCTTTATCAATATGTTTTAAATAATACTCTTTTTCTAACTTATTTGATAAATCTATTAACCTTCTTACTCTATCTTTCTTAATATTACCAGGTATTTTATCTTTCATTCTTGAAGCAACTGTACCACTTCTATCAGAATAAGGAAATACATGTATTTTAGTAAAGCCAATTTCTTCACAAAAATCTAATGTTTCTTTAAAATCCTCTTCAGTTTCTCCAGGGAACCCTACGATAACATCCGTAGTAAGTGAAATATCATTTCTATTTTCTCTTATTTTATCAACCAACTTTTTAAAGTATTTTTTATCATATCTTCTATTCATTAATTTTAATATATGATCACTACCTGCTTGTAGTGGTATATGCAAATGCGATACAAATTTATTATTATTCTTAATAATATCCATCATTTTATCATCTAGTTCGACTATTTCCACAGAAGAAAGTCTTATTCTCTTAATTTGATCAATTTTTGATATTTCGTTTATTAAATCAGATAATCTTTTACCATCACTATTATATTGACCAGTATGAATTCCTGATAAAACAATTTCCTTGTGACCTGATAAAGCAAGATCATTTACTTCCATAAGACATTTATTAAACTCTTTACTTCTAACTCTTCCTCTTACATATGGAATAATACAATAACTACAAAAATTATTACATCCATCTTCTATTTTAATAAACGCTCTATGATGATGTTTATATCCTTTAATTTCCATATCATCAAAGTCTATATCATCTTTATTCATATCTACAAAATCAATAATTCTTTTATGATTAGATTCATATTCTTTTAAATATTCAAATACTTTATGTTTGTTTTTATTGCCCAAAATAATGTCAGCATCAATTAAATCTTCTATTTCAGAATTTCTAAATTGACAAAAACAACCCATTGCGATTACAATTGCATCTTTATTGTTCTTTTTTATATTATTAATTACTTGTTTACTTTTATTATCAGCAGTATTAGTAACAGTACATGTATTTATTATACATACATCTGCATTTTCTTCTACTTCTTCATAACCTTCTTCTAAAAATAAATTTCTTATGAATTCACTTTCATAAGAATTTACTTTACATCCAAGTGTTTTAATCAAAAACTTTTTCATTCTAACGATAACCTAAACTCCTTAAGAATGCTTAAGAATTCTTCTTCTTTTAAATAATTCTCTGGTGGAGTTACTTCCTTTTCTTGTACTTCTATTTTATTTACTTTAGGTGCACCACTACCTATATCTTCCTCTGTATAAGTTAAAGATATATTATTAGCATTTTTAATTAATTGCTCATAGCTAATTATTGCTTTCTTTTCCTGCTCTTCTTCATATTTTTGTATAGCAACTTGATTATCATTAAGGCCTAAAGAATTCATTCTATCTTTAGTCTTCTTTTCAAGTTCTTCTCTTGATATAACAGCCTCTTCTTCCTCATTAGCTTCATAATCATTTATAACATCATCATATGTTTTAACTTGTGGAACACTTACTTGTGATAATAATGGTTCATTTTCTTTAACGGCATCTTCTTGTGTTTGTGCAATAAGTTTATCTAAATCATCTAATATATCACTGTCTTCATCTATTTTTTCGATATTGTCATCTACCTTACTCTTGACAACTTTATCATTTATAGATATTTCCTTAGGTTTATTTTTTCCCATATTAACAATTTCAAGATACTGCATCCTTGTTTTTATAAGTGCCATAATAAGCACAACAAAAATCATAAGCATCAATACTAAAAATACTAAAAAATAATCTCCAGTCATAAATATTTCCATAAATTCATTAAAGTTTTCCATTTTTATCCCATTCCTTCAAGTATTTTAAAATAGATGCGACTGCTAGTGGAACTGTTTCTGTTCTTAAAACATCACTTCCAAGAGATGTTTTAATAAATCCTTTTTCTTCTAACATATCTTCTTCTATTTTTGAAAGGCCACCCTCTGGCCCAAATACTAAATTAATTGTATCATGAGAGTTTTTAGGTGTTAATACTTTACATATACTTTTTACATTCTCTTTGTCAAGTGAACACATTATATTTACACCTGATATACATTCAATGCTGTTAGGAGATATAATAGAATCTAACTCTGGTTTAGTTATTCTATATGATTGTTCTGCTGCCTCTTTAATGATTTTATTCCATCTAGTAAGCTTCTTTTCATAATCTTTTTTTGGTAACTTGTATTTACAATGAGCATACTCAACTACTACAAATTTAGTAACGCCAAGTTCTGTACCATGTTTAAATACATAGCTCATTTTTTCATCAACTAAGAAAGGCACATAGACAATAAACTCACTTTGCTCCTCCTCACTTTTAAACACACTTTTAATATTACATGAAGTTAAATCTCTATTAAGAGAACATATATAACTTGTTTTATCATACACAACAATTATTTCATCATTTTCTTTCATTCTCATAACATTTTTAATATGATTAAGATCATATTCATACAAATATAAAACATTGTCTTTTTTACTTTTAGAAAAATATTGTTGCATACTCATACCTCCTTATTTTAAAATCACTATTGTTTCACCTATATTAAAGTTGTTTAATCTATATTCCAAAACTCTTTTGTCTGTTTTTAAATATTCATGAGTGGATTCTTTTAATATACCTGTTCCTTTACCATGAACAATTACAATTTTTTTTGAATCTATACGAACACAGTTATCAATAAAGTTTTTAACCATTGCTACAGCTCCATACCTATCAAAACCATGTATATCTAAATGTGGAGCATTATATAAAAATGGGTCTATAAATTTTTTCATAACATCACTCTTTTTCAACTTAATTATAATAAATGAAACATTAAATTACAATATAAGTTTCATAATTATAAATTATTATACAAGAAAAAAAGTAAGTAATCAATAATTACTTACTTAATGCTTCAACTAAATCAGCTTTCTTCATAGTTGATTTAACTTCAATGCCATTCTTTTGACATTCAGCTTTTAATTCAGCTACTGTTAACTTAGAATAATCTTTTTTAGTTTCTACAGCTTTTTCAACTTTCTTTTCAACTGTTTCTTTTTCTTTTTTAGGAGCTTTTCCTTCTAATGCATCTTTAGAAATTTGAACTAATTTAGTAAATTCTTCTGGTGCGAAGATAGCAAGTTCACTAAGCATTTTTCTATTAATATCAATATTTGCTTTCTTAAGACCATTAATGAATTTAGAATAAACTATATCATTATTTCTACAAGCAGCATTGATTCTTGTAATCCATAATTTTCTAAAGTCATTAGCTCTTTTCTTTCTATCATTATAGCTATAAGCTCCACTATGGAATAATTGTTCTTGAGCAGTCTTATATAATCTATGTTTACTTCCAAAGTATCCTTTAGCTCTCTTTAATACTTTTCTTCTTCTATTTTTAGATACTATTCCACCTTTAACTCTTGTCATCTTGTACCTCCTACTTTACTAGTCCTTTGTATCTTTTAGCATCTCCGCTACTAAGTACAGAACCCTTTCTTGCTTTTCTATTGAAATCTCTAGATTTCTTTCCACTATTATGGTTAGCTCCTACATGTCCTATTTTAGTTGAACCTGAGTTTCTAACTTGAATTTTTTTACTTATACCACCATGTGATTTCATTTTTGGCATATTTTTCTTCCTCCTTATTTTTTTGGTGCTAAGAATAGTTGCATACTTCTACCTTCCATTTTAGGCATAACTTCTATATCTGCAACATCATTTAGACTTTCTGCAAATTTCATTATAACATCACGACCTAACTCAGGGTGTGCAAGTTGTCTACCTTTAAATCTAACAGCAACTTTAATTTTATGTCCTTTTTCTAGATAATTTCTAGCATTTCTAGACTTAGTATCAAAGTCACCCTTATCAATAGTGACACTTAATCTATACTCTTTCATTTCTAGATTTTGTTCCCTTTGTTTCTTTTTTGCTTCTTTTTCTCTTTTTTGTTTCTCATATCGAAACTTATTGTAATCAATAATCTTACATACTGGATTTTTAGGATCATTATTTAATAATACTAAATCAAGTCCAGCAGCCTTTGATAAAGTTAAAGCATCTGATATATTCTTGTTGCCCATCTTTTCTCCATTAGGTCCAATTACCATTACATTAGGATAAGTTATTTGTTCGTTAATTTGAACTTCGTTTTGCTTAGCTATTGCTAACACCTCCATATTTTCATTTAAAAAAGTGGATCTAGAGTCCACTTCAAAAACTTTTTATAAGATAAATAAGCTTTTTACCAATACATTATTGTATCTGGTGAAGAGTGGATCTCTTTCTTTCTTTTTCAACATCTAAGATTATATAGTAAATATATGTGTTTGTCAAGAGTTTATAACTAATTTTGTTTAAACTTCTTAACAAAGGAATCTAAATATTCCTCTGTTTCTTTTTGAATATCTTTTTTAAAATTATTTTTCTTACATAATTCCATATTTTTTGATATAACAGGTAACTGCTCCATACCATAAATATAAGCAGCTTTTTCTTCATCATCCATTTCTTCTAAAAGGCTTACTAATAAATTATTATTATAAGCAGGAGTATCACTTAATATTAAAACAATATTTCCCTTTTCTCCTTTTAATAAAGTACTTCTTGAATTATCTCTATGATATTCTTCGCCTGTTATAAATTCATAAAATGAATAATCAGTACCATCATAAGTACATTTTATAATTAAAGGTATATTAATAACTTTATAAGTTTTTATATTAGTTATTTCAAGTGAATATTTATTTAATGTCATAACATAATTCTTAAAACTAATGTGTTTTTTATTAAATTCTTCAATTAAATTTATATCGGTTAAAATTCCTTTTCTATAATTATTCATTGTCTTTTTCATATGCCACCTCATTAATGTCAATATTGTATCAAAATACATTAAAAAAGGCAATCAATTAATATTGAATGCCCCATATCACCATATGTTTTGCTTCTTTACCACATACAACGCAATGTTCGTTTTCACAATGTTCACCTTCTAAAATACATCTAGATTTAGTTCCTCTTATTTCTTTCATCTTAAGTTCACACTCTTCATTTCCACACCATGGTGCTTTAACAAAACCAGGATGATTTTCCATTATTTCTTTCACATCACCTAATGTTTTAGCTTCATATGTTTTAGATTTTAAATTATTAAGTGCTTTATTATAAAGATTGTTTTGAATAGCATCCATTAGATTAACTACTTTATTTGTGACATCATTTAATTTAATTGTTTCTTTTTCTAAAGTATCTCTTCTAACTAAAGTAACAGAATCATTTTCTAGATCCCTTTTACCTATTTCAACTCTAACTGGCACTCCATTAACTTCTGCTTCAGCAAACTTAAAACCTGCTGATTTGTCAGAATAATCTATATAACTACTTATTCGTTTTAATAATAATGATTCATTAATCTTTTCAGCGACAGATATAAGTTCTTCATCATCTTTAATAGGTATTATAACAACTTGTTTAGGAGCAATTTTAGGTGGTAATACAAGCCCTCTGTCATCAGAGTGTGACATTATTAAAGCACCCATCATTCTTGTAGAAGAACCCCATGATGTTTGATAAACATATTCAAATTCATTGTTTTTGTTTACGAACTTTATATCATAATTCTTAGCAAACTTTTGTCCAAAATAATGACTAGTTGCTGACTGTAAAGAAACTCCATTTTGCATAAGAGATTCAACTGTTAAAGTATACTCTGCTCCTGCAAATTTTTCTTTTTCAGTTTTCTTACCAGTTATTACAGGTATAGCTAAATAGCTTTCAAAAAATTCTTTATAAACTTCTAGCATTCTTCTAGTTTCTTCTTCAGCCTCTTCCTTAGTTGCATGAACGGTATGCCCTTCTTGCCATAAAAATTCACGTGTTCTTAAAAATGGTCTTGTTTCTTTTTCCCATCTAATAACACTACACCATTGATTATATAATTTTGGCAAATCTCGATATGTTTTTACTGTATTTCTATAATAATCACTAAATAATGTTTCACTAGTTGGTCTAAAAGCAAGTCTTTCTTCTAACTTTTTACTTCCCCCTAATGTTACCCATGCTACTTCCGGAGCAAAACCTTCTACTAATTCCGCTTCCTTTTTTAACATATTTTCTGGTATTAATACTGGCAAGTATACATTTTGATGTCCTAATTTTTTGAACATTGAATCCATATTACTTTGCATTTTTTCCCATATAGCATAACCATTTGGTTCTAAGATTACAAAGCCTTTAACAGATGAATAATCAGCAAGTCTAGCTGCTTTTACTACATCAGTATACCATTTTGCAAAATCTTCACTTCTTAAAGTAATTTTATCATTTTTCATATTTCCTCCTTAAAAATAAAAAAGAACAGTACATAAGGAGTCATTTAAGACGGTACCATCCTTTATTTAACTTACTTTAATATAACGGTTCCCCGGACATGATTAGTGTCATATAAGAAGATAGGAATTAATAAATATTATTACTAGTTCTCACTATCCTAGTTTCACTTTAGATAAGGGATTTATTAATATTTCTTCAGATTTATGAATAAATTTTAACAAATGTTATTTAATTTGTCAATATTTACATAAAAAGTGTAAAATTGTGTTTTTTAGCATATTTGCTCTTCCATTAAATAAAATATTATGTTATACTTTAAAGCTCTTGGAGGTGTGTTTTATGAATTTATTAAACTATGTTACTAAGATAACAGGAATAAACAATAATTATTTTACTTCATCTATAGAGTCCCTATTAGTATTATTTATTCTTAGATTATCAGATAAAGTATTTCAATTTATAAATAACAAATTTAATAAAAATGACAAAAATAAATATAAATTAAATAAAAGAATACATTTAATTACTAATATAATTATTATTATATCTTTTGTTATTATATGGCAAGATTATTTTAAAAACTTTCTTACTCTAATAAGTTTTGTTTCAGCAGCATTAACATTTGCATTAAGAGATATTATTTTAAATTTTTTCTCAGGTATCTATATTAAAATAAATAAACCATTTAGTGTAGAAGATAGAATTGAAATAAATGATAATATTGGAGATGTTATTAATATTAATTATTTAAATTTTGAGATATTAGAAGTCAAAGAAGAAGAAAAAGGAGAACAAAGTACTGGTATAATTATACAAATACCTAGTTCTAAAATATTTAATTATCCAATAAAAAATTATTCAAAAGCATTTAAATATATATGGAAAGAAATGGAAATTAATGTTCCAATAGATTCTGATATTGAAAAAGATAAAAAAACATTATATAAGATTATTAATTCTAATGAAACATTAAAAAAGATTCCAAATAAAATGAAGAATCAATTAAATAATGTAGTTGGTGAATATAGAATATATTATAATAATTTAGATCCTATTATTTATACAAGTGTTGTAGATAATCACGTGAAACTAACTATTAGATTCTTATGTCACCCTAAAAAAGTAAGAAATATTGAAAGTGATTTATGGAATAAAATATTACTTGCTAATAAAGAAGGTAAAATTAAATTATTTGTAGATTAAAAAAAGAGAAAAATTATTTTCTCTTTTTGTCTGATTCTAATTTCTTTTCAATTTCTTTTACTACTCTTAAAGCTTGTTTTCTAACTTCGTCAGCAGCTTTTTCTACAACAGGAGTTCCCTTTTCTAAAGCATACTTATATAAATCTTCAGCTTTAGCTTTAATAACTTCAGCCTTTTCTAAAGCTATTTTTTGAACTTTTTCTTTATCTAAAGTAGCTAACTCAGCTTGAAGAGTTTCTACTTTATATAATAGTTCATCTTTAACTTCATCTAGATCTACTTCTTTAGCTTTACTAACTAGATCCTCCAATTTTCTTTTTAATACCTTTCTTGTATTTTCACCGCTATCTGGTGCGAATAAAAGTCCTAGTCCTGCTCCTATAGCAGCTCCTGCGATAAATTTTCCAAGTCCGCTTTTTTTACTCATATTCTTCATCCTCCCTTTTAGTTTTTTTTCTTTTTGGTTTTACTAATTTTTTTAACTTTGATGTTATAAAACTAATAATAGTTTCACTAATAACACCAAATCTATCTGTTGTAAAATTAATTACATTAAATAGCCTATCAAATGAACTTAATTTCTCTGTAACATCATCAATTAGTTCATCTACTTTAGTAATAGTAAATATTAATTTAATGCCTACTATTATAGCTACTACTAAAAGCACTATAAGTAAAAAATATATTATAATTGGTAACATTTCATTTAAATATTGCATTATTAATCCTCCTTATCATACATTGAATCAATAAGATTAAATAAATCATGTTCTAAAGTATTATCTGATATAGTATCATTACTTACATCAATTGTTTCTTTTACTTTATCTTCTAACTCACCTACTGATACTTCTGGAGTTTGTTCTTCAACTTTAGAAATATAATCTTCTATTTTATTAGCTTTAGTATTAATTGCATCTACTGCATTATTAATATCATTAATACTTTCTTTAATAGTAGTTGTTGATAATTTATTCATTGTGTTTAATGTATCCTCAAGATCATCTTCTAGTGTTCCATATGCTTTTTTTCTTACTGAATCATATGTAGTAGCGCTATCACTAGCAACAACAACATTTTCTTTTTCTTTAGCCTTAGCGACTATTTCTTCTTTTCTATAGTCCTTATCTAAAATTCCATATATTGGAGAAATAACAGGACTAGGTTTAAATACTTTAGGTTGCTCTGCTTCTACTGGCTTTTGAATCTCTTTCTTATATATAGATGTCCTTGATTCATAGTCCATAACATTTCTTCTTTGTGGTAACTCTTCATCATCAAATTGAGTAAAATTAAATGATGATTTTTCAGGTTTAAATAGCTCTCTTTCATTTCTATATGAAGATTCTTCTCTTATAGGTTCCCTTTCAACTTTCTTTGGAGTTACAGGTTCATCAACATAACCAGTTATTTTAATTTCAGAAACCCTAGGAGTATCATCAACTTCTTCTTTCTTTATTTCTCTTTTAAATTCTCTTTTAATTGGTTTTTCTATTTTAATATCTTCTTCTGGTTCTTCAATATATTCCTCATCATAAAATATATTTTTTAGTTTTGTAAAAACTCCCATTTTGCACCTCTTTCTGACTTTTTATTCTTTTTCTTCATCCTCTTCTATATATTGTAATACATTTTTAGACCCACTCTTACTAGAAGGTTGTGGAATACTATAAATAGATTCTTTAGAGTCTAAATCATTTTCTCCAATATATTTTTCAATCACTAGATCATTATATTTTATAGAATTTAATATTGAGATACTTCTAGATATTGCATATCTTAGCTCACTTTGTTTTACCTCTACTTCTATTATAGCATAATTATAACACAACTCAACAAAAAAGTTATCATTATTTTTAGTAATTCTTAAATAACCAGTCTTATCTTCATGCTCAAATTCAAAGAATTCAAAGTCAGAATCATCATGCTCTTTAATATATTTATTTTTATAGTAATAACCTACCACATCAACATTCATATAGTATTTAGTATTATTAGACAATAAAACTTGACTATAATCCCTGTCCGAATATACGCTAAACTCTATTGGTAAATTATATCTATAACCTTTATTATTAACATTATATAACTTATTATTCTCATTTATAGTTAATTTTATAATATCTTCATTTGATAAATTATTTAAAGAATATGCACTACATCCCGTAAATAAGAATAAACAAGCTAATATAATAATTTTCTTATACATACTTTCTCTCCTATATTACATTAAAAATTATAACAAATTATTTACTCTTTAACAACAAAAATATAATTAATATTTTTACCTTTAGCGATAAATTTGTCTTCATACTCAGTAGTAAACTTATCAAAATAATTAGTATTACATTTAATAATCTTATATCCATAATCTAAAAATGACTCAGTTGAATATTCAAATAAATCATCATTATCAGTTTTCATTTCTATTTTATTTTCACCCTTAAATAAATCATCATATTTTTCTAAGAATATTTTTGATGATA
Organism: Clostridium sp. CAG:1000; assembly: GCA_000436975.1. GTDB lineage: Bacteria > Bacillota_I > Bacilli_A > RF39 > UBA660 > CAG-1000. The sequence goes on from HG000336.1 coordinate 96,376, forward strand.
ATCTTCTTTTTTCATGTCTTTTCTTAGGCCATGGATCAGAAAAATTAAGATATATTTTATCAATCTCATGATCAAATACATCATTAATATTAAATGCATCAAAACATATTAATTTCAAATTATTTATATGAAGTGTTTCTAATTTTTTAACTGCTGATACTAAGGGACTATCATATTTTTCAATACCAATATAATTTGTATTTGGGTTTTCAAGTGCCTTTGATATTATAAATTTACCCTTTCCTGTGCCTACTTCTATTTCTATTTTATTATCATTACCAAAGAATTTATTCCATTTACCTTTATATTCACATGGATTTTTAACTAAATATGGTGATGACATAATTATTTTATCCGCATCTTTTATGTGTTTAAGTCTCATTTTTTACACCTCGAATATATTATACACTAAATATGGTACTTTGTCATATACTATATTAGGTGAAAAATATGAATGATAGAAATATGTTTTATCAAAATGTAAATCAAGGCTATTCTGCTCCAGGTGGTTTTATACCTCCTAGTGGTTATAATATGAACAGTCAATATCAAGCATATGGTCCAAATGTAATACCTGATAATTATAATCAAAATCAAAATCAGAGTTATAACAATGACCATGAAGAAAGAATAAGTAAATTGGAAAGACAAATTAGAAGTCTAGATGTAAGAATACAAAAGTTAGAATCAGCTGGTTCAGAAGTAACAGATAATATTTACATGATATAAAAAAGTCACCGAAGTGAAGTGATATGATAAAAGTAGACAGT
>HG000337.1 GCA_000436975.1 Clostridium sp. CAG:1000
ATAAATTCTTGAATGAAAATATATATAGCTATGAAATTAATAGAAATATAAATCAAATTGATAATAGAGTATTAATATTAAAAAATAAATATAATAATTATATATCTTCAGAATCAAAGTATAATTGCCTTTTAAATGAACAAATAGTAATAAAAGATATTTTATTTATATTTACTAATATATTATCTTTATCTATTGGAGTAGTTTTTGTAATTAATAATAGAATAACCATAGGAAAATTATTTCTTTATATATCTATAGTTTATTATTTTGTAGAACCTATAAAAGAAATATTAGATTTATTTCCAAATATTAATTATTTAAAAAATATCTATAATAGAATAAATGATTTATTACTGGTAAAAGAAAAGGAGGAGGCAAAAAATAAGCATAAAATAAAAGGCAATATAATGATTAATAATATAAGTTATAGTTATAATAATATTGATTATGTTATTAAGAATATAACTCTTGAAATACCTTATAAAAGTAAATATCTAATATATGGTAAAAGTGGACTTGGTAAAAGTACTATAATAAAAATATTATTAAAATATTTAAATGATTATGAAGGCAATATAAAAATAGATAATAAAGACTTAAATAATATATCAAAATTATCAATTCAAGATAGTTTTACATATGTATCTCAAAATAATTATATAACTAACGATACAATAAAAAATAATATTATTTATGACAGAGATATAAATGAAAATGAATATAAAAAGATAATTGATATATGTAATTTAAATACTCTTATAGAAAGTAAATACTTAAAAGATAACTTCATGATAGAAGACAATGGTTTTAATATATCGGGAGGTGAAAAACAAAAAATCATCTTAGCAAGAAGTTTATTAAAAGATTCAAATTATATTATATTAGATGAAGCATTAAGTGAAGTAGATATTAATGAAGAAAAACAAATATTAAATAAAATCTTTGATGTTTACAAAGAAAAAACTATAATATATATTTCTCATAAAAAAGAAATTATATCCATGTTTAAACAAAAGTATAAGATAGAAAGGATAAAGTGATGCTTAAAACTGAAGAATTATTTTTAATAAAAGGAGGAGCAATTAATTGGGTAGTAGTAGGAATAGTAGGAACATTAATAACTTTTTTTGCAGGAGTAGTAGATGGTTATTTAAGACCATTAAAATGTGAGGAATGATGGATAGTGAATTAAAATATATAAAAGGAGGTGTTCAAATATCAGGAACTATTATTAATGCCGCTGTTAGATTATTTAATTTAGCGCTTGAATTAGGTAGAACAATAGGTTCCTCAATAAGAAGAAAAGAAGAAAATAGAGTATGCCCAATTATAGATTAATAAGACAGAGAATGTTCTCTGTTTTTTTATAGTCAACTAAAAGTCAAGTAAATGTAAATTGACTATGGAGGGGGTGAGTATGCTATAATTTAAC
>HG000338.1 GCA_000436975.1 Clostridium sp. CAG:1000
ATCTTTTTAAAATAAATTAAAAAATAGAGATTTTTCTCTATTTTACTACGATATTAACTATCTTATTTGGCACAACTATTTCTTTAATTACTTCTTTTCCATTAATATGATTTTGAACATTTTCTTGAGCGTAAGCTAGTTTTAATAATTCTTCTTTTGGTGTGTCAATACTTGTTTCAAATGTTGCTCTTAATTTTCCATTAACAGAACATGCTATTTTAACAATATCATCTGTTATTTTATTCTCATCATAATTTAACATTTCACTTTCATAGAATGGTTTCCCTAATTTTAACATTTCATTTAATTCTTCTGTTATATGAGGAGCAATTGGATTTAATAATTGCAACATTACTCTATAATCCTTTTTAGAAATACTATCATGGTTTTCATAAGCATTAGCAAGTATCATTAATGCTGATACTGCAGTATTATAATTCATTGTATCAATATCCTCGTTTACTTTCTTAATTGTTTTATTTATTAATACTTCTAAATCACTTGTATATTTATTACTTTCATTTACTTTACCTTTAAGTCTATAAACTTTATCTAAGAATCTCTTACATCCTTTAAGACCATTTTCACTCCATGATGCATCTTTTGAATAATCTCCGATAAACATTTCATATACTCTTAATGCATCTGCTCCATAAAGATTAACCATGTCATCAGGATTAACTACATTACCTTTTGATTTACTCATTTTAATACCATTATCACCTAATATCATTCCATGAGAAACTCTTTTTTTAAATGGTTCTTCTGTAGGCACTAAACCTTCATCATATAAAAATTCATGCCAAAATCTTGCATATAATAAATGTCTTGTTGCATGTTCCATACCACCATTATAATAGTCTACCATACCCCAATATTTAAGTGCTTCTTTACTTGCAAATTCTTTGTTATTATTTGGATCCATAAATCTTAACCAATACCATGAAGATCCTGCCCAGTTTGGCATAGTATCAGTTTCTCTAGTGGCATGTCCACCACAATTAGGACAAATAGTGTTTACCCATTCTTTTACATTAGCAAGTGGACTTTCTCCATTTTCAGTAGGTTCATATGATGGTACATCTGGAAGAACCAATGGAAGTTCATTTTCAGGTACTGGTACCCAACCACATTTTTCACAATATATCATTGGTATTGGTTCACCCCAGAATCTTTGCCTACTAAATATCCAATCTTGTAATCTATAATTTATTTTCTTTTTACCGATTTTTTTATCTTCTAAGAATTCTATCATTTTCTTAATAGAATCTTTTTTATTAGTCATACCATTAAGTACTCCAGAGTTCACCATTTCACCATCACCAGTATATGCCTCTTTTGAAATGTCTCCTCCTTTTATTACCTCTATGATAGGTATATTAAATTTAGTTGCAAATTCATAGTCTCTTTCATCATGAGCAGGTACTGCCATAATAGCACCAGTTCCATAACTTGAAAGTACATAGTCACTAATCCATATTTCTATTTTTTTACCATTAACAGGATTTATTGCTTCTAAACCTTCTAATTTAACACCAGTTTTTTCTTTAGTTAAATCTGTTCTTTCAATATCAGTTTTACTCTTAGCATATTCTTGATATTTATGAACTTCATCTATATTAGATATTTTACTTTCATATTTTTCTAAATACTTATGTTCTGGAGACATAACCATAAATGTAACCCCATATAAAGTATCAGGTCTTGTCGTAAATACGGTTAACTTATCATTAGTACCATCTATTTTAAAATCTACTTCTGCTCCTTCACTTCTACCTATCCAGTTAATTTGAGCAACTTTGATTTTGTCTAAAAATTCTGTTTTATCTAGTCCATCTAATAACCTTTGAGCATAATCACTCATTCTAAGCATCCATTGACTCTTTAATTTTTTTTCTGTTTTAGTACCACATCTTTCACATACTCCACCTTCAGCATCTTCATTAGAAAGACCTGTTAAACACTTAGGGCACCAATTTATTTCCTTTTCTGCTTTATATGCCATACCCTTTTTATAAAATTGTAAGAATTGCCATTGAGTCCATTTATAATATTCCGGATCAGTAGTAGCAAACTCTCTTGACCAATCGAATGAATAACCTAATTTCATTAATTGTGATTTAAAAGTCTTAATACAATCTTTAACCATATTAGCTGGGTATACATGATTTTTTATAGCATATTGTTCTGCTGGTGAACCAAAAGCATCCCATCCCATTGGATAAAGTACATTATATCCTTGCATTCTTTTTAGTCTTGCTATTGAATCAAGTGCAGTATAACTTCTTACATGCCCTACATGTAAACCACTACCACTTGGATAAGGAAACTCTACTAATAAATAATATTTTTCCTTTGTACTTTTATTATCTGCTTCAAAGCATTTTTCTTTTATCCATCTATCTTGCCATTTTTTTTCTATTTCCTTAAAATTATACATTTTTATCTTCCTCTTTCTTTTTAAAATATCTTCCTGCGATTTCATATAAAGAATATATAAGTATCATAATAACAACAAATCCTATTAATAAAGATATCATAAAGCCTTTTATTCTTACTATTAATACAGTAGTAAAAGACAATATAAATGTATTAATAATAGTTACTACTTGTAATACTTTTTTATATTCTATTTTTTTCATATCTAAATTATATCTATCTATAAATAACTTAACCTCATCATTCTTTTTCAGGGTTTTATAATTTCTTCTTTTCTTATTAAAAAATAATACATAAAGTAAATAAACAACTGTAAAAATAATTATAAAATCTAATAAAAAGCTAAACATTTTATCCATTTTGTTCCTCCTTAAAATAAAAAAGTCATAAACTAAGGACGGATTTTTCCGCGGTACCACCTTAATTCATGACTTATCATGCTCTTTAATTGTTAACGCCAATATTACGTTATTTCTAAAAAAGCAAGTTCAATATTTTATTGTATTAGTTTACATCAACCACTAACTTTCTATAACAATATTCATATTTACTACTCTTTTCATAACTGAAATATGTCTCAATTATACTATAGTTCTGCTACATATTCAAGTAGTTTTAAGAACATTTTAACAAATATAGTTGGTAATCCTTTTAGTCTTCTAATAGCAATTCTTTTACTCTTTATGTCTATATCACTAAACATTATTTTATCTAATTCTTCTTTCAGTGATGTTTCTATCTGTAAATCATTAATGATACTTTCTATATCCTCATTAATAACTCTTGATGCATCTATTTCAATATCTTTACCTTTACAATATACAAATATTTTACTAGATGTATCTATATTATCAAATTCAATAACAAAATCTGTATCATCAGTATATCTTCTATAAGGTACATTTACTTCATTAGCAAATACTTGTACACCTTCTGTAAATTTAGTATTTCTAAATCTTATTATATAACTTCTTTTTTCAGGTATAATTCCTTGTTTTCCCTCAAGTGGAGAAATAGATACAGAAAAATCATTTTCTTTATAATAATAGTTTATTTCAGTAGTTAAACTATATCCTTGCTTATACATATTTGAAACACCATCATCTTCATAAAGTTTATATGTGTTACTTCTGCCTGGGAATATTTGTATTTCTAACTTTTTTGGAGAAGATGTATCATTTATATTATTATCTATTTTAGCAAGTGGCACTATTGCTCCAGTTTTAGCGAAAACTGGATAATCTTCATCTTTATAGAACGTTACATATCTCTTACCACCTACAAACTTTTTACCTGTTCTAAAGTCATACCATATTCCATTAGGTAAGAATATTTTATGTACAGCTCTATTCATAACACTATCTTTAGGATCAACTATCGGTGCTACAAAAAGTTCACTTCCAAAATAATATTCATTTTTATATAGTGGTTCATCATAAGTTTCTGGATATTTATAATATAGTGGTTGTACTATTGGAGATCCAAATTTAGAATATTTATTAGCCTCACTATATAAGTATGGTATTAATCTATGTCTAAGTCTTAAATAATCTTTAACTATTTTATTTGTTTTAGCATCCCATTTCCATGGTTCTCTTTTATAATATTTTCCACTTCTTGATGATAATCTAAGTATTGGACTATATACTCCAAATTGAACAAATCTCATATATAACTCAGAGTCTTCAATACCATCTTTATACCCACCTATATCATGACTCCAATAAGATAGTCCAATATTCGCTGCAGTAGCATTATAGAAAGGTAATAATTTTAATGTTTTCCAACTAACAACAGTATGTCCTGAATATAAAGCACTATATCTATGTGGGGCTATGCCGTTATTTCTTGACATAATAAAGTTTCTTTTAGCTGGAAAATTAGAAAATGTATTATACAAATAATAATTCATTGTATAGTTTCTTGTTCTATTTTTAATATTATTATCATCGTTTAAAAAGAAATCAACTCCACTTTTTATAAATGGATTAATTATTCCCTTTAAGAAACTATCCATAAGTTTAGGATCATATGGATTTAGTATTACTGATTCAGTTTTGCCATATAATTTACTAAACTCACTAAAGTTTAGTTCTTCATTACTTAATACGCCCTCTGTTTTAATAGTTACTCCTAATTTAATATTATTCTTTTTTAAATATTCATTAAGGCTTAATGAATTTGGAAATATACTTTTATCAAATGAAAAACTTATGTTAGAATTTTTATTTTTAGTTCTTGCATAATTTCCAAGTAATAACACTGATATTGGTATTTCATTCTTTCTAAAATTATTTACTAAATTTTGTATTCCTGTTTCATTATAGCATTCATCTTTATTCCACCAAACACCAAAAGCATATCTTGGTAAAAGTAAAGGCATGCCTGTTAAGTTAAAATAGTCTCTTAAACCTAGTCCAAAATCATTGCTATATATAAATAAGTATGTATCTATATTTTCATAATTAGGAGCTACTACATTACCATATTTAGTAAGTACAGGTGTTTTAGAATCATCAAAAGTAGTAAAACCATCTAAGGAGAATAATCCTTTTTCATAATTGGCCGTACCACGTGTTTCATCTAAACTATAAGCACTACCCATAAAATTTCTTACCTCAGGATGATTAAAATACCAAGTTTTTTCACTACCAGTTATAGTAACTTTAAGATTTTGATCAGGTGAAAGTCTACTACCTATAAATGGTTTTTCTTTGAAATATTGTAATGTGAACTTATCATTTTTAATAATTAGTATTTGATTATCTTCTTCAACCGTATACTTAGGTCTTCCAAATGATCTATTAGATGCAAAAAAAGTAGGATAATCATTAAACGATCCTGTTTCGCTATATTCAAATCTTATAAGAACATCAGATAAAATACTAATTCTATATTTTTTACCTCTAAAGGTATTTATAGAAATAGATTTTGCTTTATCAATGTCTACTCTAAATAATGAGCCAAAATCATACATAATTACCCTCCTTTATTTTATTCTTTTTTTATTCTTTTTTTATTGTTTTAATCTTACCATCCAATTATTATATATATCACAGTTTGAACTTGTTGGTGGTGGACAAGCTTTTTCCATCTTAACAATCATAGGTATTTTAAATATTCTTCCAAATGCTACACAAGTTCCTGATTGTAATGTTTTTTGTTTTTCAACTATATCCTCACTCATATTAGGAACACTCTTAGCAATATATTCTAAATCAGCTGGATGATTTATTTTAAATATTAAAAAGTTAGTACATTGACTTATTACATTTTCATTTAAGTCAGTTGGTCTTTGAGTTATTAAATCTAATATAAGGCCATATTTTCTACCTTCTTTAGCAATTCTTTCAAATATGTTATATCCAAATAATTTCTTATCATCACCTTCAAGTACATATCTGTGTGCCTCTTCAAGTATCATATGAATTGGATAACTTGCTCTATTTTGAAGTCCTTTAGTAAACTTCATAAACATTCTTCCAAATATTTTAACTATAGTTCTAGCAAATCTATCATCTACATCTTCTAAATTAAAGTTAACTATTTGGCTTCTCTTATTACCATTAATTTGAATTTTTTTAATATAATCTTCAAGTTTGATATATCCATCTGATGTAAAGAATTTACCCATTTCTCTACTGGCTAAATCATGTAATTTAACCTTTAAGCTCATCGCACTATCATACATAGACTCATTAAGCAAATATCTTTCACTATATAATGTAAAGTTAAGTGCAACTTCTAAATCATGAAGTGAATAGCTTACACCCTGTGCACTAAAATTCCATTTTCTAGTATCATCTATAAAACTATTTATATAATCCGCTATAATCTTTCTTTCAGCAAATCTACCCTCACTATCTATATCGAAACAATTTCTAAATCTACGCGTAAATCCAATACCAGGAACATCTGTATCTAAAGATAAATCAGGTGTATTAGTCTCACTTAATATTTCAAAGATTTGATCTCTTATTTTAGATGCAGTTTGATTTGTATACATAATAGATGTAATTGCTTTTGCTAAAATATGATTTTTAAACTCCATTGCTTCTTTATCATTTCTAGCAAACATTTTAACATACACAAGTGCTGTTTCAACCATCGCAATTTGAGAAAAACTAGTCGCATCAAGTAAATTTAACACATCTTCAAGGTCAAGTAAACATACCGGTATATTGAGTTTTTCATAATTCTTACTCATATTAGTAGTAATAACTTTGAATGAATAATATGGGTTATTTTTATCTAAATCTTTAAAGGCATTTATATATTCACCGTAAGAATCAAATATAAAAAAGTTTGCTTTATAAGGTATTATTTGTGAGGCAGGAAATATATTTTGAATTATTCTACATATACCATAAGTTTTACCACTACCAGTGTTACCAAATATGGCACTATGGTTTGAAAAGAAGTCATCCAAATTAACATTAAGTGGATAATCATTATATAAAGGTGATACGCCCAATCTAATGCTCTTATTTTCATTACCTGTTAGTATTTTTAGTTCATCTTGATTAATAATTCTAATTTTAGCATCCATACTCGGTTTCTTAATTAAACCACCAATAAAATCATTATCAGTAAGCTCGCCTAAAAAACTAATCTTTAAACTATCTTGTTCAATAGAATCAATTTCTCCCAAAATTTTCTTATTATCATCTTCAAATACCACATGCAAATTAATTAAGTCTTTAATACCAATAGCTTCCTTATTTACCTCTACAATCGCACTATTTTTAGTTATAGTTAATATCTTTCCTAACATACAAAAACAACCTTTCTATTCTATATAATTATTCTAGCATATTTTTTTTCAAAATAAAAGACTGAATTATTTAAATTCAATCTTATTTAAATAAAGGCCACATCCTGAAGCACATACTCCAAGTGAAGTCCTATTTTTATACATAAAAATCTTATCAATGTCAGTAATACTTTTCTTACCTTCATTTATATCTATAAGTAATCCTACTATATTTCTAATCATGTATCTTAAAAATCCAGTTGATTCAAATCTTAAATATAGTATTTTATTAGATATTTTATAATCTACTAAAATAGTTCTTTCATAATTAGTTTTATCTTTATCTGAGGTAAAACTTTTAAAGTTATGAGTTCCACTTATTTTATTTATAAATTCATCTAATAATTTTCTATCAATATTTTTACAATATTGAAGAGTATATTCTACCTCTATTGGATTATATTCTCCCATATTTATTTTATAAATATATTCCTTTTTAGCTACATTCTTTATATTAAAATCATCATTAACTTTAGTTATTTTTTTAATATAAATATAATCATCTAACATAGAATTCATACTATGAGCTAAATTTTTAGGATTAATATCTTTATCTACTTCAAATACACAATATTGATTATTGGCATGAACGGCTTTATCTGTTCTTGATGTTCCATGGGTATTAATATTACTATTAAATATCTTTGATAAAACTTTTTCTATTTGTCCTTCTACAGTTATTTTATTTTTTTGTATTTGATAACCATAATATTTAGAACCATTATATGATAAATTAACTAAATATTTCATAAAAGTCCTTTCTCTACTATACATGCATACATGAGTGCCAAGTGAAACATAAAGAAAAATAAATCATTAAAACCAACTCTATTTGTTTCATAATTAGTTCTATATCTTTTATCATTATAAAGTTTTAATTCACAAGCATAATTAGTTTCTTTTAGTTTTGCTTTAGTTAATCTAAGTGAATTAGAAAGTAAACTTAAAAACACATGAATTCTTCCAAAAATATTAGAATTATAATAATCTATTCCTCTTGATGATTGTGCTTTAATAGATTTATAATTTACTACTAATAAAAGTGGAAAATATCTTAATATAGAATTTATTTTAATAGCTATTTTATTTACAGGGAGCATTAGAAAATTAAACATAGATAAAAATCTCTCTATACCATATACACTTTCACTAGGGCTAGTCGTAAATGCAAGTATATTTAAATATTCTATTACAACAACAAGTTTAATTAGATAGCAAACTGTATCATTTAAATTAACACCTAGAAAATACAAAAAGAACATTAAGAACAAATAAATATATCTAAGTGACCAAAATGTATTGAAATAATATTTAAATGGTACATAACTTAAAAGCATCATAACAAATGTTAATGCTAAAACAAATATATTTATTTGTAAGTTATTGCTGAGTAGTAATATTAATATTGCTATAACAAAATTAATTAGTTTCATTACTGGATTTAGTCTATGAATAGTTGAATTGATTGGATAATAAGAACCAAATGAATTTCTAGAATACATCTCTATACACCCCTTTTATTAAATCATGAATATTAGTATACTGTGAAATATCATGTCCTTTTTTATTACATTTTTCTATGAATGAAACTATTTTAGGTACTTCAAGATTATTTGATTTTAATAACCTAGTATCCCTAAACAATTCTTTTCCACCACTTTTAACTAGCTTAGTTAATCTTAATATATGAACAGTATCACTAATAGGATAAGCATAATTAGTATCTTTAGTAAGTAATATTATTGTCTTATTATATTTGTTTTTTAACATCTTTAAAAGAGATGTTAATTCTTTTTTATCTGTATATGAAAGACCAGTTGTAAATTCATCTAATATTAATACTTTAGGGTTATATATTATAGCACATGCAAGAGCAACTTTTTTAGCATCAACAACAGTTAAATCAAGTGGATTCATATTAAGATATGATTCATCAAGACCAACTAATTTTAATGAATCAATTGCTCTTACTTCTAGTTTATCTAATTTATATTTAAAATATTTCATTCCAAATTCTATTTCTTTTTTAACAGTTTTATTAAAGAACATATCAAATGGATTTTTAAATACATAGCCTGTTTGAAATCTAAGTTCATTAATATCTTTTATTCTTCTTCCATCATTAATAAATTTTCCAACTCTAACGCTACCACTAGTCGGAACATTAAGTGCATTTATTAAGTCAGCTATTGCTGTTTTTCCACTATTAGAAGCACCTAATATGGTATGTATTTTACCTTTTTCAAGTTTAAATGTTACATTATTAAGAATGGTCTTTTCAAGAGGAGTTCCTTTATTAATTATAAAACTAACATTATTAAATTCTATTTCCATAATGCATTCACCAACTTTTCATTAGTTAAATAATATTTTTTAATTAAACCATAATCCATAAAATATTTATTTAAATCTATTATAAACGGAAGGGATATACCAAGCCTTTTTAGTAATTTTTCTTCGTTTAATACACTAAGTGTTTTTCCTTCACATACTAATTTTTTATCATGAATCACATATATTTTATCGCCATACATAGACTGTTCTATATCATTTGTAAAATTAATAACAATTCCTCCACTATTTGAATAATCTTTTAAAATATTAAAAATAAGAAGTTTATCTTCATAATCTAGTTCACTTATTACATTATCAATCACTAATATTTTAGGTTTAATTATCATAGATGACAATATTTTCATTTTAACTTTATCACTTGAACCTAAACTATTAGGATCCCTTTCTAATAATTCATCTAATTTAAACATTCTAGCATATGAACTTATAAGTTCCCTTATTTCATTCTTTTTCATAGCTAAACTTTCAAGTCCATAGACAATCTCATCAACTACTTTTTCACCTACAAATATATCTAAATGTTTATAAACAACTATACTCATATTTCTTCTCATTTTAAGTAGAGTTTTATATTCAAATTTACTATTGTTTATTATTATTTCTGCTTTTTTATTACCATGTAAAAGAGTATGAACTATTAAATCATTATTATTTCCAACTATAGTAACAAAATCTTTTTCTTTAAGTTCAAAAGAAATATCATCACCGAACTTGTATTTAAATATTACATCTTCCATAAATAATCTCCTAAATAAATTATACAATATTTTGATATAAAAAAAAACAGTTGATTAATCTATTTCAACTGTTTGATCAGTTATTATTTTAACAGATAATGTTCCTTGTCCATCTATGTCATATACACCAAGCACTCTAAACATTACTCCATCATATTTTAAATAATTATTTTTTTCGTTACCAGATATTATACAAGCTCCATTTAATATTTTTGCACCATTAGAGTCAACTATATATTTATTGTTATCACCACACTTGCATGTTTTACCATCTGAAGTTTTACCTTTAAATTCACCACTTTTAAACTTATCACACACAGTAGTTACTAACTCTTTAACTACTAATGCTTCATTTGATGCCTTACCATTAAATTTAGCACTAAATCCAGCAGTTTGTTTTTTTACTATTACATATTGTCCATTCATAGATGTATTATCTTTTGGATTAGTTAAACATTTGCCATTAAACTTAACAGTAGTCTTAGTGTCACTTAATTCTACATCTCCATTACAAGTAGCATCTCCACTTAAGTAATTTCCGTTAATAAGTTCATATACATAAATTTTTACTTCAGTAACACCATTAAATATATCAGGATTATTACTTGCATATAATACTGCAGCATTTTCTATATTTGATACAGTTTCGGTATATAATCTATTGTTAATATTCTTATTTATTGTTAATATACTAGGCACAGCTATAGCCGTAATAATACCTATTATTGCTATTACAACTAGTAATTCAGTTAATGTAAATCCTTTTTTATTCATACTATTACACCTTCTATTCTAATAATATTATAATAAATAAACTATAGATTTTCAACTAATTTTCAAAATAATTTTCTATGATATCATAAACTCTTTCTTTACCAAGCTTAGTCACACTAGAAAAATTAATTATCTCATCGCCTAAGGCTGGCATAAGAGTTTTCTTAATCAAATCATTTTGTTTATCTCTAAGAGAACGATTGACTTTATCAAATTTAGTTGTAACTATTGTTACAGGTAAATTATAGTATTTCAAGAATTTATACATTAAAACATCATCTTCAGTTGGTTTATGTCTAAAATCAACAAGCAAAAATACATGCTTTAAGTTTTGTCTATTTTTAAGGTATTCTTCTATCATAATACCAAATTTCTCTATTTGTTTTTTGGATGTTTGAGCATATCCATATCCAGGTACATCAACTATATAAAATTGTGAATTAATGTGATAGAAATTAATAGTCTGAGTTTTACCAGGCTTAGAACTAGTTTTAGCCATATTTTTTCTATTTATAATCGTATTAATAAAACTACTTTTTCCTACATTGCTTCTACCTAATATTAGAAATTCATTCTTTTTATCATCAGGATATTGTGATATTCTAACAGCACAAATAGGCTCTTCAACATTAACTACTTCCATTATTTTTCCTCACTTTCTTTATATTCTTTACAACATAAAGATAAATCTTTTAATAAAGCATCAATATTTTCTTTTTTATCAGTTCTAACACCACTAGCATAAGCATGTCCCCCGCCATTATATTTAGCAGCAATTAAATTTATTACCGGTCCTCTACTTCTAATATTAACTTTATACAAATTATTCTTTACATCATGAGTTACAAATACCCATACAAGAACTTCTTTAATATTATTAAAGTCATTAATCATATTAGATACAGAAGATATATCTGCTCCAAGAGAAGTAATAACATCCTCATCTATTTCTAAATGAGCAAATCCATACTTATCTACTTTTATAGTTGATGCTATATAACCAAGCAATCTTATTTCTGATAATGGTCTTTTATATACTTGTCTATATATTTTATCTATGTCTAATTTATATTTTTTAATAAGTTCACTTACTAATAAAAATGTATTTGAATTAACATTAACTAAAAATCTATTAGTATCACTTACTATACCAGTATATAAGTTACTAGCAATATTTTCATTCATCTTAAGCTTAGTATTGTTAATAAGGAGTAATACTAATTCTGATGCAGAACTAGCACTATCCTTAATTAACTCAACTCTACCAAATGTATCAACCTTAGGATGATGATCAATCTTAACTACATTTTTAAATGATAAGAAATTATCTATATCTACTCTTTTATTATCAGGTGTATCAACAACTATTAATAATGAATTTTCATAATCAAAATCAGTTACCTTATCAACATGACCAAAATATTTGAATCTTGAAACAGTTGCTCCAACTGCATAAACTTCTTTACTTGGAAATGTTAATTTAATAGACTCTTTGAGTCCCATTTGGCTACCAAAAGCATCTGGATCAGGTCCTATATGTCTTGCTATATAGATTTTCTTATATTTCTTTATTTCATTATAAATTGCTTTATAAATATTGTTCATAATTACTTCTTTCTATTTATTTATCAAATCATATGTGTCTTTAGCTATCATTAATTCTTCATCTGTAGGAATTACACATACTTTAATAGTAGAATCTTCGCTACTAATAATTCCTTCTATACCACGAGTACTATTCTTTTCAGGATCAAGTTTTACACCCATAAAGTTTAATCTCTTAATAATTAAATCTCTCATAACATCAGAGTTTTCACCAACACCTGCTGTGAAAGTAATATAGTCTGCTCCTTCAAGTAATGCATTATACATAACTATATAATCTACTATTCTCTTAGCATACATATTTATAGCAGTAATACATCTAGGATCTCTATTATTATATCCTTCTTCAACATCTCTCATATCACTACTTACACCAGTAAGTCCAAGAACACCACTCTTTTTATTTAAATCTGTCATAACCTCATCAAACTTTTTACCAGTCGAACTCATAACATATGGAATTAATCCAACATCAATGTCACCACAACGAGTACCCATAATTACACCAGCAATTGGAGTAAATCCCATAGATGTAGCAATACTCTTACCATTTTTAATAGCACATATACTAGCACCATTACCAATATGGCAATTAATTATTTTCTTATGTTCACCTAACATATCATGCATTTTTTCACAAATGAATCTATGACTAGTTCCATGGAATCCATATCTTCTAACTCCATATCTTTCATACCATTCATATGGTACTGCATATAAGTATTCTTCCTTATCCATTGTTTGATGGAAGGCAGTATCAAACACAGCAACCATTGGAGTATTTGGAAGCACTTCTTTAAAACTTCTAACACCAACTAGATTAGCAGGGTTATGTAAAGGAGCAAGAGGTACTAATTTTTCAACAGTAGATAATACATCATCATCAATAATAACGCTTTCAGTATATTTATCTCCTCCATGTACAAGTCTATGACCAACGCCATCAATATCATCATATGAATTAATAACTTTATAATTAATTAATTCATCAAGAAGATATTTTACTGCATCAGTATGATCCTTTAATAATACTTCTTTTTTATCTTTATTACCATTATATTTAATAGTATAGAAGCTATCAGGTAATCCTATTTTTTCAAAAGTACCACTAATTATTACTTTTTCATCTGGTAACTCAATTAAAGTAAATTTTAATGATGAACTACCAGCATTAACACTTAATATTTTCATTATAATTCCTTCTTTCTTATCTACTTTATTATAGCAAAGAAAACATCAAAATAAAAGAATAACTTAAGATAAGTTATTCAAAGCAAAAACTTCTATTATATTTTTTAGTTACCTCTTCACTACAATAATCTTTTTCAATTGTTGTATTGCTAAATTCAAAGTTATCAAGATTTATATCATATACTTTAAGTATACCTTTATCATAATCCATTTCATATGCAGTAAATACGCCATCATTAACTTCATAATCTCCATGATATCTAAGTAATATTTTACCATCTTTAATAATTGTTATCATTCCATAAAACTCTATCATTTCACTTGTAATATAATAATTACCATATTTACATAGTTTATTCATTCCATATTTACCACTCTTACCACTATATATTAATTTATCATTAAAGTATATATTAGCTTTTTTATTTTTAATATCCACAGAATAATTTATTTTGTTATTATCACTCACTATAATTTGATAAGTACCCCATTTAAGTTCATCAGTGTAGAATGACGAGTTAAATAAATCAAAACAATTATTTTTTAATTTAACTTCGTATTTTAATGGAACATCACTTAAATTAATTAAATAATTTTTATCAATATAATTTATATCTTTTTTAACTTCAGTATTATTATTAACATTACCACTAAAATTAATATCAACTACAAAAAATATAAAAGCAAATAACGCTATAAGTAATAATAAACTAACATATATCTTTTTCATTTTATCACCAACTTTATTATAATAGAAAAAAGATTAATAATCAAATTAATCTTTAAACTTCTCTATTCTGTTATATTCGCTATCTTCTAAAGATGTATATTCTTCATTTCTTGTATTAATACATTTCATCTTATATAACAGTTTATTTCTTTTACTAAAATAATTATTTAAAAGCATAATATCACCATTAAATATTATGCTCTAAAGATATTAATTAATACTATAATAAATCACTTTTAACTTCTTTTAAATCAACAATTTCAATATTATTAACGGCTTCATCCAATAACTCACTAAAATCATATAAACTCTCTTCATGATAAATATGTTTTAAATTTGGATTAATAACAGGATGTTTAGGTACAAAAACAGTGCAACAATCTTCATAAGGAAGTATACTTGTCTCATATGTATCTATTTTCTTAGCTATATCAATAATATCTAATTTATCAAAAGAACATAATGGTCTTAATATTGGAAAGTTCGTAACATCATTAACAGAAAGTATACTAGATAAAGTTTGACTTGCTACTTGTCCTATACTTTCACCATTAACAATAGCTAAACATTTATTCTTTTTAGCAACTCTTTGCGCTATTCTATACATCATCCTTCTCATAATTGTTATTAAATAATCTGGATCGAGATTTTTATATATAGCTTCTTGTATTTTAGTAAAGTTTACTACTAAAAGCTTACCATTTGAATTATATTTTTCTAGTTTACGAGCAAGTGTTATCACTTTGTTTCTTGCTTCAATACTAGTATGAGGTCTACTTTCAAAATATAAGTAATATAGTTCTACCCCTCTTTTAATAGTCAAATATCCAGCAACTGGCGAGTCTATCCCACCACTTAACATCAATAACCCACGTCCAAGAGTACTTACAGGATAACCACCTAAACCTTTGATTCTATTTTCATAAATATATACGCCTTCACATCTAATTTCTATATTAAGTAAATAGTCTGGGTTGTGCACATCGACCTTACAATTGATATTTTTAAGTATGTGTCCTCCTATAATATTATTTATTTCCATTGATTTAATAGGATAAGATTTATCACTTCTATTAGTTTCAACTTTAAAAGTTTTAAAGGTTTTGTTTTTCATAATATCAAGAGAAATATTTTTAATATTAAGAGTACTTGTATCAGTAGAACTAATACATATTACTATTTCATGTATTCCAAATATACTTTTAAGAATAGATATTATTTTATCTATATCACTCTCTTCACAATATATAAACATTCTATAATAGTCATCTTTAATTTCAATATTATAGTCAGTTAATTTATTTAATATATTTTTTCTTAATGTCTTTATAAAAAATCCTCTATTATCTTTTTTAGTAGTTAATTCTCCATATTTTATTAATATTATTCTTTTCATTTTAATAATAACTCATTCCATACCTTATCAAATATATTTAGAAAATCATGTATATCTTCCATACTTGTTAAATGTGATAAACTAACCCTAATAGAAGTTGTTGATACATCCTTATTTCCATTTGATATTGCTTTTAATACAACGCTTTCTTCAAGTGAAGAGCAAGCAGTAGTAGTAGATACATACACTTCATACTTCTCAAGAGCATGAACAAATGTCTCAGATTTTATCTTAAGTAAACTAAAATTAACTATTTGAGGGACACAAAGATCATTAGAATTTATTTGAATAGGATATTTAGATAATCCTTTTAATAATTCAGATTTTAACTTTTCACACTTTTTAACATTCTTATCAAAATTATCATTCATAAGTCTTATAGCTTTAGAAAATGCAACAATTAAAGGTAAGGCAGGAGTTCCTCCTCTAAAAGGGCAATTCTCAGTAGTACCATATATTAATGTATCTATTTGTAAATCTCTTCTTTTATATAAAATACCTATTCCCTTAGGAGCATATATTTTATGTGATGAGAATGATGCCAAATCAAGATCACTTAAATAGAATTTAGTTTTACCAAGAGCTTGTGTTAAATCACTATGGAATATTACATTAGGATTCTTTTTATTAATAATTTGTCTAATAGTCTTAAGTGGCTGTTTAAATCCCGTTTCAGAATTAACTGCACATATACTTACAAGTATAGTATCATCACGAATCAAACTTTCTAAATCTTTTAAATCTATTTGTCCATTAGGAAGAATATTTACAAAGGACACTTCATAACCGATACTACTTAAAAATCCCATCACTTCCAAAATACTTTTATGTTCTAGTTTAGATGTAATGATATGTTTACCACGAGATGCATATTTAAATGCTACACCTTTTACAGCAGTAGTATTACTTTCACTAGCACCACTAGTAAATATTAATTCTTTTGGATGACAATTAAATATATCAGCAATTTGATTAGTAGCTTGCATCAATAATTCTTTTGATCTAACACCAAGAGTATGTATACTATTGGCATTAGCAATATAATCACGAGTTACCTTTACATAAGAATCAAGTACTCCCTCATCCACTGGAGTAGTTGCACTATAATCTAAATAAATCATTTTTAATCCTCCTAAACTTCTTGTATAACAGTTAATATAACTGGTTTACATTGAGTTTCTTTATATAAATAAGAGCCAACCTTCTCTCTTATTTCGTTTCTAATTTTAATATAGTCTGCATATTTATTACTAAAAGTATTTGCTTTTATAATTTCTGTACTTATATTTTTAACTTCCTCTATTACATCAAGATTATCTTTAACGTATATAAATCCTCTAGTCATAATCTCTGGTCCAACTATAAGCTTCTTTTCTTTTTTACTAAGAGTTGCTGATATAAGCACAAGTCCATTACTACTTAAAAGTTCTCTATCTTTAAGTACTAATTCACCAACATCCTCACTACTCTTACCATCAATTAGAATATCATCTACAAATACTCTATCAAAACATTCAACTAGTTTTCCATTTTCAAATTTAACTATATCACCATTTTCTTTAAGAATGATATTTTCTTTAGGCATTCCTACTCTAAGAGCAAGATTTCCATTTTCAACCTGATATCTATATTCACCTTTAATAGGCATATAGTATTTAGGATTAAATAGTTTAATTAGTAGCATTAAATCTTCAGAAGAAGCATGATGTCTTACACTTTTTTCTTTAGGAATAGTCACTATATTAACGCCCTTAATTGCAAGCTCATTCATTATTTTAACAAGAGTTTTTTCATAAGCGTCATAACTAGGCTCTGCAAAACATATAGTATCAGTATTTTCAAGAGTTATAAACTTATCATGACCATTTATTATTCTATTAATATTTGAATATGGAGCTTCCCTATCATTACTTATTAATATTATAGTATCAGGACTCTTTAAATCAGTTAAATTACCAATAACATCATCTTCTATATTTAAGTACCCATTCTTAACACATATTGATACGATTGAATGTAACTCTTTACCCATAATAACTACTTTTCTATTTTTACCTTTTATAGAATTAAATATCTCTTGAATAGTATATATATGTAAAGGCAATACAGTAAATATAACTCTTCCTTCACTCTTATCAACTAAGTTTTTAAAAAATCCTTCAAGCTTATGATTAGGACTAGTGTGTCCTTTCTTTTCAGCAAATACACTCTCTGCCATTAAACAAAGTACACCTTGTTTACCAATGTATGCAAGTTTACCTAAATCCATGTCATAACTACCCTTCATAGTTGGATCTATTACAAAGTCAGCCATATATATTATCGCACCATCAGGAGTATTAACACAAAATCCTAATGTTTCAGGACTACTGTGAGTCACACTAAATGGGAATATACTAAAATCCTTAAAATCTATTTTCTTATTCGCAGGTATTACATGTAAGTTTTTAATCCTAACTTTTTCTTCCTCACAATTATAATTAATAATCTCACTTGTATATTTAGATGCATATACATTTACATCAGGAAGTACCTTTAAAAGGTCTGTAAGTGCTCCCATATTCTCATGATGAGGATGTGATATAAATACACCAACTATATCTTTTTTTCTTTCAACTAAATATGTAAAATCAGGTATAACATAATCAACACCATACATTTTATCAGGTGCATATTTCATACCACAATCAAAAACTAGTATTTTATTATTAATACTAACTACATATAAATTCTTTCCATTCTCGTTTAGACCACCTAAACTCATTATATTTATTTTACTCATATTTTTCATCTCCTTAAAAGTTAATCAGTAGATATATTTTAACACAAAAACAAAAAAAATACTAGTCGCCTAGTACTTTTTGCTATTTAAATTTTAAATGTTTAAATGCCTGGTATAGCCTAAAATATCAGAAACTTCAAAATATTTATCTTTACATATTGATATTAATATATTGCTTTCAGGATAGAACATTATTCTTTCTGCTCTTTCATCTTGTAGCTCTATTCCAAAATTACAGTCTATATCATTTGGAAGTCCATAATATATATCATTTATAAAAGAATCTACGGTATACTCTCCTTGATATACTTTGCAATCTATATCTGCATCCTCGTTAATACTAACACTTTTTACAGCAATACCATTATTTAATAGTGAATTTATAACATTGCATACACCATATTCATCTGATATC
Source organism: Clostridium sp. CAG:1000 (assembly GCA_000436975.1). Classification (GTDB taxonomy): domain Bacteria; phylum Bacillota_I; class Bacilli_A; order RF39; family UBA660; genus CAG-1000. The sequence continues at coordinate 19,238 of HG000338.1, forward strand.
TTATAAGTTTTATATACCATATTCAAAAAATTTTTTTCATTCAATTTACTTTCTATCATTTTTCCTCCTATTCGAACACTACCTTCAATTCATGTTCTATATATTCCTCACATCTGTCCCCTATCTCCTTAGTCATTTTTCCAGAAACAACTTGTTCAGTAATCGATGCTAGTTGCTTAGATTTCAATTTTTCTAACGCATCTTCATAAAATTTTCCTAAAGCAGTGTCTTTAGCTGCTGCTGGTAAAACTATTTCAACTTTTCTTTGCGTACAATTTGTATAAGTGATTATTTCTCCAAGTCTTTCATCAATGGCATCAAATGTTGAATTAGGAAATTCATTTGCTTCGACAGGTATCATTCTTGCTGTATATGAAGTACCATCAAAGTGTGAGCCAAACGTCAAATTACCTTCACCTGCATGAATTTTTTTACTGAAATTACTTGAAACTTCAACAGGCTCTTTCCCATTTGTAAAATACAGTTTATCTTTTATTGCTTTAATTTCATCATCTGCTGAAGCAACCGGAATATTAAAGTCAGCTCCCCTAGTAGCGTAATTGTTTACTACAGAAAATCCACCAGGTTGCATTACTAATCCAATTTTTTTCCCATCTTTTCCTACGGTTATTATCATTTGAGCCATTGCATCAGCATCTCTAATACAAAGAGCTTCATTACATAATGCTTCGAATTCTTTTTCGTTATCTATCATAGCTTTGAGCCTAGAAACATCAGCATCACTGAAGCTACCAGGTTTAGAAGTATTACATGCTTGTGCAAGTTTGTCTACACATTCTTTCCATCGATCTTTGTTTGTAAAATCTTTAATTCCAGAAGTTGATTTACTATGTGACATAGCTAATAATGAAACTTTTTTCGAATCTAATTGGCTAGGTATTAAATCCTCCATCTACATTACATCAAGAATTCCTGAATTTAATGGGTGATTTTTCCTAACTAAGCTTATACTATATAATAAATTAATTCAAATAAAAAAACTAATTTTTTAGTTTTCTTTAATAGTTATTAATCCTTTGTCTACTTCTTCTAAAGCTCTACCTAGTTCTTTTTTAGACACATACTCACTTTCAGGACATTGAAAATGTTTATATTCTTTCATAACTTTAGCTCTATCAGCTGCTATATGAACTAGTTTATATTTTGAGTCAACAATATTTAATAACCTATCAATTGAAGGATATATCACTTCTACCATCTCCCTACAATAATAATATACTCAATTTAATATTTCCTTACAATAAATTGACAATAAAATTGACAAATATTTTACAAATAAATGTGAATTATAATTATTTAATGTTAATAAACTCATAATCTTCTTTATTTGTTAATAACTTATCAACATCGGTAGTATCTACACTTAACGCCTTCTTAGAGCCATCTTTATATTCAATAAATGGATACTTAAAGCATCCTAAATAGTCATATTTCATACTATTCTCATCACCAACTACCTCATAACTAATATTTTTAATGTTTTTTCTATCACTGATTTTAACTAGTTTTAAAGCTTTATTCATATTTTTATATATATAATTATTACCAATATATAAAGCATAAAGTCCATCTGTAGTTAAAACTGTTATTAGGTTATAGTTATCATCAAAGGCACATCCAGCAATGGTTATAACGTTTTCTATTTTACCTTTATATCCTATTAAATAATAATTATAATTAGTTGTTGAAATATTAAGTTTTGAATTTATAAGTTTAGTTGATACATAATTACTATCACCGTCTGTGTTAACATACTCTTCTACTGGTTTAGATATACTTTTAATTATAAGTAATATAGCTATAGCTATTATTAAAATAGCAATTGCTAAATATAACAACTTATCACTCTTTTTATTCTTCATTTTACTCACCTATCCTATAATTATAATATCATAAATATACAAAATATTATAGTATTAATTTTCTTCTATAAAATTAATACTCTTATGTGGCTCATTAAATAATAAGTCTTTATAGTTTTGTTGCCTTAATGCTTCATAAACCATTATTGCTACTGTATTAGAAAGATTAAGAGCACGAACATTATCAGTCATTGGCATTCTCATACACCTATCAATATATGGTTTTAATATTTTAGGAGGTATACCTGTTGATTCTTTTCCAAAAAAGAAATAATAGTTTTTATTAATGTCACTATAATTAAAACTACTATGAGGCTTATGACCATATCTAGTCAAAAAATAATACTCTCCCTTATTCTTTTCAAAAAACTCATCTATATTCTCATAAACTGTGTAGTCACATTTATCTATATAATTTACACCACTTCTTTTAATATATTTTGTATCCAAGCTAAAACCAAGTGGCTTAATTAAATGCAATTTTGTATTAGTAGCTACACAAGTTCTCATAATATTACCTGTATTCATAGGTATCTCAGGTTCAAATAATACTACATTTATCATAACATCTCCTATTTAATACACTTTTTTATTTTAGAATGAATAAACTTATATCCATCAGTTGTATAATGAATATCATCACTACTTATATAACGTTCTTCCCATGTATCTAAACTAGCGCCATTATAAACATCACAGTATTTAGCATTTGTAATACCAGAAATACATGACTTAATTTTTTTATTAAAAGTTTCTATACTAGTATTAGTTGCTCCGGTCTTATTGGAATTTCTTCTAACAGGATTAACTGATACAATATAAAAGGTATTTCCTTTGTCTACACTAGATATAAATTCTTTATATTTAGAACAATACTTATCAACATTGCCAAGATCATTAACGCCATAATTTAATACAACATTATACGTTTTATTTCCACTTAATTTATTTTTAGCTTCTGCCATATGATTTAAAAAGTCTTTATAATTACCACCGTCTTTTGCTATGACTTGTTCATTACTATCAAGACCTGTATTTTTCATACCATTAGTTCTAGAGTCACCCATATATATAGTGCTCCCATTTGACTTTATATTAGATGCATCAGAGCTATTATTTTGCTTATTATTTTCATTTATCAAATCTATCTTTGCTTTTACTGCACTTAATCTATTTAAATATTCCTTCTTAACTTCTTTATCAGGTATTTTATGAGTTAATAATACTGCATTAGAATAATCACTATAATTATTTGTTGATTCGGCTTTTACTATTGCTTCAAGGGCATTTTTTTCATATATTTTATTTATTTGTTCTACTGATAAATCTTTTAAACAATTTTTATACTCCTCATTAGTTTCATTACTGCCAACTACATTAACCACTATTACTTGAATAAAAGTAGGAATTAAAAATATTAAAAGTGCTGCAATAAACTTTTTAACTGCTCCACTAGTTACTTTTTTAAATTTTTCTTCATCAGCAACTGCACCTATTAACTCAATCATAATAAAAATAATTAATAATATAGGGACTGCTATCTTAATAACTGTAATAACAATATTAATAATTCTCATAACTTGTAATACATCTGGATTATCACATATACTTAATATATTCACATTAACACCTCTTTTATTTTAATTTGAGTTCTATTCCAACAACTCCATACCTTTCTTCATCTTCTTTAGAATAATATTCATTCATATCCCTAGGATCACTTATTTCATCTTCTTTGTACCCAAGAGAAACTTTATCAAAATCTTTATATAATGATTTAAAACTATCATATTTATGTAAATCTATTATAGACACAAGTAGCTTTTCATTATTACTTCTATTATTAAAAAGTATCTCATCACCAACATTTAATAGTCTTCTTTTCTCATCATTAAGTCTAAGTTCAATAGTCTTACTTCCACTTTTAATTAATTCAAATGGTTCATTATTCAAGTTCATGTTATGTATCATTTTTCTACCTCATAATTCCAAAGACCAAGACTTCCTTTTACCTTTATTGGTCTATCATACTTAATAATATTTTCAAGTTTCCAAGCATACTTCATTTCATGATTTGCTCTTCCATAAACAGTCTTGTCAATTTTCAATAATTCATCATTAAACTCTTTTGTTACTAAGATACAATCTGTTAGTATAGCTTCCCCTATTATATAACCATTAATACATTCTAAATTATAATCTTTAAATCTTTCTAGCATATCTTTTTCTATACCTAGAGATGAATGTATTAATATCTTACCTCTATATTTTGTTTTCCAACTTCTAAACTCATATTCTTTATATCCATCAACTATTAAAGTTGCCCACGGATTTTTAATTGACAATACTTTCATAATAACCTTTTCCTTATATTAATATTATAACATAAATATAAAACAAAAAAGAATTTTATTTCAAAAATCCTTTTATTATTAACTCTTCAGCGCTCTTAGCATCAATACCAAGTGACATTAATTTAATAAACTGTTCACCTGCGATTTTACCGATAGATGCTTCATGTATTAATTTTGCATTTACATCTTTAGCAAATATTTTTGGTATTGCTTTTACTTGTCCGTTTTCTTTAATTATTGCATCACATTCAACATGACCATAACATTCATTGTTGCCAATTATATTGGAATTAAATTCTTGATAAGATATATCTTCAGCAACTGATCTTGAAGTAACATGAGTACTTGAATTTTTGCCATTTAATTTAACATCAAATATTGTTTTAGCTTTATTACTTCCGGTAGTAAGAATCTTTTCATTTATAACTAGTGTTGCTCCACTTTCTAATACTGCCTTAGTAGTTCTAACAGCATCATCAACACCTTTAATTTGACTAGTTTCCATAACCATATAAGCATTCTTTCCTAGATATATTTCAGTTACAGGATTTAGTACTCTCTTACCATCTCCAACTCCTTCACCATAATGTTTTTCAATATATTTAACTTTAGCATTTTCTTCTATATAGAATCTATGTATACCATCATGTCTTGATGTAAGATGACTAGGATTATTAATGCCACATCCTGCAATAATAACACTATCAGAATCCGAACCTATATGAAAATCATTATAAACAACATCGTTCATTCCACTTTCAGTTAATATTACAGGAATATCACATACCCCTCCAACAGTTCCATCTTTAACATAAATATCAATACCTTTATTATCTTCTTTAGACTCAATATTAATGTAGGGACTTACTTTTCTTTTAATACCTTTTCCATCTTTACGAATATTATAAGCATCTGCATTATTTATATTATTAGGAAGTATTACATCTAATAAATTATTATCTATTTTATTCATTAGTACCTCCAAATAATGTATCAAGGAAACTATCTTTATTATCAATTTTAACTACTTTACCCTTTTCCATAAGAATAATTTTATCTGCTATATTTAATATTCTTTCTTGATGAGAAATAACTAAATTAATTCCTTTATTTTTATCTTGTATTTCTTTAAATACTTCATTCAAATTATTAAAACTCCATAAATCAATACCAGCTTCAGGTTCATCAAAGATAGACACGATTGGATTTCTTGCTATTACAGTAGCAAGTTCTATTCTCTTTAATTCTCCTCCACTTAATGATTTATTGACTTCTCTATCAATATATTCTAATGCATTAAGACCAACTTTATATAGTATTTTACTTGCATCAACTTTATTTATTTTATTATTTGTAGCAAAAGATAATAAATCATATACAGTTATTCCTTTAAAACAAACGGGTTGTTGAAAAGCATATCCTATACCAATATTAGCACGCTCATCTATAGAAAGTTTAGTAATATCTATTCCATTGAATATGATTTTTCCACTATCAGGTGTTAAAATACCCATTATTATTTTAGCTAAAGTACTTTTACCACTTCCATTAGGCCCAGTTATAACATAGAATTTATTATTGTCAAGTTTTAGATTAATATGGTCTAATATTTTTTTATTATCTCTTTCAAAACATATATCCTTTAACTCTAACATACATACCCTTTCTAATACTTAATTTTAAGTATTCTAATTGAATTAAGTATTGCTAGTACTGATACACCAACATCAGCAAAAACTGCACTCCACATAGTTAATAATCCAAAAGATATTAGTAATAACACAAATATTTTAACACTTAGTGCAAATATAATATTTTGTCTTACAATCTTCATTGTTCTTTTAGATATATTTATTACTGTTGATATTTTAGATAGCTCATCAGTCATTATAACTATATCAGATGCCTCTATTGCTGCATCAGATCCAACTCCTCCCATGGAAATACCTATATCAGCACTTACTATTACAGGTGCATCATTTATTCCATCTCCGGCAAATACAATTTTTCCATCTTTAGACTTTTCCATCTTTAATTTATCAATTATATTTACTTTATCTTGAGGAAGTAATTCAGAATAATATTCATCTATATTAAGTTTTTCAAAAACATTCTTGCTTATACTTTCTTTATCTCCAGTTAGCATTACTGTTTTTTTAATACCTAGATTTTTTAATTTTTCTAAAGCATCAATACTATCATCCTTAATTTTATCATTGATAACTATATAGCCACGATATACATTATCAATAGCAATATAAATTATCGTACCTATTATATCACATTTTTCATATTCTATATTATTTTCATCTAATAATTTATTATTACCTATCATTACTTTTTTATTATCTAAATGAGCTATAACTCCCATACCAGGAATTTCTTTAACATCAAATATTTTTTTATGATCTATTTTATGTCCGTACTCTTCTTTGATTGATATAGATATTGGATGATTAGAATAATATTCAGCATAACTAGCAAGTCGTAGCAATTCTTTATCAGTAATACCTACTCCACGCACTTCTCTTACCTTAAATTTACCCTCTGTAATTGTGCCAGTTTTATCAAAGACTATAATTTCACTTTTAGATACTGCCTCTAAATAATTACTACCTTTAACAAGTATTCCATTTTTAGAACAAGCACCTATTCCAGAAAAGAAACTAAGTGGTATAGATACAACAAGAGCACACGGACAAGACACAACTAAAAATGATAATGCCCTATATAACCATATATTCAATTCCTGATTAAAAACTAATGGTGGAAAAATTGATAATAATAGTGCTATTATAACCACTATTGGAGTATAATATCTAGCAAACTTAGTAATAAAGTTTTCACTTTCACTCTTTCTATTACTAGCATTTTCTACAAGCTCTAATATTTTATAAACGGTAGACTCACCAAATTCTTTAATAACCATAATTTTTAATATTCCATTTGTATTAATAGAGCCGCTTAGTACTTCATCTCCAACTTCTACTTTTTTTAATTTACTTTCTCCAGTTAATGCTGATGTATTAAGCGAAGAACTACCACTTTTAACAACGCCATCAAGAGGTATTTTTTCACCAGGTTTAATAACTATTATATCTCCAATTTTAACTTCACTTGGATTTACTTTAATAGTATCTTTTCCTTTTATTACATTTGCATAATCAGGTCTTATATCCATAAGAGAACTAATTGATTTTCTTGATTTATCAACTGCATAATCTTGAAAGAATTCACCAATTTGATAAAAAAGCATAACACTTACCGCTTCAGGTATCTCATTAATAAAGAATGCCCCTAAAGTCGCAATTGTCATAAGAAAATTCTCATCAAATACTTTGCCTCTTATAATATTCCTAAATGCTTTATAAATTATCTTATAACCAACAATTATATATGAAAGTAAAAAGAAAATAATAGATAATTTACTTTTTATAAGAAAAGCTATAATTAGCAAAATAGTAGATGCTATAATCATAGTAAATTGTTTTTTCATTTTCTTATTCATTATAACTCCTTATGATTTATATGCTCTAAACCAATTTCAAATAATTTATTAATATGATCATCATCTAAAGTATAATACATTTCTTTTCCACAACGCCTACATTTAACAATATTATTCTTTCTTAATACTGCTAGTTGATGAGATACTGCAGATTTAGTCATATTAAGTACATTTGCTATATCACAAACGCACATTTCATTTTTATCAAGAGAAAATAATATTCTACACCTAGTAGTATCTCCAATTAATTTAAATAATTCTGCCATATGCAAGAATGTTTTATCACTAGGCATACTTTCTATAACAGCATTAACTTTATCTTGATGAATAATATTACAATCACATGAATAATCGTTTTTAAACATAATTCCTCCACAGTTGAATATTCTTTCAACCATTACTATTATAGTTGAATACCCATTCACATGTCAATAAAAAAAGCAAATAACAAGTATTTGCTTACATAAATTTACAAGAGCACCCTTCATTTACATTACATATATCATTTTCTTCTGTGCAAGTATAGCAATTATTATAAGTATGTTTATAAATATGATGATTAATTATTCTAGTATTAATCGGACAAACATGTGGTACTTCATGAATTATTTGTCTATGTATACATCTTTCTTGAGGGCATTCATACACAGGTGGACAAACCATACCTGGTAAACTATTACATCCTACTGCTGAAGCATAATTATTATTCTCAGGTGTTACTTTTAAATCAGCAGAACCTTCAATAGTATATCCTTGGTACATTCCCATTGTACTATCTTTCACTTTTAACAACTCCCTTTCATAATTAGTTTATGTTTAAAATAAAAGAATGACTAGGCAAATAAAGATCAAAAAAGAGCATTTATTACTTTTGTGATAAATACTCTATTAGTCTTTCATATATTTCCATTTTTAATCCTGAAGTTACACTTGTTATTTTTTGAGGAACCCCTTTAATGTTAATTTTACTAACATCATAATTACCACCAGTAGTTCCAACTCTAAATCCATATTTTTCCCATGCTATTTGTGATACTTCTTTATCTTCAAATGCTTTTAATACTGTTTTACCATTTTCAGATAATGCAGCTATACAGTGTGAATTCCATATAGTTGGTGTTGGATATAATATTACAACATCATCTTTTACTTGATTCCATCCATCAGGATTGGAATTAGCAAAATCAATTAAACTTTTTTCATAGTCAACAATTATAGGTTTAGCACCCATACCAGTCTTTAAAAACATTGAAAATAAGTCTGCTGGTGTATTATTCATATAACCAGATTTTTCATAGAATGTTTTTAGTTTAGGAAGTGCATCATCTATATTACTTTCATTAACTTCACCTCCGGCCATTATTGAAAGTAAAAGACCGTAGTAAGTAGCACCAGGAGAAGAAGTAACAGGATCAACTGAACCAACATTTATAGAACCATATATACTATCAAGACCAATATCACTCCATTTTTTACCAGTAAGAATATAATTAATAAGCTTATTCATATCAGTAATGTAATAAATATTATCTTTGATGGTTACTATTCCTTCTTTAGTTAATGCCTCTGCTACAGGCTTCCAACTATACATAACTATTGGAGTATTTAATACTAAATCCCCATCAAGAACTGTATATCTTTTTGCTTCATCACCCTCAGCCGGAGTTTTATATTCATTATAATATCTTTCATCAGAGAAAAATATCAAATCATACATCTCATTATTTTCTCTTAATACAGGAATTTTTACAGTCTTACCATTACTCCATGTATCATTAACTAATTTAAAATGATATTTATTATCAAATACTTTGTTTATTTCACTATCAGCAAGAAGGTCTTCCTTTCCTCCACCAACAGCTGCATAAACATCTACTGTATTTTTACTGAAACTACCTTTATTTTTAAATAAAACTGCAGAAATTACAACTGTAAGTATAATAACAGAACCAATAATTATAGATATAGTTTTTTCATTTTTTATCATTTTTTTCACTTCCTTCATTATCAAAATCTAAATCAGATGTTTTTTCAAATATTTTCATTTCAAAATCCAATTCTTTATCCTTTGATTTAACAATTTCTTCAAGTAATCTATCACACTCATGTTCAACTTCTTTAATATATACTGACATTTTAAGAATTAATTTATTTTCAACAAAAGTTTTCTCTTCTTTACTCTCAGCCTCTATATATTTTGTAACTATTTTAGTAGTAAATGGTAAATAGTAATCTAGGAAATTATATATTTTAGTAGTATTAATAGGCCTACTTTCTAAATATTTAGTTATTTTAGATGAAACATTAACTATCTTAGATAATTTATTCTTAATTGTTTTATCTTTTATTTTTTCTTTATAATCATTTAATTTTGATATTTCAAAATAATATCTAGATATTGCCTCAGAATCATAACTTCTTATATCCTTACCTTTAAATAAGAAGATTCCTCCTATATATATAAGTATTGATAATAATAATGAAATTATTAAATAAAAATCTAAAAAGATATAGAATATTATAAATGAAATACCGGATATTAAAGCAGATAATATAAATCTTTTTTGTATCTTAATCATTAATTATAACTCCTTACTTCCTTAAATGCTCTTATTAAACTAGTTTTACCATCAAATACTTTAGCATTAGTTAATCTTGCTATCTCGTTTAATTGTTCATCATTAGAGTTACCAAACATAATACTATATATAGGAATATTTTTATGACTTTTATATTCTTTAGCTAAAGTTCGATAACTACCTGTATTAGATTCACCATCAGTCATAAGTATTACTGTTTTAGTATAATCATTTGTAACTGAATCAACTTGATTTAATGCTTCTATTGCACAATCATAAATGTTAGTGCCTCCACCTGGTGTAATATCCTCTATTGTATGTATTAAATCAACTGTATCCGTTCCACTTTTAGATTTTAATATTTCATAATTATGTGAATTGAATGGTATTACAGTTATTAAATCATTTTCTGAAAATTGCAATAAATCTTTACTAGCTTCATCTTTATTTAAAATATATTTCATAGCATTTTTAAGTTCTGTCTCTCCAGATCCATACATGCTACCAGAATAATCTAAACAAAATGCTACACTTGATGGTTTTCTAAGTTCATCTATATATATAGCTAAAGCTTTATTCATAACATCTTTTGAAGGGTATTTAAGAGGTATTAAATACTTAGAAGTATTAATTCCCCATGAAGGATTAAAAATATCTTTATTTGCTTTTGAATTAATTCCACCATACCAAGTTCTCTTACCAAATTCTTGCAATTTTTTTTGTGATTCATTAGAAAGTAAATATGATTGTAATTTATTAAATTGTTCTAATTTATTTTGATCATGATCGATATATGCAAAAGGTGAATCATTTATAGCAACACCATCAACAGGATATAATAAGTATAAAGGTTCTTTATTATTTGAAACTAACTTTTTATTAATATTTATCAAAGATGATTCACTAGCTATAACTGCCTCATAAGAATCACTTGATAAAAACATATCCTCAAGGAATGTATCACTACCACTTACTCTTTCAACACCACTAAATAATGATTTTAAATTATTTTTCAAATCTTCATTATCAAGCATTTCCATAGATAATATTTCAGGACTACCAGCAAGAGAATTAAGAAATCCTAAATAAGCAGTAAGACCTGTATTAGTTTTAGTAACAGAAGTCATAACATACTTAAGTTTGCCATCCTTAATAGCATTCATTATATCTTTATTATAAATATTATTATTTACAAAACCTAAAGTTTCTGCTTTACTTTTTTTTATACCCATCACAACAGGATTAACACTAATTGATTTAGAATTTATAACCTTAACACCATCTAACATATATAACCATATTGAATTAGACATCCATAAAGCATCATACTCCTCTTCTTTTAAAACATCCATTGCCTCTAAATCATCAGCATAACTAACCTCAACATTTATATTATTTTGTCTTCCATATTTCACAAGTTCATCCATATAAACTTTATTATCAGGATTAGATAAAATTGAAAAAGTTTTATCATATATAATCTTATCAAAATCATTCTTTATTATAGGTAATATAAATACAACAAAAAACACTAGCACACACAATACCATAAAAATTTTTCTTTTTTTACTCACATTATTCACACCCTATCATACTAAAAGTATATCATATCAAAAATGAATAGTAAACAAAAAGACTAAGATAAACTTAGTCAATTTTAGTAGTAGACTCCCATCTATATGTTTTATCTATTTTTTTAATTTCATAAAATTTATTTCTAATTTTATCCATTTTTATTCTCCTTATCTAATAAAGTATAACACAAAAAAATAGTATTGCTACTATTTTAAAATTTAAAGTTTTTCATCTTTTTCATCATATCTTTCATTTGTTCAAATTGTTTAAGAAGTCTATTAACATCTTCTACTTTTTGTCCGCATCCTTTAGCAATTCTTATCTTACGACTAGATTTAATAATCTCAGGATTCCTTCTTTCTTGTGGGGTCATAGACAATACTATTGCTTCAGTACGAGCCATTATTTTAGGATCAATATTAACATTATTAAGTCCCATTTTAGAAGCACCTGGTACTAATTTAAGTAGGTTCTCAAGAGGACCTAACTTCTTAATTTGTTTAGTTGTACTTAAGAAATCTTCTAAATCAAATTTTCCTCTTTGCATCTTTTTAGCAGTACTCATAAGTTCATCTTGATCAAGTTTTTCTTCTGTTTGTTCTATTATAGATAATATGTCCCCCATACCAAGTATTCTATCAGCTATTCTTTCAGGATAAAATTCACTTAAACCATCAAGTTTTTCAGAATCACCTATTAATTTAATTGGAATATTAGTAAGATGTCTTAAAGATAAAGCAACTCCACCTTTAGTATCCCCATCCATTTTAGTAAGTACACATCCAGTTAATTTGAGCTTATCATTAAATCCAGTTATTACATTAATCGCATCTTGTCCCATCATCGCATCAATAACAAGTAATGTTTCATCTGGTTTAATTTCATTTTCAATACAAACAAGTTCATCCATTAATTTCTCATCTATTTGAAGCCTACCTGCTGTATCAATAAGAATATAATCATATCCCTTTTCTTTAGCATAATTAATACCATTTTTAACTATTTCTACAGGATTACCCTTTCCTTCTTCATATACCTCTATGCCAAGACTCTTACCTATATCTTTTAATTGATCAATAGCTGCTGGTCTATAAACATCACATGCAATAAACATAGGTTTTTTATGATATTTCTTACGAACCATATTACCTATCTTACCAATAGTAGTGGTTTTACCACCACCTTGAAGACCAACTATCATAGTAATTGTTGGTTTCTTATCAGTAACCAAAGGACTAGCATCTCCGCCTAATAAATCAACAAGTTCATCTTTAAGTATCTTAACAAACATGTCCCCAGGTTTAATGCTTTTTCTTACTTCTTCTCCTAATGCTTTTTCTTTAACTTTATTTGTAAACTCTCTTACTATTTGAACATTAACATCTGCTTCTAATAAACATAATCTTATTTCTCTCATCATATCACTAATGTTATCTTCATTAATAACACCACGTGATTTAATATTACTAACTACATTTTGTAATCTTTCACTTAAGTTTTCAAACATAATATCACCTATTTAATTATAGCATAATTTTTTTATTTAATAAATTAAAAAAGAAAGCACTACATAGCACTTTCTTCATTATCATTTTCATTGCTATTTTCTTTACCTTCAATAGCATCTACTGTTTCTTCTCCCTCATCTGTTGCTAAGAACTTCTCTTCTAATACTTCAGCAGCATCATCATCTAAAAGTTCATTTTTAAGCATAACTTCAATATTGTTATATTGTTTAGCACCAGTACCAGCAGGAATTAATTTACCAAGAATAACATTTTCTTTAAGACCATTTAACATATCTACTTTACCACGAGTAGCAGCATCTGTTAATATTCTAGTTGTTTCTTGGAATGATGCAGCAGATAAGAATGAATCTGTTTCTAAAGATGCCTTAGTAATACCAAGCATTACTGGTTTACCAGTAGCTGGAACACCACCTGCTAAGATTACAGGTTTATTTACTTCGGCAAATTCTCTTAATGTTACAGAAAGACCTTCTATTAAGTTTGTATCTCCTGGATCAACAATCTTAATCTTAGTAATCATTCTCTTAACAACAGTTTCAACATGTTTATCTGAAACATCAACACCTTGACTCTTATAAACTTTTTGAATTTCTTTAAGAATATATCCTTGTACAGTAGTTGGATCAGTAACGGCAAGTAATTCCTTAGGTGATACACTACCTTCAGTTAAAGCTTGTCCAGCAACTACAACATCACCCTTTTCAACTTTAAGTTTAGAGTTATATTGAGTTACATGTTCACGAGTTTCAACATCATTAGTAATATATATTTTAAATCTACCTTTTTCTTCACTTACTTTAGTTATCTTACCATTTATTTCAGCAATAGTAGCCTTTGCTTTTGGAATTCTAGCTTCAAATAGTTCTTCAACTCTTGGAAGACCTTGAGTGATATCAGCAGCAGATGCAACACCACCAGTATGGAATGTTCTCATTGTAAGTTGTGTACCTGGTTCACCAATTGATTGAGCAGCCATGATACCAACTGCTTCACCAACTTCAACAACATTACCAGTTGCTAAGTTAAGACCATAACATTTTTGACATACACCACTTGCAGATTTACAAGTAAGTACGCTTCTAATTTCCATCTTAGTAATGCCAGATTCAACAATCTTATCAGCAATTCTTTCAGTGATAAGAGCACCTTTATCAACAAGTACTTCCTTAGTTTCAGGATGTAATACTTTTTGATTAGAATATCTACCAACAATTCTATCTCTAAATGTTTCTATCATAGAACCATTTTCATCTACAAATGCTTCAACTTCAATACCTTGAATAGTTCCACAATCTTCTTCTTTAACTATTATATCTTGAACAACATCAACTAAACGTCTTGTTAAGTATCCAGCATCTGCTGTCTTTAAGGCAGTATCAGCTGTACCCTTTCTAGAACCGTGTGTTGATAAGAAGAATTCTTGAACATCTAATCCTTCACGGAATGAAGCAAGAATTGGTATTTCTACTTGACCACCATCTGGTTTAGCCATAATACCTCTCATACCAGCAAGTTGTCCTAATTGGTTAGCAGAACCTCTGGCACCTGAATTAATAATCATTGAAAGAGGATTTTCAACATCTTCTTTTAATATATCACCTAATCTACCTTGTACATTATTAGTAGCATCAGTCCATAATTTAATAACTTTATTATGTCTTTCTTCATCAGTGATAAGACCTCTTTTAAATTGTTTATTAATTTTTTCAATAGTAGCATTAGTCTCATCAATAATAGTTTCTTTTTCATGATTAACAGGTATATCAGAAAGAGAAATTGTAATACCAGACTTAGTACTATATTTGAAACCTAAATCCTTTAATTTATCTAAGAAGATAGAAGTTTCAGTAGTTTTATATCTCTTAAATATTTGAGCAATTATTTTTCCTAAATCTTTTTTAATTAAAGCAGGAATTATTGGTAACTTAGCAACCTCTTCAGGAAGATTTTTACCTTTTTCAATAAAGAACTTATCTGGAGTCATAAACTCAATATTCTCTTTACTACCCTCGTTTATATAAGGATATGTATCTGGGAATATTTCATTGAATATTATTTTACCAGCAGTTGTTACTAAATATTTATCTTTTTGCTCATCAGTCCAAACTTTATGTTTAAATGCTTTAGTTGGAATGCATATTCTTGTATGAAGAGTAATATTTCTTCTTTCATATGCCATTAAAGCTTCATTAGGATCTTTATAAGCCTTACCTTCATTTTCTTCTCCTGCTATTTCAAGAGTTAGATAATAGTTACCTAATACCATATCTTGCGAAGGAGTAACGATAGGTTTTCCATCTTTAGGATCAAGAATGTTATTAGCACCAAGCATTAATAATCTAGCTTCTGCTTGTGCCTCTTCACTAATTGGAATATGTATAGCCATTTGATCACCATCAAAGTCTGCATTGAATCCACCACAAACTAGAGGGTGTAATCTTAAAGCTTTGCCACTTACTAAAACTGGTTCAAATGCTTGGATTGAAAGTCTATGTAGTGTAGGAGCACGGTTTAATAATACTGGATGTTCACAAATAACATCTTCTACTACATCCCATACTCTTTCATCTTGAACATCAATTATCTTCTTAGCAGCTTTAATATTATGTGCAATTCCTCTTTCAACTAATTGTTGCATAACATATGGTTTAAACAATTCTAAAGCCATATCTTTTGGAACACCGCATTGATACATTTTAAGAGTTGGACCAACTACTATAACAGAACGACCAGAGTAGTCAACTCTCTTACCTAATAAGTTTTGTCTAAATCTACCTTGTTTACCTTTTAACATTGATGATAATGATTTCAATGGTCTATTTCCTACGCCTTGTACACTTCTACCACGTCTACCATTATCAATTAAAGCATCTACTGCTTCTTGAAGCATTCTCTTTTCATTTTGAACAATGATAGTTGGTGCCTCTAATTCTAATAATTTTTTAAGACGATTATTTCTATTAATAATTCTTCTATATAAATCATTTAAGTCAGAAGTAGCAAATCTTCCACCAGGAAGTTGAATCATTGGTCTTAAATCTGGTGGTATAACTGGAAGTACATCAAGTATCATCCATTCAGGTCTATTACCACTTTCTAAGAAAGAATTTAAACAATCTAATCTCTTAACTAATCTTAATTTTTTTTGTCCTTGAGCTTTTTCTACTTCTTTCTTTAATTCTTCTACTTCTTTTTCTAAGTCTACTTCACATAATAATTGTTTAATAGCTTCAGCACCCATTCCAACTTTAAAGTCATCACCATATTTTTCATAATATGCTCTATACTCTTTATCAGATAATGTTTGCTTTTTAGCAAGGGGTGCAATACCTGGATCTAAAACAATATAACTTACGAAATATAATACTTCTTCAAGTTCACGAGGACTAATATCTAAAACAAGTCCCATTTTAGGAGGTACACCCTTTGCATACCAGATGTGAGAAACAGGACTAGCAAGTTCAATATGTCCCATTCTCTCTCTTCTTACTTTAGCACGAGTAACTTCAACACCACATCTATCACAAATAACATTTTTATATCTTAATCTCTTGTATTTCTTACAAGTACATTCAAAGTCTTTAGTTGGACCAAATATTTTCTCACAGAAAAGTCCATCTCTTTCAGGATTTAATGTTCTATAGTTAATTGTCTCAGGTTTTTTGACTTCTCCATAAGACCATTCTCTTATTTTATCAGGGGATGCTATACCAATACGAATTCCATCAAATTCATTAACTTCCATCATTATTCTTCACCCCTTTCGTATGCATCATCTTGAAAATCATCAAGACCATACTCTTCTTTATAATCTAAATCATCATCTTCATTAAACTCATCGTCAAAGTCATCTTCGAATTCATCTTCATCTTCATCTTCAGGTTGTACATCTTCATAATCGCTTTCATCTTCTGATGATTCTTCTTCAACATCTTGTTTACCTATTTCTTCAATAGATACAGGTGTATCATCTTTGTCTTCTTCTTTTTCAAGTTCTTTAATATCTTTCAAAGATCCATCTTTATTTATTATTTGAACATCTAATCCTAAAGCTTGGAATTCTTTAATTAAAACTCTAAATGATTCTGGAACACCAGCAGCTGGGATTGGTTTACCTTTAACAAGTGCTTCGTATACTCTAACTCTACCAACAACATCATCAGATTTAATTGTTAGAACTTCTTGTAATATGTGAGCAGCACCATATGCATATAATGCCCAAACTTCCATTTCTCCGAATCTTTGACCACCAAATTGAGCCTTACCACCTAATGGTTGTTGAGTAACTAAACTATAAGGTCCTGTTGCTCTTGCATGAATCTTATCATCAACCATGTGAACAAGTCTAATCATATACATAACACCAACAGCTACTCTCTTATCAAACTTTTCACCAGTTCTACCATCATATAACCATGTCTTATAATCAGGAGAAAGTCCAGCTTCTTTAGTTTGCTCTTGAATATCTTCTTCAGTAGCACTATTGAAGATTGGAGTTGCATAATGAACGCCCAATTTTTTACCAGCCATTCCTAAATGTAACTCTAAGATTTGTCCTAAGTTCATACGAGAAGGAACACCTAATGGATTTAATATAATATCAACAGGAGTACCATCTGGTAAATATGGCATATCTTCACTTGGTAATATTAGTGAGCAAACACCTTTGTTACCATGACGACCGGCCATTTTATCTCCAACTTGAATTTTTCTCTTCTTAACTATATATACTCTAACTACTTTAGAAACACCAGCTGGAAGTTCATCTGAGTTTTCTTTAGTAAATATTTGTACATCATGTACTATACCAGAACATCCATGTGAAACTCTTAATGAAGTATCTCTAACTTCTCTAGTTTTTTCACCGAATATTGCATGTAATAATTTTTCTTCACTTGATAATTCTTGCATTCCTTTAGGAGTAACTTTACCAACAAGAATATCATTTTCTTTAATTTCAGTACCTATTCTAATAATACCATTCTCATCAAGATTCTTTCTTGCATCTTCACTAATATTAGGAATATCTCTTGTGAATTCTTCTGGCCCTAACTTAGTATCTCTACATTCGATTTCTTTCATTTCAATATGAACTGAAGTTAATACATCGTCTCTAACAATTCTTTCATTTAGAATAACTGCATCTTCATAGTTATATCCATTATAAGTCATGAATGCTACTACTAAATTCTTACCTAATGCTATTTCACCTTGATCTGTACTAGGTCCATCAGCAATAATTTCACCTTTATGAACTTTATCGCCTTTATGAACAATAGGTCTTTGATTATAACAAGTTTCATTGTTACTTCTTTGATAACTAATTAATTCATAAGTTTTCTTTTCTTCAAGACCTCTTACTATTATTTTCTTAGCATCAACGTATTCAACAACACCATCTATATCACAAACAACTGAACATCCAGAATCTCTTGCTATAGCAGCTTCTACACCAGTTCCTACTATTGGAGCTTCTGTAATCATTAGTGGTACAGCTTGTCTTTGCATGTTTGCACCCATCAATGTACGGTTTGCATCATCATGTTCCATAAATGGAATCATACTTGTAGTAACAGATACGATTTGTGATGGAGATACATCAATATAATCTACCTTTTCTTTTGGTACAATTAAGTTATCTTTAGCAAATCTAACTGGTACTTTATCTTCAATTATATTACCATTTTTATCAACGTCAATTGTTGCTTGACTAATATAATAATCTTCTTCTTCATCAGCAGTCATGTAAACCATTTCATCTGTAACTTTACAATCAACTACTTTTCTATATGGAGTCATTATAAATCCATATTCATTTATTTTTGCATAGCTTGCAAGTGATGTAATAAGACCAATATTTTGACCTTCTGGAGTTTCAATTGGACAAATTCTACCATAGTGAGATGGATTAACATCACGAACCTCCATACCTGCTCTATCTCTTGATAAACCACCTGGTCCTAATGCACTAAGTCTTCTCTTATCATTTAATTCTGATAATGGGTTAATTTGTTCCATGAATTTAGAAAGTTGACTACTACCAAAGAATTCTTTTAAGGCAGCAGTAACCGGTCTAATATTAATTAATGACTTAGGAGTAACAGCATCAATTTCTTGAGTAGACATCTTATCTCTAATTTGTCTTTCCATTCTTGCAACACCAATTCTAAATTGATTTTGAATTAATTCTCCTACTTGTCTTACACGTCTATTTCCCAAGTGATCTATTTCATCATATTTACCAATACCATATAATAAACAAATATAATATGATAAAGAAGCATAAACATCAGAAATAGTAAGTCTCTTAGTATCAATAGTTTGATCATTACCTATTATTTTAACAATGTTTCCACTATCGTCATTAGCATATACTAAAACTTCTTGGATTTTATTATATGTATCTAACTCTTCATTAATAGTTACTTCTTTAACACCATAACCAGCTTCGAATACAGGTTTTAATGTTTCTAATACTTCCTTAGTAACTAATGTACCTTTCTTACATATAACTTCTCCATCAACTTTAATATCTTGTGCTAATTTAGCATTTAATAATCTATCAATAACATTAAGTTTTTTATTGAATTTATATCTACCAACTTTACCTAAGTCATATCTAAATTTATCAAAGAATCTAACTATTAATTGATTCTTAGCGGAATCTAGAGTAGCAGGTTCACCTGGTCTTAATTTTTCATATATTTCGATTAATGCTTCATCAGTATTCTTAGTTGAATCTTTTTCAAGTGTATTGATTAAGTATTCATCTTTACCAAATAATTCAAGTATTTCATCATTACTTGATAAACCTAACGCTCTTAATAATGTAGTAACTGTAACTTTTCTAGTTCTATCAATTCTTACATATAAAATACCCCTGGCATCTAATTCATATTCTAGCCAAGTACCTTTATTAGGTCTAACCTCACTTGAAATAATATTTCTACCATTCTTATCAATTTCACTCTTATAATAACAAGATGGTCCCATAACTAATTGAGAGTTTATTACTCTTTCAGCACCATTAATAATAAATGATGCAGTATCAGTCATTAAAGGCATATCACCCAAGAAAACTTCTTGTTCCTTAACCTCTCCTGTTTCATTGATAAATAGTCTTGCTTTTACCTTTAAAGGAGCTGCATAAGTAACTTTTCTTTCACGACTTTCCTTAACTGAATATTTAGGCTCTTCAAAATAATAATCACCAAATTCAAGTGATAAAGAACCCGAAAAACTTTCAACTGGGAAAATATCTTCAAATACTTCCTTTATTCCTTCCTTTAAAAATAAGTCAAATGAGTCTTTCTGTACTTCTAGTAAATTTGAAAGCTCTAGTGTACTGTATTTTGTTGAGAAACTTCTTCTTTCTCTATGGTCACCAAATTTTACTGTTTTGTATGCCACTATTTCACCCCAATCCTAAATTTTTAAAGAACACAAATTTTAATAATAAAACAAATGTACTGCAATATAAGATATTATCATACAATAATGCAATAAGTCAAGAATTTTTTAATTAAAATATTATGTTTTTATATATTCTTTACACTATATATAAAGAATCCTTTATCTTTTTCAAGTAACTCTACTTTTTTAGACTCTTCCAGAATCTTTTTAATAGATAAAGCACCTTGATCTTTTCGAATTACAAAATATAAGGTTCCATCTTCTTTTAAATGTTCACAAGCACCAAATAATATTTCTAGCAGTTTATCTTTTCCAACCCTAATTGGTGGATTTGTAATAACCACGTCATATTTCTTAGTAACATTTTCATATGCATCACTAATAAATACTTGCCCTTTAAAATCTTTATATCTTTTAATGTTTCTATTAGTAAGATGTACAGCTCTTTTATTAACATCGATCATATCTACATTTGCTTTATTAATTAAACCAATCATTATACCCAAAAAGCCATATCCACAGCCTACATCTAAAACATCCTTACTATCTTTATCGTTTTTTAAATAAGTTTCTAGTAATAATCTACTTCCGTAATCAATTCCATTCTTACTGAATACTCCATTATCACTATAAAATATGAAAAAAGAAGAATCATATTTATAACTTAATTCTCTAACTTCACTCTTTAAGTTCTTATCATTTTCAAAGTAATGACTCATATAATTCTCCTTTTCAAAAATATACTTCTTATATAGGCAAAAAAGCCTTAATCTAATTAAGGCTTATTTACAAGTTATGCTAATTCAACAGTAGCGCCAACTTCTTCTAATTTAGCTTTTAATTCTTCAGCTTCACTAGCAGGAATTCCTTCTTTAATATTTCCACCAGCATCAGCGATATCTTTAGCTTCTTTTAATCCAAGACCAGTAACTTCTCTAATTAATTTAATTACTTGTAATTTTTGAGTACCAGCTGATTTTAATACAACTGTTTTAGTAGAAGCACCAGCATCTTCAGCTTCAGCAGCAGCTGGAGCAGCAGCAACAGCTACAGCAGATGGATCAACACCAAATTCCTCTTTCATCATATCAACTAATTCTTTAACTTCAAGAATAGTTTTTTCTTTTAAAGCTTCAATAATATCTTTGTTTTCAATCTTTGCCATTAGTTATTTCCTCCTTCTTCTAACTTTTCAGCATATAAATTTAATCCTATACTTAAGTTTCTTACATGTTCCATTAAGCCACCAGCAAACATTGTAAGTAATCCTTCCATACTTGGTATAGTTGCATATTGACTAATTACATCAGTACCAACAACTTCACTATCGATATATCCAACTCTAACTTCTAGTGCTGGGTGATCTTTAGCAAATTTACTAACAACCTTTATTGGTTCAATAATTGAATCAGAGAATAAATAAGCATTTGGACCTTCCATATAATTGTTTAAATCAATATTCTTTTTGCCAAGAGCAATATTCATAAGAGTATTTTTATAAACTTTTACATCAGAATTCACTTCTCTTAAACTTCTTCTTAATTCTGCAAATTCAGCAACTGTAAGTCCTTGATAATTTAATAACAAGAATGTTTTAGAACTATCTAACTTATTAGCTATTTCATTTACAGTATTTTCTTTTTGTTTAAGAATCTCTTTACTTGCCATATAGTCTCCTTTCATAAATTAAAAAGTTTCCTCATGACAAGGAAACTGTATAATCGTCATTATAGTTGTTTCCTCGGTAAGATTTACTTTTGCACTTACTGTCTTTGGTCACTTCGATAATGATTATACAATATAATATGTAATTTGTAAACCCCTTTTTACAAAAAAAATAAAAGCAAAGATTTCTCTTTACTTATTATTTAACTGTAAACTTAAGTGTATTAGGTATTTTAGTTACAGATGAGTCATTAAACTTAGCAGCAGTCTGTGCGTCTTTAGCATAACCAGCTGTTGCTTTACTATTATAAAACATATAACTCATATTAGTTACATTTGATGTATTAAAGTTACTTAAATCTAACATCGTTACTTCACTATTACAAAACATATAACTCATATTAGTTACATTTGATGTATTGAATTTATTCAAACCTTTTATTTCTGTTGCTTTACTTCTTCCAAACATTTCATGCATATCAGTTACCTTTGATGTATCAAAACTACTTAAATCTAATGTTGTTGCTTTACTGTCAGCAAACATATTGCTCATATTTGTTACTTTCGAAGTATCAAAACTACTTAAGTCTAGTGTTGTTGCTTTACTATATGAAAACATACTATTCATATCTGTTACATTAAATGTGCTAACAGAATTATTAAATTTTAAACTTTGAAGGTTTCCAACACCACCACCACAACTATAATGTTGGTAAAATTTAAATAATTCAGAAGAATCTTTTGGTAAATCAATCTTTCCATTAGCTACTATTGTTAAATCTAATAGTGATGCGTTCTCACTATTTTGTGATACATACATTTTTATTGATCCATCTTTTTTCTCAGATACATCATAACTTTCAGTTGCATTTATAGTTCTTCCATCACTATAAAATACTATACTTGATACTAAACTTCTATCTGTTCTTCCTGATTCCTCATAGAATTTATTTTTTAATGTTCCTACTGTCTTATAAAGATCATTATAAGAACATTTATCACTTATATCATTCCTTGTTATTTTAGTATAATCTTTATTTGTAGATATACAATATGTTCCATTAGATACTATCATATTTTTGATTTTACCTTGGCTATCAAGTTCAAAATTATATTCTAGTTCTCTTCCTGTCATATCAAGTGGATTTTGTTTATTACTTATTACAGTTACTTTATTGCCTTTCATACTTTCGCTTATGTACTTAGATGATACTTCTTTTGCTAAGTTTTGTGCTTCAGTCATAAATGCATTCTTTTTAGAATCATTATACATTTTAAGTACATTTGGTAGTGCTATTATTACTAGTATTGCTAGTATTGCTATTACTGCTAGTAATTCTACTAATGTAAATCCTTTTCTTTTCATATTTATCTTACTCCTTTTATTATCATGATAAAATTGTATCATTTTTATTTGATACTAGCCAATTTACAAATGATTGACATCATGTGATAAAAAAAGGACTTATTTTCATAAGTCCTATTTCTTAGATATTATAATGTTTATCTTAGTAGTTCTAGATGAATAACTTAGTTTTAAATCCTTACCAGTTACCATAACAGGTACAGGATATTCACCTTCCGTTAAATCAGATAAGTCAACATATGCTTTTATATCTTCACTTTCTAATTTATTTAGCACAGTTGATACACCTTTTACTATTACATCAACTTTTGTTTCATCAGCACTGCCAGCTTTTACTTTATATTTATTTGTATCTAAATTTTCAAATACTATTGGTATTCCTTTAAACTCTTTTGAAGTTTCTGTTTCCATCTTAACTTTTATTGTAGCATTCGTATCAGACATCGACTTAACTCCACTTGGCTTAACTATTGTTTGCTGATATGTCTTATCTTTACTTAAACCATTTACATCTATTTCAATCTTAATATCATCAATTTTACTTAATGCATCTTCATCACCATATAATGTTACAGATGTTACATTTGATGTTATTGAACTAATAGCACTACCACTTGCTACATCACCTACTGGAACTATTGTAATTGGAACAACTTTGCTTGGAGATGTTACAACTACTGTAGCAGTAACTGTATCAGGAACTATTTCTATATCAGGAAGTTCAGTACCTTTTTCATCATATGCTACTAACTTAACTTTATCTAATTTATATGTACCAGCGCTTGTTGCATTAAGAGCATTTACATCTACTAATGCTTTAACCGTTGCTACCTGTTCTAATTTTTCTTTATAAGACTTAACTATTACCTCAGTCTTATCAAGCGTTACAGAACTAATAACTAATGTTTCACTTAATTTATCAGCATTTAATACATCTGCTGTAACTGTCTTAGATGCACTAACCTTTGGATAAATAACAACTGTTATTCTTGATGGATCAAGTTTATAACTTAATGTATTTATTGGTTGATTATATTTAAGAGCAACTTTATGAGTTCCTGCTCCTAAGCCAGATAAATCAAGTGTTAATTTATGTTCACCTAATTGTTCTGCTAAATAAAGATCCCCTTTTCTACCCATAAGTACTATATCAGCAGTCTCAGGTATTCCTTCTATTACATATGCCTCTTCATTATATTCAGCAATTATTGGTTGATTAGTAAGTACAATTGATTCTGTTTCAGTAAAGTTTATTGCCTTTAAATCAACTGCTATAAAACAAGCAAATGCAAATATAAGAGATATGTATATTAATGAATTAGGATTGTTAATTATTTTATCAAAAGCACCATTCTTACCGCCTAACTTATCGGATATAAAATATATTATCTTAGATAGTGGTGTAATAATAATTATATCTATTATTTTATATAGAAAGTTAAGTATTGATTTAAGAATATTATAACAACTATTTAGTAGTTTTTTCATCTTCATCACTCTCACTTTCTTGATCTGCTTCATAGAATATTTCTTTCTTAGGTTGAAGCTCTTCTATAAGTAACATTCTAGCATCATCTAATGATAAGTTATAATTAAGTTCACTATTTATTGCGATAGATATTCTTCCAGTTTCTTCACTTACTATTACAGCAATCGCATCACTTACTTCGCTTATTCCTAAAGCTGCTCTATGTCTTGTTCCCAATCTTTTAGATAAACTTTGATTATTACTTGTTGGGAATACGCTACCAGCGCATGTTATTCTATCTCCCTGTATAATTACCCCTCCATCATGAAGTGGATTATTTGGGAAGAATATTGATATTAATAATTCACTACTAATATCTGCATATAACTTAGTTGCTGGTTCTATGTATTGAGCTAAACTGTAATCTCTTTCAAGTACAATTAAAGCACCAATTTTATTCTTTTTAAGATAATCAACAGCATTAATTATTTCATAAACTACTTTTTCACGTTCATCAACAGTTAATGTTTTATGTCTACCTAAAAGTTGACTTCTTCCAATACTTTCTAATATGTTTCTTATCTCAGGTTGGAAAATTATAACCAAAGCAAGTGGTCCCCAAGATATTATATATTTAAGCATTATACCCACTGTATTTAAATTTAATAATTTACTTAAGAAATTAAGTAATACAAGTATAATTATTCCTTTTACTATCAATGTTAATTTGAAATTATTTCTAGAATATTTAAGTATTTGATAAAAAATATACCAAAGAATCAATATATCTAGTATTTTAGTTGCTATTTTAAATATAGTTGACGATAACATTCAATCACTCCCTATCTACTTAAATATTATACACTAATTGCAAAGTTATTTCTATAATTTTTAAATTGTTTACACTATGTAAACAAATAAGAAAAAATAAGTATGTAAAATCAACATTCATACTTATTTTCGGGTAAGCTATATACTTTAATATGCTTTTTCTTAAATCTATTAAATATTTTCCCAAAGTTTAAATATCTTATATAGTTATTATACTCTGTAAAATAATAATCATATATTTGATAATTAATATCACTATCAATAACTATATAATTTATCCTCTTTCTTCTAAATAATTTTAATGTTTCTTCTAAATATTTAAATTTAAAAGATATGGTATTTTTATTAGATTCAATATTGTTAATATATTCTAATAATATTGAATCATCACCATACAATTTGACATTATCCTTATTCACTACAAATATACAAGAATTACTAAATTCACTTCTATACTGCATTAAAATGTCTTTCATATTTTCCCTTTCCTAAATACTACTTATTTTAATACTAGTAAACTGTTTAGAAGTACCTTTAAGTTTACATATTTATTATATACTATAATTAATTTTTTGTAAATAAAAAGAAGCTATTTAGCTTCCACAATTAGTCTTATAGCGGTTTTTTCTTTACCATCTATCATGACATCATAAAATGCTGGAGTACATATTAAATTCATTCCTAAAGGAGCCACAAAACCTCTGGCTATAGAAATTGCTTTAATAGCTTGATTCACTGCTCCTGCTCCTACAGTTTGTATTTCTACTCCAGTAGCACCCTCTCTAAAAGAATTAGCTATACTACCAGCCACCTTCTGAGAAACACTTTTACTAGATACTTTTATTATATCCATTACTTTCACCTCATTAATTTATATGAAACGAAATTAAAAATAACACATTAAAAAAGCAAAATTATTTATTTTTGCTCTTGTTAATTTTAACAATCTTATTTTTAATAATTTTCTTTGTTTTTCTATGAACAGGCATATCACTTGAAAAAACTTCATCTAAATAATTTCTCACTTTAGGAATTCTAAATAATATCTTAAGTAAAGGTTCTAAAAGCCCAAATACACCAAATCCAATAAAATAATATCCAAGTAATATACTTTCTATAACCATACCATTTATGAAATGATAAGAAACAAATATACCTAGTATGGTAAGAAGTATCGTTGATATTAAATTTGGTATCATATCATAATCATCTTTATTTATTAAAGCTTTAGTGGCATAACTCTTATTTAAAGCAACAGCCAAAGTATATAAACATATAACTCTTCCTAATATTATAGAGCTATCATAGAAATTATTATTAGATATGTATGTTGCTATGATTATATTAATTAATCCAAAAAATAAAAATTCATAATCATCAGGTCTCCTATTAACAAAATATGCTACTAAAGAGAAAAAACCTAAACAATAAAAAATTGGCATTGTATAATCTACTGCCTTTATATGTTCAAGATATTGAGACTCCAATAATATACTTCCTATAATGACAAATATAGAATAAAAAATGATGTCTACTCCTAATAATATACCATCATATTCTTTTAATACTTTCTTCTTCACACTAACCACCTATTCTATAAATAATTCTATATTATTTATATATTTTTGTCAATTTAAAAAAGAGTAATTGCTACTCTTCTTCCTTATCTTTAAAACCAAATAGATTATATTTTTCATCAATGAATACAAATATTATTTTAAGTAATGCTACTGCTGGAGTTGCAATAATCATACCAAATATACCGAATAAATATTCAAAGATTAATAATGATAATATAATAGTTATTGGACTTAAATTCATTTTCTTACTCATAACAAGTGGTTGAAGTACATTACCATCAATAGTTTGAACTACTAATATAAATAATAATGTCAAAACCCCAATAGTAGAACTTTCAGCAAATCCAATAGCACCTGCAACAGCTGCTCCCATATATGGACCAATATATGGAATCAAATTTGTAATAACACATATGAACGCTATCAAAACTGGAGCATTTAATCCTATGATTGAGAAACCAATAATCGAAACAACAAATAGCAGTAATGATAACCATAGTGTTCCACTAATAAATGAGTATAATGAATCATTTAACTTTTCTAATAAGTAACTTATTTCTCCTCTTGATTTTTCAGGAAATAAACTTATAAATCCAGCTGTTACCTTATCAAAATCAAATAACAGATAGAATCCTAATATTAAACTTAATAATATTTTACCTAGTCCACTAGCAAGACTTGATACAAAGTTCATTGCCATTTCAGGTAATGATGTTTCAATATCAGTTGCTATTGTTTCTATTCTACCCATAAATGTATTCTTAACTGAATCTAAGTTTTCTAAACTTAAATTTGATATTTTAACAAATATATTATTAATCCATTCTTTTATATCTGAAACTATTGAAGGAACTGCTGTTACTATATCAGATATTTGAGTACCTAAAGATGGTATAGTAAATGCAAGAATTAATCCAATCATAAGTACCATAGCTAAATATGCAATAATAGTAGCAAATAATCTATTCATCCCTTTATCAGTTAATTTTTTAACTATTGGATTTAATAACCAAGCAAAGAACCAACCAATGAATATAGGTGATATTATCGATAATATTTTACCTAGAAAACCTAATATTTTCCATTCTTTAAATATTAAACTAACTACATAAACAAGTAAAATAATAAAAAGAATATATAAAATATTTAATATCTTATTTCCAGTTTTTACAAGTTCATTAACTTTACGAGTATTTAATCTTTTATTGCTGTCATTTTTATCTATCATTTTTACACTCCTTATCTATAAATATAATATCACACTTTCTATTAAAAAAATAGTTCTAAATAGAACTATTTCATATCACTAATTGCCATTTTAGCTTTCTTCATATATCTATTAATATTCTTTTCATATTTTTGATACATTAGTCCTACACAAGCACCACCAGCAAATAGTATCATTTTTTCAAATATTTTAATAATATCACTCTCCTTTGATATTATTAGTATTTATTTTTTTATATACTTTTATACATTTTTCATTAATGTATTTCTATCAGTAGCATATAATGTTTTAACAGATTTATTAAAAGAATCAATACTACCAAGTATTATCAAAGACTTTTTAGCTCTAGTAACTGCTGTATAAAGTAATTTGTTATAAAACATTCTACTAAAACTTTTTGCTAGTACCACTACTACATTATCATATTCACTCCCTTGGCTTTTATGAATGCTAACTGCATAAGCCAAATTAAATTTATCTGAGTCAGTTGATGTATAAGTAACATTGTTCCCTATATAATCTATATCAATAAATATTTTATTATCAACATTTCTTATATCTGTAATATATCCAATATCCCCATTAAATACGTTATTTTCTACATCATTAACAAGTTGTATTACTTTATCATTAATTTTGTAATATTTATCACCAATTAAATATTTATCTTCGTTTTTATTAAATAATTCAGACATATTCTTATTTAAATTATCTATTCCATTTAATCCTTTATACATAGGAGCTAAAACTTGAAAATTATCTACTTTAATATCTTTTTTAATAGCTTTAGAAACTATTTCATTTAAGTAAGGTATAATTTCTTCGTCTCTACATTCTATAAACTTAAAATCATTATAGTCAGGAAAGGATAAAAATTCTTTTTGTTCCTTAATATCTTTAGCAAGTGTTGTAATATAGCTTCCCTCTTTAACTCTATAAATTGTATCTAAATATTTACTTTTAATAGTTGGCAAGTTTATTAAATCATTTAATAAGTCACCAGGTCCGATAGATGGTAACTGATTAACATCTCCTACTAAAATTATTTTAACATTGCTTTTAAGACCTTTTAATAGTGAAGAAAATAAAAATATATCAATCATACTTGCTTCATCTACAATAATTATTTTTTCACTTGCTTTATTAAACTCATCAATACCAAATGCTGATAATTCTTTATTCCACTTTAAAAACTTATGTATTGTATATCCTGGAGCCCCCACCGCTTCAGTCATTCTCTTAGCACTTCTACCTGTTGGCGCAAGTAATGCAATATCTCTTGATTCAACTCCTAGTTTATTTTTTAATATTTCTACTATTGCTCTTATAATAGTAGTCTTACCAGTCCCAGGCCCTCCTGTAATAATATAAAAATTATTTAAAATTGATGCACTTATCGCAGACTTTTGACTTTCATTAAAACTAATAGAATATTTTTTTTCATAGTCTTTGATATATTTAGATATTTTTTCTTTATCATAAACATTTTTAATCTTATTTAAGTTATTGATCATATTCATAATAAACATTTCACAATCATAATAATTATATAATAAGTAACAATCATTAATTTCTATTATCTTTTTATTTCTTTTTAACTTATCAATATTAAGTAAAAATATATCAATAGTAAAATTATTATTAAAACACCTTTTAAGTCTTAAAAACAATTCTTCTTTTCTTATTAAAGTATCTCCTGTTTCATAACAATAATTATTTATTAAGTATTCTATTAAAGCAAGTACTCTATACTCATGCATTTCATAATTATATTTAAGAAATATATTATCTAATTTAACAAATGATATATATTCTTTTAATTCATAAATGTTGTTTTCTATGACATCAAAAATTGAATTACCATATAAATTTAAAAGTTCAATTGCTTCTTTAACAGTAAAACCATATGTACCAAGTTTAACTATTAATTCTTGATTTAATTCACTTTCAGTTATTTTATCATGCATCATTTTTGCTTTTTTTAATGTCATACCACTTATTAATGCTAATTTTTCATAATCAGTTTTTATCACATTTATAGTATCAATGCCAAATTTTTCTACTATTCTTTGAGCTGTTTTAGTACCAACTCCTTTAAAAAAGCCACTGCTTAGATATACTATTATACTATCTATGTCAGATGGTTCTTTTATCTCATAACTTTCTGTTGAAAACTGAGTTCCATATTTTTTATGATGTGAAAGTTCTCCATAAAATATATAATCAATTTCATTATTTAATTCATTAAAGTTACCAGTAAAACTTATAGTTTTATTTACATATTTTAAAAGTTCTTCATCATTACTTTCTTTTACTCTAAAAACTCCAACTTTATATGGACCACTATTACTTTCATAAATAATACTTTTTACATTTCCAACTATATATTTCTTCATATGAATATATTAACACAAATAAATCAAAATTAGTATTTTTTTATAAATAAATATTTGTAAACAATAACGATTATAATGGACACTATGAATGATAACAATTTATAATAAGAAAAATAACTAATTTTAATAACATGTCTTCCACTTTTTATCTTAATACCAACTAAATCATTATTAACTTTATAATATGGAGTTTTCTTACCATCAACTTTAATATGAAAAAATTTATCATATTTATACTTAGTAATTATATAACCATCTTTATCAAGATTAACATTTATCTTCTTATCTTGTACTTTATTAAATACTATATTATTCATATAAAAGCATTCAAAATTATTAAAATCAAACTTATTGCTAATATTTATCTCTAATGTATCGCTTTTATTTAAAAATGTATATTCATTATTCATTAATGAGTTATTATTAATTTTAATATTATCAGTACTTCTAATTATTAATACTTTATTTTTAATAAGAGAAGTGTTTATAACTATTCTACCCTTACCAAAATATTTATTGTTATCATGTTTTATTTCTTTACTCATATAAATAATATCACTATTATTTATATAGTATTTTTTTAGATTACTATTATAATCATAATTATTAGAATCATTTATAATAACGTAATTCGTAAGAAGTTCATTTTTATAAGGAAAACTATATTTATTAAAACTCTTTGTATTAAAGTCATTATAATTTATATAGTTATATCTTTTAATATCATTAATGTATTTACCACTATAACAAGCACTAGAATAAATAATAAAATATAAAATCATTAATAGCAAAGAAGTCTTATTGTCATTACTAATAAAAATAAATATAACCAGTGAAAACAAATAATCAATGTAATTAGAATTAGTCTTATCAAAAAGAATAATGAGTAAAATAAGTACAATAAATAATTTATATATGGTTTCTTTCTTAATTTTATCATTTAAAATGTTTTCAAGTAAAACACATATAGATAGAATATATATTGTAAATAACAGGCTAATATCAAAGTTAAACATTATATTAAGTATAATACTAAATGATAAAGCAAAAAATAAATATATATTTTTTTTATTCTTAGTAAAATATAAAGATACTATTGATATAAGAATAATTATTGATGTATTAATATCATAATGAAATATGAATCCACTATATTTATATAAAATAATTGGTAAATATATAAATAATACTGATATTAGAGATAACAAAATTAGTTTTATAAAATAAGTAAACTCTTTCCTATTAAATTTATTATTATATAAATAATATAATACAAAAATAATACTTGTTAAAAATAAGTATTTATAATTAGTAAGAGCTATCATAACAATAGAAAATATTAATAGTTTATTATTCTTTTTTGAATATTTAGATATAGATATAAGCCCTAACATAAAAAACGGTAAATAATTAGTATAAATAACTTCATTAAATATATTTGTTAAATATGGAGTAAATATCATAAAAAGAATGGATCCATATAAACATATATTATTATTAAATTTGTAAGTCTTTAATAATTTATAAAATAAAATAATTCCTAGAAAAACATTAATAATATTAAAACATATTAATAAATATTTTGTATTAATAAAAGGAATAAATATAAGTATAAAAGTAGTTATGTTATATAAACCTAAATAAATATAATAATAAATGTTTTCATACCCAATATTAAAAATATTTATATTATCTATCTTATTAAAATATGAATTATCCATTCCATTATAATATTTTGTAAACATAAAAAATATTAATATTAGAAATATTATAGATATAATTAATAAGTTTTTCTTATCACTTCTATTCATTAATTTAATTTTACATTTCTAATATATAAAAGTCAAATCTCTTGACTAATTATTAAAAATATTAAATAATTATAATAGGAGTGTAAATATGAAAGATAACTATTTTAAAGTGTTAGAAAATGATATTGAAAAAGAATATAAAATAATTAAGGCTTTTAAGCACAAAGGCATCAATTATATTATATATACAGATAATGATGAAGACTATTATGCATCTAGATATTCTATTGTAAATGATTCAGTTATTTTAGATGAAATTATACTTGATGAAGAATGGGATTATATTGATAAAGTTTTAGAAGAATTAGGTGATAAAAATGTATAAAGTTAGATTTACAATCGGAGATAACGATGTTATAAGATGTAGAGTTAGTCAAGGAAATGATCACGCTTATATAGAATTAAGTCAAAAAAGTATTTACAATATTTTAAACACTTTAATAAAGCGATATAAACCAATTGATGAAATAGATGAAAATTACTCTTATGTAACATTTAAAAATGTCAATGAACAAGAATTAGAATACTATTATGAACAAGAAGAGCAAAGAGAAAAAGAAATAAGAAGGAAAATACAAGAAGAAAAAAGAAAACAAACTCAAATTAAAAATAAAAAACAAAGAAAAGTAAAAAGAAAAAATAAATTCAAAAGAACTGTTATTGCATTAACACTCGCAACAACTGCAACACTAATAGCCGTAGCAAATCAAAAAGAAGCTAATACTTTAGAGTCCCCTGCTTTTGAAGACACTTATAATCCACCTATTGTAGATACAAACGGGGTAAACGAATTAACTAAAATAAACATGGATCTTGAATACGATTCTCCTCAAGAGAAAAATAATATAAATGAAGACTCTGAGTTATTAGAACTTGATATTGAAGAAAATACACAAAATGAAAAATATTTATATTGCAAAAATAATTATGGGAACTTAATTACTAAATACGCTAATATGTATGGAATAGACCCTAAAATTGCAATTGCTGTATTTACTCATGAAAGAGGATATCATAGTGACGTAATGGATCCTGGAGGTGCTATTGGGTTATGCCAAGTACAATTAGATGTATGGGATGACAAAGATGTAAAAGCATTTAATTTTGAAACTAACTCTTGGGAAACGTATCATATAAAAGAAGAAAATATCAAGAACCTAGAACAAAATATAAAAGCAGGAGTAATGATATTACAAGAATCTCTTAGACAAGTAAGTTACATCATATTACAAGGAGTACAAAATTATAACTATGGACTTGGTAATTTAAATGTAGCATTCAGGCAGTCTGGTTTAAATGCAGATGAATTAAATGAACAAAACAATAAAGAATGGATGCAATATAGAGATTTAATCAAAGGTGGAGATCCTTTATATATTGAACATGTTTTTCAATATGTACCAAGTGATTCTGACTTACATTTTAAAACTCCTGATGGAAAAGATATTAATCTTCACTATGTTGCTCAGAAAAATCTTACAATGTAAAAAAGAGCTTTAATGAAGTGATATGATAAAAGTAGACAGTCTAAAAAAAGACCA
>HG000339.1:0-87237 GCA_000436975.1 Clostridium sp. CAG:1000
CCGCAGGCTCATCTTCAAGCGAAGCTTTAAGGCTCCTTTACTATTACTAGCACATTCGGTATTAGCAGTCATTTCTAACTGTTATCCCCAACTTGAAGGCAGATAACCCACGTGTTACTCACCCGTTCGCCACTAAGTGCAGAATCCAAATCAATTTTCATTCCACATCAGAGCAAGCTCATCAATTTCATTCCAATATCAATGGGGCACTTCGTTCGACTTGCATGTCTTAGGCATGCCGCCAGCGTTTATCCTGAGCCAGGATCAAACTCTCAATAAAAAATTCTTTTATTGTTAAAGAATTGATTTCATTTTAATCCTGTCTACAAAACTCATTATTTTACTTAGTTTTCAAAGATCATTCAACCGATTCCCTTCGGCTGCTTATATAATATATCATGTTCACTTTTCAATGTCAACACTTTTTTTGATTTTTTTTATTTTTTCAAACCAAACTTGTTTTTTCGCTATCTAATATAACTATTAGCGTTCATGATATATTAGCCACTTTCCTCAAGTGCTAAATTAATATATCACTTTAAAAAATCAATGTCAACACATTTTTCAATTTTTTTCACATTTTTTTACAAAAAATTCTTTTTTATCTTTTTTGCTGACATTATTACACTATTTATGAGCTCTTCTGCTATTATAGTATGCTTAACTATATAAAAAGATAAATAGTTTTCACCACCATTTTACCTTTTTGTTATTATAATTATTCTAAAGTTTATCTTTTGCTCTTATCAGATATTATTTTTTTAAATACATTGTGATAATATTCAACAGTTTCAACATTAAAAGGAAATACACTTGCTTTTTTCATTTCAATTAATGAGGACAATTCATTTTTAATAATAAAGTTGATTTCTCTTGGATATTTCATCAATTTTTTATGGTAATTATACTCATTTCTATCTAATATCTTAAAAGCTCCATCATTAAATACTCTTAAATCCAAGTCGTAATCTATATACTTTAATATTCCCTCATCAATAACATATGGACTTGCGATATTGCAATAATAAAATATACCATTTGGCTTTAACTGCGCAATGATGTTGAACCACCTTTTTTTATAGAAAAACATTATTGCTGGTTCTTTAGTGTGCCATGTTCTACCATCCTGCTTCGTGACAAGCACATTCTCGTTGCCTAATACTATATAATCTTCTTTTATATCAAGTACATAAGCCAACTTCCAAGATTTATGTATCACTCCGTTATGCTTATAGCAATGAATTACAAGTGTGTCCCCTATTTTTATATTCATAAGACACCTCTTTCTTTTTTAATTTTATCACATATATAATCCATTTATCAACGTATAACATAATTTCAATGTAAAGTAAAAAATAGCATGTTTTTATTTTGCTATTTCAATTGCTTTTTTAAGTTGCTCTTCTTCACCATCAATTTTGTAATCCGGTGTTATGCCTGTTTTATTAATCGAGTTTCCTTCGGGACTAAGCCAGTAGGCAGTTGTATATTTTACCATGGATCCACTTTTCAACTTCGATGTTTCTTGCACAGTGCCCTTACCATAAGATTTTGTACCAACAATTTTAGCATTTGCAGATTCTTTTAACGCTAAAGCAAGAATTTCTGAAGCAGATGCGGTAGAGCCATTAATAATCACTATAATATTATTAAAATGTCTATATTCGCCTGATTTTGCCGTGAATTTAGTTATTTTATTGTTTCTATCTTTTAATTGGTATATTACTTTTCCTTTCTTTAAAAATAGTTCGGAAACATCGTATGCTGCGTTCAAGTATCCTCCAGTATTATTTCTCAAATCAATAATTAAATTAGATATATTTTTATCAAAATTATCTAATTCTTTTTTTACTTGTTCTTCTGTTGTAGCCGAGAAAGTTGATATGTTTATATATCCGATATTATCAAATATTTCTGATTTTACAGAATTAATATAAATATGTTTTTTATTAACTGTAACTGTTTTTTCAATATTATCTCTTTTATATGTTAATTTAAATTCTGATTTTGTTCCTTTTTTGATTACGCTAGCAACTTCTGCTGTAGTTTTGCCTTCTAAACTTTCTCCGTCTAGAGCAACTAATATATCATCTGGTTTTAGTCCAGCTTTTTCTGCAGGAGTATTTTTAAATACTTGTGTTACATATATTACACCTTTATTATTCATTGTCATCTCTATGCCTATGCCATCGTATGTACCTTCTAACTGCTCATTTAATGACTCGGTCATATCGTTATCCATGTATATACTATATTCATCATTTAAAAAATTATACATACCAGAAATGGCTGCATCTATTAATTTTGATTTGTCAACTTCATCAATATAACTATTAATTATATGATTATAACTTTCTGTGAATTCTTTTATTTCACTACTTGTATCATCGCTTTTTGATTTTGATATTTTGTCATAATTATTATATACAATGAGTCCAGTGGATAAACTTACAACTATTCCTGTTACTAATATAATTATAATTACTTCTAATAGGCTAAAATTCACATTTTTATTAATAAATTCTTCATCTAAGATCAACTTTTCTTTTTTAGGTTCTTCTGTTTTGATTTCCTTTTTAACTCTTTTCTTATTATCACTTATTTTTTTGACTTTAGTATCTTTTTTATCTAACACTTTTTTTGATTTCTCTACCATATTATCACCTTACATATTTTAAATTATCTATATGTATAATTATAATCCATATCGAAATAAAAATAAATATTACATAATTAATTAGTGTAAAATGTACAATAAAAAAGATTGATTGCTCAATCTTTATACTAACTCAAGGCGAACTATTAAAGCATCGTCTCCAATTCTTTCTTTAAGTTTAATTATTCTTGTATATCCGCCGCTTCTATCTTTATAAGTAACAGCATATTCATCAAATAATTTTTTAACTAAATCTTTGTCATTATTTAAGAAAGCTAGTGCTTTTCTTCTAGAACCTAAGTCGCCTTTTTTTGCATATGTAATCATTTTATCAACAAATTTACGAACTTCTTTTGCTCTTTCTTCTGTTGTTTGAACATATCCATTTTCTAGTACATCTTTAGTTAAACTAGATAGAATACTTTTTCTTACACGAGTTTCTCTATTTAATTTTCTATATAATGCCATTTAAATCCTCCTAATCTTCATCACGGAACTTAAGTCCCATATCTTTAACTTTGTCTAATACTTCTTTTAATGATTTCTTTCCAAGATTTCTAATCTTCATCATTTCAGATTCGCTTTTAGATGTTAAATCTTGTAAAGTATGAATAGCATCTCTCTTTAAGCAATTATATGCTCTAACTGAAAGGTCTAATTCTTCAATAGGAGTTTCTAATGTCTTTTGTACTGAATCCTCTTCTTTATCTGCAA
The DNA here is from genome assembly GCA_000436975.1 of Clostridium sp. CAG:1000. Classification (GTDB taxonomy): domain Bacteria; phylum Bacillota_I; class Bacilli_A; order RF39; family UBA660; genus CAG-1000. Next base: position 3,371 of record HG000339.1, read on the forward strand.
GAACGCTTTCTAAACCTTTTAAATTATGTAGGTTAGTAATAACTTCAAAGTGATCAATTATGATTTTTGCTGCATTTGCAATTGCTTCTTCTGGTTTTATACTTCCATTAGTCCATACATTTAAAGTAAGTTTGTCATAGTTATCATTTTGACCAACACGAGCAGGCTCAACTTCATAGCTTACTCTTTCGATTGGACTATAGATTGAATCAATTCCAATAGCACCAACTACATCTTTTACTGCTTGTGCATTAATTTTTCCGTCTACATATCCACGACCATTTGAAACTGTCATAGTCATATCTAATTTTCCACCAGCAGATAATGTTGCTATTACTAAATCAGGATTAATAATTTCAACCTCTCCATTTTGATCTATATCTGAAGCATGAACTTCACCTTCAGTATCAGCTTTTAAATGTAATACTTGATCTTGTTCACTGTGATTTTTTACAACTAATTTTTTAAGATTTAGAATAATTTCAGTAACATCTTCAACTACTCCGTCCATTTTTTGAAATTCGTGCATTACACCTTCAATTTTAATATCAGTAACTGCACTACCTTCTAAACTTGATAGCATAACTCTTCTAAGAGCATTACCAATAGTTGTTCCAAAACCTCTTTCAAGTGGTTCTAAAACAAACTTTCCATAATAATTATTTTCAACATATTCGTTTACTTTATAATCTGGTTTAATAAACTTTAACATATATTATTCCCCTTTCTTAAATTATATACGTCTTCTCTTAGGTGGTCTGCATCCGTTATGTGGTACAGGTGTAACATCATTAATAGCAGTTATTTCAATACCAGTTGATGTAATACTTCTTACAGCAAGTTCACGTCCTTGTCCTATACCCTTTACAAATACTTCTACTTTTCTAATACCAGCATCGTAAGCTACTTTACCTGCAGCTTCTGCAGCTGATCCTGCGGCAAAAGGAGTTTTCTTTTTACTACCTTTAAATCCTACTGTTCCTGAAGAAGCCCAACTAATTACGCCACCATTATTATCAGTAAATGTTACAATTGTGTTATTAAATGTAGAGTGAATATGTGCTTGACCTTCAGTAATATCTCTCTTTGCTTTTCTTTTTCTTCTATTATAAGCCATAAGTTATCCCTCCTATTTCTTCTTATTAGCAATAGTTTTTGGTTTACCTTTACGAGTTCTAGCATTTCTACTAGTTCTTTGTCCTCTTACAGGTAATCCTTTTTTGTGTCTAGTGCCTTGATATGAATTAATTTCCATCTTAGTCTTGATGTTCATTTCAACTTCTCTTTTTAAGTCTCCAACTAATTCATATTTGTCAGCTTCAGCTCTTAATTTATTAATTTCTTCTACTGTTAGATTATCAGTTCTAGTATCTTCTGATACGCCAGCAGCTTCACAAATCTTATGAGCCCTAGTTGGACCAATTCCATAAATGTAAGTAAGTGCTATTACTATTCTTTTATTTTTTGGTAAGTCAATATTTTTAATACGTGCCATATTTTCCTCCTACTTAGCCTTGTCTTTGTTTATGTTTAGGATTTTCACAAATCACCCAAACTTTTCCGTTTCTTTTAATAATTTTGCATTTATCGCAAATCTTTTTTACTGATGGTCTTACTTTCACTTTAATCCCTCCATTACTTTCTATAAATTATACGCCCGCGTGTTAAATCGCAAATAGGTACTTCCATAAGCACAGTATCGCCTGGGTAAATACGAATCATGTTCAAACGCATTTTTCCAGAAACGCGAGCCTCTACAATGTGCCCATTATCTAATTTTACTTTGAAGTCGCCTCCAGGTAAAATTTCTTGTACCTTTCCTTCAAGTTCAATATAACCGTCTTTATCTTTGGCCATGTTTTCACTCTCCTGTTAATATCTCATAACCATCTTTAGTTACAAGAATTGTATGTTCAAAGTGTGCTGAGTTGCTACCATCGCGAGTAACAATTCCCCAGTCATCATCCAGTAACCACACTTCTTTTGTTCCTAAACTAAACATTGGTTCTATTGCTAAAGTCATTCCACTTTTAAGAATTATCCCTTCACTTTCATGATTACTAAGATTAGGAATATATGGATCTTCATGAAGGCTTTTTCCAACACCATGTCCAGTAAGACAAGTAAATACCCCATATCCATTATCTTTAGCAACCTTTCCAATAGCAGAACAAACATCATTTAGTTTAATTCCTTCTTTAACAACCTTAATTCCTTCATATAAAGCTTTTTGAGTATCTTCAACTAGCTTTTTAGTTTTTTTATCAACTTCACCTACTAAGTATGTATATGCCGAATCAGAATGATATCCTTTATATATGGAACCTACATCTACAGTTACTATGTCGCCATTTTTAAGTTTAGTATTATCTGGGATTCCATGCACTACCATATCATTTATACTAACACACGCAGATGCAGGAAACCCTTCATATCCAAGAAAAGATGGGGTTGCATCATGACTTGTTATGTAATTATAAACATATTTATCAATTTCTTTTGTAGTCATTCCCGGTTTAATAATATTTTTCAAGTTCATCAGAACTTCATAAGTTATCTTACCAGATTTCCTCATTAAATCTATTTCTTGTTCATTTTTAATACTAATCATTTCTTTTACTTACTTCTTTCTCAAATTGTGCAAATGTATTTTCAGCGGAACCAGTTGCATCTAACTCAATTAGTTTACCAGCTTTCCTATAATATTCAATTACAGGTTCACAATTTTTTTCATAACTTGAGTATCCTATTTTAAATGTTGCTTCGTTATCATCGTTTCTTGTAGTTAATTCAACATTACAATCATCGCACATATTTTCGACTTTAGGAGCATTTACTCCAGTTAATCTATTATATGTCTTTTTGCACTTAGGGCATATTTGACGACCTAACGTTCTTTTTAATGCAGTCTCATAATCCACATTTAGTAAAACTGCATAATCAATGTGAAGAGAAAGCTCATCACATATTTCATTGATAGCAGTTACTTGTGGCATATGTCTAGGATAACCATCAAGTATAAAGCCGTTTTTAATGTCATCTTTCATTAGTCTTTCTTTCATCAGTTGATTAGTGATAACATCACTTACAAGCTCTCTTCTTGATTGTACCTCTCTTATTTGACGACCTAACGCAGTGCTAGGGTCAACTCCTCTTAAAAGTTCACCTGCAGAAATACAAACATAGCCATATTTCTCATGCATCATTGATGCGAATGTACCCTTACCAGCAGCAGGTGGTGCAATTAAAATTAAATTCATAAACTATTATCTCCTATTATTATAATTTCTTGATGCCACTGAACTTTCAAGTTGTTTATATGTTTCAAGAACTACACCTACGGCAATTAAAATAGATGTGCCGCCTAATTTAACAGTATCAGGAAGTCCTGTTAATTCTGTAAATAGTGTTGGTAATGCTGCTATTAATGCAATAGCCATTGCTCCCATAAATGTAATTCTACCAAGAACTTTTGTTATATATTTTTTAGTTTCACTTCCTGGTCTAATGCCTGGAATGTAACCACCATTCTTATTTAGATTTTTACTTAATTCTTCTGGATTAATCATTAAGAAAGTATAAATGAATGTAAATACTATTATTAATAAAATGTATATTATAAATCCGACTGGTTTAGATGTTGATAAATAATTATTCAAGAAAGCCAGTACTGATTCATTTTTAACAAAATATTTTAATATAGCAGGCAATCCCATAATAACACTTGCAATGATAACCGGCATTACATTTGCAGAATTAAGTTTAAATGGTAGGAATGATTGTTGGGCACCATACGATGAAGCACTCCTATTTGAATATTGAATTGGAATTCTTCTTTGAGCTTGTTCAACCCAAATGACACCAACTATTATGATTAAATATAATAATATAAATAATCCGAATGAAACCCAACCTATTAAAGCATTACTTGCCTCTGGTATTAGCGAGTTAAATGCTGTAACAAACATATTTGGCATTGTGTTAACGATACCAGCCATGATTAATAATGAAACACCATTACCAATTCCCTTATCAGTTATTTGGTCTCCTAACCATAATAAGAATGCTGTACCAGCAGTCAATATGATTGCTATTCTAAAGTACTCTATAGGGGCTTGAGTTTTGCCTAAGAACATCATCGGATAAAAGAAACCCTGAATGAAAGCAATTGCAAGACCAGCATATCTTGTGATTTTGCTTATCTTTCTTCTTCCTTCTTCTCCCATTTCTTTTAGTTCTTTAAAATATGGAATAATATCCATTTGTAATATCTGCATTATAATTGATGCAGTAATGTAAGGCATAACACCTAATGCAAAGATTGAGAATTGTTTTAAACCGCCTCCGCTCATTGCATTAAATAATTCTAAGAACCCTATGTCTCCTGTTATGACATTCATACCAGGAATTGTAATTGAGTTACCTAGAGCGAATATGAATAGAACACCTAAGGTGAATAATACTCTAGCTCTCAAATCTTTATTTGAAGCTCTAAATATTTGCTTGAAAGTAGCAAACATATTAAATCACCTCCGTAATTCCACCCATTTCTTCGATTTTAGTAATAGCGCTATTAGTAAATACATTTGCTTTTACAGTTAATTTCTTTTCTAATTTACCATTACCTAAGACTTTGATTCCACATAACTCTTTTTTAACTAGTCCTGATTCTTTTAGTAATTCAGGAGTAACAACGTCTCCATCTTTAAATCTATTTAAATCAGATATATTAATTATTGCATATTTTCTAGCAAATCTAGCATTGCTAAATCCACGTCTTGGAAGTCTTTTATATAAAGGTGTTTGTCCACCTTCAAACCATAGATGTACTCCTCCACCACTTCTTGCTTTTTGTCCTTTTTCTCCACGTCCAGATGTCTTACCATGTCCACTACCTGGTCCACGTCCAACAACTTTTCTTCTGTGAGTTGATCCAAAAGCTTTATTTAATTCATGTAATTTCATTATTTTAAAACCTCCTCAACAGTTTTTCCACGAAGACTAGCAACATGTTCAATTGTTCTTTGTGATTCTAAAGCTTTAATTGTAGCTTTTGCAGTGTTTATTTGTGTATTGCTTCCTAATGATTTAGAAACAACGTCTTTAACACCAGCAAGTTCAAGAACAATTCTTGCAGCTCCACCAGCAATAATTCCACGACCAGCTTTAGCAGGTCTAATTAGAACTTTTGCTGCGCCACATACACCAGTTACTTCATGAGAGATTGTTCTACCGTCTACTAAGTTAACGTGCACTAGATTCTTTTCAGCTTCTTTAATTGCTTTACTAACAGCAACAGGAATTTCTTTACTTTTACCAGTTCCAATTCCTACTTTTCCTTTTCTGTCACCAACAGCTACAGTTGCTGAAAATCTAAAATTTCTACCACCTTGAGTAACCTTAGTAACTTTTCCAATAGAAATTATTTTATCTTCATATAACTTTTTTTCTCTATCAGTTCTTCTACCGTTCATTTTATTCCTCCCTAGAATTCTAGTCCATTTTCACGAGCTGCTTCTGCTAATGCTTTTACACGTCCGTGATAAATGTATCCGCCACGATCAAATACAACAGTTTTGATCTTAGCTTTTTTAGCTTTTTCTGCAATATCTTTTCCAACAGCTGCTGCTGCTTCAAGATTATTATTTTTGATTTTAAGTTCTAAAGAAGAAGAGCTAACTAATGTTACACCTTTAGTATCATCAATAATTTGTGCATATATAGCAGAATTACTTCTGAATACACATAGTCTAGGAGCAGTTTCAGTACCAGATAAATTTTGTCTAATTTTTCTATGTCTTTTAATTCTCATTAAATTTTTTGATTCTTTTTTTATCATTCTTTCTTACCTCCTATGCAGCTTTCTTTCCTTCTTTACGACGAATATGTTCGTCTTTATATTTAATTCCTTTTCCTTTGTATGGTTCAGGCTTTCTTATTTTTCTAATGTTAGCAGCAAATTCACTAACAGCTTGTTTATCAAATCCACTGATAATTAATTCAGTTTGTGATTTATCAGGCATTTCAGCTTTTAATCCTTCAGGAATTGCTACAGTTACTTGGTGACTATATCCGGCAGAAACAACAATGTTATTTCCTTGAAGTTGAAATCTATAACCAACACCATTAATTTCTAATTCCTTTTTGAATCCTTCACTTACACCTATCATCATATTATTGATATTTGAATTTGTAGTTCCATGTAATTGTTTTGAAACTTTTAAATCATTTTTTCTAGTAACAGTTACTTTGCCATCATTAACTTGAACATCAACATTCTCATTTTTGAAAGTATATTCTAAAGTTCCTTTTGGACCCTTAGTAATAATTTTATTTCCATCTAGTGTAACCTCTACCCCAGCTGGAATATTTAAGACTCTATTTCCTATTCTACTCATAACTGTTCACCTACCATACATAAGCTAAAACTTCTCCACCAAGATTTTTGCTTCTTGCTTCCTTATCAGTCATTAATCCTTCTGATGTTGAAACAATAGCAATTCCAAGTCCGTTTAAAACTCTTGGCATTTCATCAGCTTTAGCATATACACGTAATCCTGGTTTACTAATTCTTTTAAGGCCAGTGATTACTCTTTCTTTAGTTTTTGAATATTTAAGATTTAAAACGATCATTTCACCAACAGCTAATTTATTAGTGTCATATCCATCTATAAATCCTTCTTTAGTTAAAATATCTGCAATACCACGAGTCATTTTAGTACCAGGTATTTCAACAGTTTTATACTTCATAGCATTAGCATTACGAATTCTTGTAAGCATATCTGCTATAGTGTCATTAACCATTATAGGCCTCCCTTCTTATTAACATAACGCCTGTTAATTTTGGTTTTTATTGTTTTAATTAGGTTTAAATCCTACCAACTAGATTTTTTAACACCAGGAATTTGTCCTTTGTATGCTAGTTCTCTAAAGCAAATACGACATAAACCGAATTTACTTAATACGCCGTGTGGACGTCCACATCTAGAACATCTAGTATAATTTCTTGTAGAGAATTTACTTCCTCTTTGTTGTGATATTAATTTACTTTTCTTTGCCATAAATATTTCCTTTCCTACTTTCTAAAAGGTAACCCAAATTCTGTTAATAAAGCTAAAGCTTCTTCATTTGTTTTAGCAGTTGTAACGATTACAATATCTAATCCTCTAACTTTAATAACTTGATCGTATTCTACTTCAGGAAATACTAATTGTTCTTTGATACCAAGAGTATAATTACCTCTTCCATCAAAACTGTTTTTAGATATACCTCTAAAGTCTCTAACTCTAGGAAGAGCAATTGTAATAAGTTTATTTAAGAAGTTATACATATTATCTCCTCTTAAAGTGACCTTACATCCAATTTTGTTTCCTTCTCTTAATTTGAAACCTGCGATTGATTTTTTAGCAGTAGTTATTACTGGCTTTTGTCCAGCAATTGCCTCTAAATCACGAACAGCTGCATCTAAAAACTTTTGGTCATTAACAGCATCTCCGACACCCATATTTAAAACGATCTTTTCAATCTTAGGTACTTGCATTTTAGTAGTGTAGTTAAACTTCTTAGTTAAATTTGGAACTATTTCTTCTTCATATAATTTTTTTAAAGTTTCCATTTGTTCACCTACTTACTTTCTTCATCTTTTTTCTTAGAAGCTTTTTTAGTTGTTTTCTTAGCTACATTTTTTTCCTCTTTTTTAGCTTCCTTTTTAGTTTCTTTTTTATCTAGTACTTTTACATTTGATACATGAATTGGTGCTTCTACTTCAAGAATTCCACCAGTTTCATTTTGACGATTAGGTTTAACATGTTTTTTAACCATATTTATTCCGTCTACTAAAACTTTTGATTCACTTCTTAATACTTTAAGTACTTTTCCTTCTTTTCCTTTATTACTTCCTGTAATAACACGAACATTATCTCCAACTTTTATTTTCATGCTATCCTCCTATAATACTTCTGGAGCTAGTGAAACAATTTTCATAAAGTTCTTATCACGAAGTTCACGAGCTACAGGTCCTAGAACACGAGTTCCTACAGGACTATTATCATCTTTAATTAGTACACAAGCATTGTCGTCAAATTTAATATGACTACCATCTGCTCTTTTTACACCTTGAACTGTTCTTACTATAACAGCTTTTACTACTTTTCCTTTTGGAGTATTTGAATTTGGTATTGCTTTTTTAACAGTAGCAACAACAACATCTCCAATATTACCACTTTTAACTTTGCTTCCACCAAGTACTCTGATTACTAAAAGTTCACGAGCGCCTGAATTGTCAGCAACCTTTAAACGGCTTTCTGGTTGTATCATAACTCTCTCCTTTCTTAAAGAATAACAGCTTCCTCAACAATACTATCTAATACATATCTTTTTGTTTTAGATAGAGGGCGAGAAGAGACAACTTTAACGATATCTCCAACTTTAGCTTTGTTATCCTCATCATGTACTGAATACTTTTTAGTAGTTTTTACATTCTTTTTGTAAAGTGGATGCTTTTTATAAGTAACAACTGCAATTGTGATAGTTTTATCATTACTTGCACTTACAACTTTTCCAACTAATTCTTGTTTCTTGTTTTCCATTATTTGCTATCCTCCTTACTTAATTCACGTTCTCTAATAACAGTTTTAATTTTAGCTACCTCATGTCTTAATTCTTTAATTTTGTGAGGTTTTTCTAAACTACCAGTAGAAGCAGCGAATTTTAAATTGAATAATTCTTTTTTGTTTTCTTCAAGTTTCTTACTTAAATCTTCAGTGGTTAATTTTCTTATTTCTGCGATTTTCATTATTTAGCCACTTCCTTTGCTACAAATTTTGTTTTGATAGGTAATTTATGACCAGCAAGTCTAAATGCTTCACGAGCAATTTCTTCAGTAACATCAGTCATTTCAAACATGATTTTACCTTCTTTAACTACTGCTGCCCATTCTTCAACATTACCTTTTCCACTACCCATACGAACCTCGGCAGGTTTCTTAGTTCTAGCTAAGTGTGGGAAAATGTTAATAAATACTTTCCCTCTTTTGAATGACTTCATATAACGAGTCATTGCAATTCTTGCTGCTTCAATTTGTCTAGCAGTGATATAAGCTCCTTCTTTAGCCATAAGTCCATACTCACCATAACTTAAAGTAGTATTTCCTTTTGCCTTTCCTTCATAACTTATTCTATGAGGTTTTCTATATTTAGTTCTCTTTGGAATTAACATCTTTTTTACCTCCCTTATTCTTTTTAGCAGGAAGTATTTCACCTTTGTAAATCCATACTTTTACACCGATTTTACCATAGATAGTATCAGCTTCTCTATGGGCATAATCAATATCAGCTCTTAAAGTATGTAGAGGTACAGTTCCTTCTGAATATCCTTCAGTACGAGCCATTTCAGCTCCACCAAGTCTACCAGAAACAGCAACTTTAATACCAACAGCTCCTGCTTTCATTGCATTTCTAATTGCTCTTTTTTGAGCAGCTCTGAATGAAGCCCTATTTTGAATTTGAAGTGCAATTGATTCAGCTACTAATGCAGCATTTAAATCAGGATTCTTAACTTCAACTATTGATAAATAGATTTCTTCTCCAGTTAATTTTTGTAATGCTTTTTTATGTCTTTCAATATCAGCTCCACCTTTACCGATTACAACACCTGGTTTAGATGTACTGATAGTTACGTTTGTTCTTTTATTATTTCTTTCAATTATGATAGAAGCAACTGAACACCCTTTCAATTCTTTATCTAAATATTTTCTGATCTTTAAATCAGCATTTAAATACTTAGCAAAATCTTTAGTTGGTGCATACCATTTACTTTCCCAGTCTTTATTGATACCTATTCTAAGTCCAACTGGATTTACCTTTTGCCCCATGTGTTAGTCCTCCTTCTTAGTCATATTGTCTGTTACACAAACATAAATATGACTTGTTCTATGATAATTTTTAGCAACTCTTGAATGAGATGCAGCTTTTCTTCTTTTTAAAGTTCTTCCTTCATTAATATAAGTTTCTTTAATTACTAAGTTTTCCTTATCAGCTCCAAAGTTATTTACAGCATTTGCAACTGCAGAATTTAGAACTTTTATAATTAATCTACTTGCTTTAGTGTTAGTAGTTAGTAGAATAGCTTCAGCTTGAGATACTTTTTTACCTCTAATAAGATCAAGAGTCATTCTTGCTTTTCTAGGTGCTATTTGAGCTCCTTTATGTATACTATAAGTTTCCATCTCTTACCTCCTACTTCTTGCCGCTTCCAGCATGTCCACCAAACTTACGAGTTAAAGCAAATTCGCCAAGTTTGTGTCCTACCATATCTTCTGTTACATATACAGGAATAAATTCGCGACCATTGTGTACAGCGAATGTATGTCCTACAAAATCAGGATATATAGTTGAACGTCTTGACCAAGTTTTAATTACTTCTTTTTTACCTTTTTCGTTTAATTCCTTAACTCTTTTTAAAAGTCTAGGAAATGTATAAGGTCCTTTCTTTAAACTTCTTGACATTTGTTACGGTTCCTTTCTTAATTATTTCTTACGTCTACTCATGATTAATTTCTCAGATGCTTTTTTAGTCTTTCTAGTCTTAAGTCCTAATGCTGGTTTACCCCAAGGAGTCATTGGTTGTGCACGTCCTACTGGAGCTCTACCTTCACCACCACCATGTGGGTGATCATTAGGGTTCATAACAGATCCACGAACTGTAGGTCTAATTCCCATATGTCTTTTTCTTCCAGCTTTTCCTAAATTTACTAATTCATAATCAGTGTTTCCAACTTCACCAACAGTTGCACGACATGCTCCAAGAACTTTTCTGGTTTCTCCACTTCTAAGTCTTAAAATAACATATTTTCCTTCTTTACCTAGAATTTGTACACTAGAACCAGCACTTCTTGCAAATTTAGCTCCTGCTCCAGGATTTAATTCAACATTGTGAACTAAAGTACCTACTGGAATGTTTTCTAATGGTAATGCGTTACCAACTTTGATATCAGCATTAACTCCACTTTCAATTTTATCTCCAACTTTTAAATTAAGTGGAGCAATTATATATCTTTTTTCTCCATCAGCATAATTAATTAATGCGATGTTAGCACTTCTGTTTGGATCATATTCAATTGAAGCAACTCTACCTTCAATACCGTCTTTATTTCTCTTGAAATCGATTAAACGATACTTTTGTCTAACTCCTCCACCAATATGACGAACAGTTATTTTACCTTGATTATTTCTTCCGCCTGTTTTACTTTTTTTAACAAGAAGGCTTTTTGTAGGAGTCTTTTTAGTAATTTCAGTATTAATTAAAGTACTCATCCCTCTTGTTCCAGGAGTATTAGGCTTATAATTCTTTATTGGCATATTTTCCCTCCTAGTATTCTATAGAAGATCCTTCAGCAAGTTTAACATATGCTTTTTTATAAGCAGAAGTTAATCCTGTATATCTTCCAACTCTTCTTTTCTTTTGTACAGCATTTACAGTATTTACATTAACTACTTTAACTCCGAATAATTTTTCGATTTCATTCTTAATTTGAGTCTTATTAGCTTTTTTGTTTACCTTAAATACATATACATTATTTGCTTTTAAACTTTCACTTTTCTCAGTAATAACTGGTGCTAAGATAATATTCATTAGTTAAGCACCTCCTCAATTTTCTTAACTGAAGATTCATCAATTACTAAGTAGTTAGCAGCTACGATATCTAAAACATTTATTTCGTCAGTAGCAAGAACAGCAACTTTATTATTGTTTCTTGAAGCTAAGAATAAGTTTTCATTATCATCACTATAAACTACAACTGCTTTACCATTTACTTTTAAATTTCCCAAAACTTCATTAAATGCCTTAGTTTTATTACTATCTAAGTTGTAATTTTCAACTACGATTAATTCTTTGCCTTGGAATTTAGCAGATAAAGCACTCTTTAATGCTAATCTTCTTTCTTTTCTATTTTGTTTTTTATCATATTTTCTTGGCTTTGGTCCAAAAACAATTCCACCACCTGGCCATTGTGGGCTTCTAGTAGATCCTTGTCTTGCATTACCAGTACCTTTTTGTTTGTATGGTTTTCTTCCACCACCAGATACTTCACTTCTAGTTTTTGTAGAAGCAGTTCCTTGTCTTAATGAAGCTTGAGCAAGAACAATTGCATCATGCATAACAGGCTCATTAACTTCGATGTTCCATACTGCATCTTTTAATGTTAAATCTTTAACTTTTTCACCCTTAAGGTTTAATACTTGAGTTTTTGCCATTATTCAGAAACCTCCTTACTTTCAGCAGTTTCAGTTACTTCTTCGTTTACTACTTCGTTAGCATTATTTTCAACGACTTCATTTTCACTAACAATAGATTCTTCAGAAGCTTCATCTACTACTTCTTCATAAGAGATTAATTCTACAGGAGAATAATTCTTATCGCCCTTAATAGCGGCCTTAATAAATACATATGAATTTTTTGGTCCTGGAACATTACCACTAACTAAGATGTAATTATTTTCAACATCTACATCAACAATCATAAGATTTTGAATAGTGATTTGTTCATGCCCCATATGTCCTGGTAATTTCTTACCTTTTAAAACTCTCATTGGTCTCATTGTACCCATAGAACCTACTCTTCTATGATATGTAGAACCATGAGTTTCAGGTCCACGAGATTGATTCCATCTCTTAATAACACCTTGGAAACCTTTTCCTTTTGATGTACCAGTTACATCAACAGTGTCTCCTTTACTAAATACATCAGCACTCAATACTTGACCAAGAGTGTAAGATGATGTATCTACTCCTCTTATTTCTTTTAAGAAGCGCTTAGGTGATGTATTTGCCTTCTTTACATGTCCCATTTCAGGTCTATTAGATGATTTTTCTTTTTTATCAAAAGCACCTAACTGTAAAGCATTATACCCATCTTTTTCAACTGTTTTGATTTGAGTTACAACATTAGGTTTAACTTCAACAACAGTAACAGGTATTAATTTTCCGTCAGTTGTGAATACTTGAGTCATTCCAACTTTACGTCCTAAGATTCCTTTCATTTTTTCCTTTCCTTTCCTAAATTACTTTTTAATTTGAATTTCAACTCCACTTGGTAAATCCAAATGAGCAAGAGCATCAATTGTTTCTTTGCTTGGATTATCGATATCAATTAATCTCTTATGAGTTCTAATTTCAAATTGTTCACGAGAATCTTTATATTTGTGAACAGCTCTTAAAATAGTAATTTTTTCTATTTCAGTTGGTAGTGGTACAGGCCCACTAACTATTCCACCAGTTCTCTTAACAGTCTCAACAATCTTTGCAGCAGCTTGATCAACACTTCTATGATCAAATGATTTAAGTCTGATTCTTACTTTGTCTTTAGACATATTAATTTCCTCCTTCGCCTATAATTTTTTTATAGACTAGCTCAATGCGAATTACCTGATTTTAAATTAGATTTACAATTCAACCTAACCTGGTGTATCAGCAACCTCGCACATCATCACTAAGTCGTTTCATCTAATTATATTGCAAAACAAAAGAAAAATCAAGCATTTTTTACCTTTTTCTCGATTTTTCTTAAAGTTTTAAATGATTCATTAATTACTTTTTCAATATTATATCCTTTTAAAGACTTGGTATTTTTAAAATATGCTAAATATTCAATATTTCCATCCCCTCCACATACAGGAGAATATGTAAGCCCGTTTAAATAGAGATTATATTTTTCAAAACTATTTATTACACTCACTAAAACATCATTATGAACTTTCTTATTTAAAATTACCCCTTTATATTTTCTCGATACTTCGCTTCCACATTCAAATTGAGGTTTTATTAAACATATTATTTCATTCAGATTTAAACCAGATAATTTTTCTAATAATTTTGTCACCGATATAAAAGAAACATCAATTGTTGCTAGATTCGCATCATTAAGTATTTCATCATCAATAGTTCTAAAATCAGTATTTTCATATACGTTAACCTTAGGGTTGTTTCTAATTTCAGAGACAAGTTGATTACTTCCAACATCTATAGCATATATTTTAGAAACACCATTTTTAAGAGCGCAATCACTAAAACCGCCAGTGGAAGAACCAATATCTACCATTATCTTATTACTTAAATTTATATTAAATTCACTAAGTGCCTTTTCTAATTTCAGCCCACCCCTAGAAACATATTTTAATATCGATGTTGAAACTTCAATTTTAGTGTTACCATTTACCAAAAATGAACTTTTGGTAATCACTTCGTCATCACATTTAATGTTTCCGTTTTTAATTTCCATTTGAGCCTTATTTCGGCTTGCAAAAAGGCCTCTATCAACTAGTTCTATATCTAATCTACTCATTTTTAATAATCAAACTTTCCCCAGTCATTTCATTTGGTCTGCTTATTTCATAAACATCTGTTATTGTCGGAACAACATCACACAAAGAGCCCTCTTTTTTAAGTTTGTATTTATCATTACAAATAACAAATGGTACCTTGTCGCAAGTGTGACCTGTCATCACATTACCATCTTCATCTTTCATATACTCACAATTACCATGATCAGATGTAATTACTAAATCATAAAAATTATCTTCTGCTTTTTCAAGTATTTTACCAACACAGAAGTCACATGCCTCAAGAGCTCTTATACATGCAGGGATATTGCCAGTGTGCCCAACCATATCGGGGTTTGCAAAATTAACTAAAATAAAATCAAAATCCTTATCTATTGCATCTAAAACAGCTTGCGTTATTTCACCAACACTCATTTCTGGTCTAGCGTCATACTTGGCAACGTTTTGAGATGGCACTAATATCTTATATAAATTTTTATCATTAAAATCCTCGCAACCATCAAAATAATATGTAACGTGAGGATACTTTTCAGACTCGGCTATTCTAGCCTGTTTAAAATCAAGTCCGGCTAAATAAGACCCAAATGTATTTGTAATAGGTTCATTGGCATATGCACAATCTACTTTGCCATTTAAATCATATAATGATACAACTCTAATATCTTTAAACTTTTTAGTAGGAAACATATTAAATGCTTTATCTGCAAATGCACTAATTAATTCTTTTAAAGTTTCAGATCTATAATTGGTAAATAATACGCCATCTCCGTCTTTAATCATAGAATTCTTAGTTATAACACTAGGATTTATATAATCATCGTCAATGTTATTCTTATAGTGAAGTTCTAAACATCTTTCATAGTCTGAAAAAGTATTACCTATATTATGTACCATTACATTATAAGCCTTTTTTACTCTATCGTAATTTCCATCCTTATCCATAGCATAATACTTTCCACAAATAGTTCCAACTGTGCCTAGTCCTAGTTTGCTTACTTTTTGCATAAATTTATTAATGCTTGTTAATGAATTATCATTAATCCTATCACTACTATCAGTTATAAAGTGAAAAATGACAGAAGACACTTTTTTTATTTTAGCAAGAGCAAGACAGGCGTACAAATGATCCATACTGGCATATACTCTATTATCGCTAATTAAACCGATAATATGAAGCGTTGATTTGTTATCATTTACATAATCCATTAAATCTAATAAGCAATCGTTTTCAAAAAAACTTTTATCTTTTATTTTACTATCAATAAGTGTAATGGGTTGTGTTATAACTCTTCCACATCCAATGGTCATATGACCCGTTTCAGAATTACCAGCTAAGTTTTTAGGTAAACCAACATCACTACCGGATGCAGACAGCTCACTAACTGAATAATTTGTCATTATTTTAGTTAGATTTGGCAAATTAGCCATTTTAATAGTATTACCTGTATCACTTTTATTTATACCAAAACCATCTAATATTAATAATATTATTTTTTTCATAGTTTTTCACCTACTTAATTTTATCATATATTAAAAAGGTTGTAAAAGAAAAATGATTAACGTACATTAATCATTTCGAGTCTTAGTTTATCAGCAATAGTAACTATAAACTCAGAATTAGTAGGTTTTGCCCTATCAATATCAACACTATGTCCAAAAATTTCTTCCATTAATTCAATATCTCCTCTTAACCATGATACCTCTATAGCATGTCTAATTGCTCTTTCAACCCTTTGAATAGATGTATTAAATTTCATTGATAATCCTGGATATAAATCTTTTGTGATTCCCCCAATGTATCCAGGATTTTCATAAACCATCATTATCGCAGTCCTAATAAACTGATAACCTTTAATATGAGACGGTATACCAAGTGCATGCAAAATTTCGGTTATTTTAATTTGTATGTCCTTGTTACCAAGTTCTATTATTTTATCATTATTTATTTGAGAATTTACTGCATTTGTTATTTTTGCTTCTAAATCCTCTAAATTAAATGGCTTTAATGCATAATATCTTACATTATACTCACTTACGTCTCTTATAACGTCTTCTTGATTAAATGATGTCATAACTATAACTTTCTTAGTAATTTTGTTATCTTTCATATATTTAAGTACACCAAACCCATCCTTAATAGGCATAACTAAATCCAAAAGTACTATGTCGTACTCCAAATCGCTTTCTAATGCTTCTATTGCCTCTTCTCCGTTTCTAACGCTTTTAACAACTTCGGCCTTAGTATTATTTTTAAAATATGAACCAACCATGTTTATAATGCTTTCATTATCATCCACTACTAAGATTTTAATCTTCATTCTTTTCTCCTTTATTTTGTTTAGTATATTTATTATACATTTTATTACATTAATGTCAGATTATTTTGTCATACAGAATATTTTTTTGTCGTTAAAAGGCAAAAAGAAAATTACTTTACATTTAATTTGTAAACATAATAAATTAAAAA
Organism: Clostridium sp. CAG:1000; assembly: GCA_000436975.1. Taxonomy (GTDB): domain Bacteria; phylum Bacillota_I; class Bacilli_A; order RF39; family UBA660; genus CAG-1000. The sequence continues at coordinate 20,176 of HG000339.1, forward strand.
CAAAAAAATAGCACACGCTGTTCGTATTACGTGTGTTATTTAATATTAGATAATAAATTATTGAGTGATTTATAGTCAGTACTTATTTTTCCAAGCACGACCCCATCGCAAACATCATATATTGCTTTAATGTTTTCACCATTGATTGAACCACCATAGTATACTTCAACCTCAAAATTATATTTTTTATGAACATAATCCTTTATCAAATTAACAGTTTGCTCAATTTTAGAAATATCTTGAACATCGCCCGTTCCTATTGCCCAATTGGGTTCATAGGCAATACTTAAATATTTAATACTAGATGACTCTATTGATCTTAAATAAAAATTTAATTCTTTTTTAACATAACTAAATGGCTTTCTCATTCTTTTCTCTTCACCAACACATAATATTGTTTGACACTTACTGCTAAGAGACTTAAATAATTTTTCTTTTGCCATTTCATACTCTTCATACATTATTTTTCTTCTCTCATAATGTCCAACTAGTGTATAGTTAATTCCAATATTTTTTAAAGATTCAAGATTTAATTCTCCAGTAAATGAACCCATTTTATAACTATAAAAATTTTGCGCACCTACCTTATATTTTGAATCCTTAAACATTGATAAGTAAAGAATTGGTGGAAAAAGAACAAATTCATAATCTTTACTATTAATTTTATCAAACGAAGTCTTAAATTTAACCATATCATCATAAAGCATATAACTTTTTTGGTTAAGTATAATCTTCTTCATAAAAACCTCCTAACCTTGTAATCTTTCAAGTGTTTTAAATCTTTTTCCCTCTAAATATTCTAATGTTGCTCCACCACCTGTAGATACAAATGTAAATTTAGCCCCAAGTTTCTTTGCACAAGCTACAATATCACCACCGGCTAAAATTGTAACAATTGATTGCTTATTTAAATATGTCATTAAAGATTTAGTGCCCTCAGCAAATCTTTCATCTTCATATTTTCCCAAAGGTCCATTCCATAATACTAAATTACTATCAAATATTGCTTCTTTATATTTAGAAATAGTTTTGGGACCTATATCGTATAAAATGTCATCATCGCTGATGTTTTCAACTTCTACCACACCATGTTCAGAAACAAAGTCGACAGGAAGTATTATTTTTTTACCATTTGTTTCTAATAGATTTTTAGCATACTCAAGTTTATCTTCTACCACTTCATTTTTACCTACATTATATCCTTTCGCTTTTAGGAATGTAAAGCACATAGCACCACCAAGTAATAATTTGTCACATGTATTTATTAAATTATTTATTACATCTATTTTATCATCAACTTTGCCTCCACCAAGTATCATTGTTTTCCTTTGATGAATTGCTTTATTAAGCATAGTAACTTCTTCTTCAACTAAAAATCCGGCATAAGATTTTAAATACTTACTGATACCATATGTTGAAGCATGACATCTGTGAGAAGAACCAAAAGCATCAAAAACAAATATATCTCCTAAACTAGCCCAATATTTAGATAATGCTTCATCACAAGAACTTTCAAGTGATTTGGGATAATCTTCAAATCTAGTATTTTCAACAAGCACTATTTCACTAGGCTCTAAATTTTCTATTGTTTTTTCAAGAATATCTCCTCTTGTTACAGGTACAAAATAAACCGGAGCATTTACTAAAGTAGATAAATGTTTTGCAACTATTTCAAGAGAATATTTTTCTTTATCCTCTTTAGTTTTAATTCTTCCTAAATGAGATAATAATATTACTTTGGCATTATGATCCAAAAGATATTTTATTGTTTTCAAGCTTGACACAATTCTTGTATCATCGACTATCTTACCATTCTCTATTGGAACATTAAAATCCACTCTTACTATAACTTTTTTTCCATTAACATTAGCTTTTTTAATACTCTCCATTATTTTTCCCCACTTTCATATTTATTATATATATTTAAAGCGTTATCTTTAAGTTTCTCTAAAGTAGTATTACAAATTTCAATATCAAAATCATTAAAATCATCTAAATCAATCTCTGTCGGATGATTCTTTTGTTCTTCAGTAAGACCATTATCAAAATCAGGCCTATTTATATGAATTGTTATTAACTGTGGATAAGCTTTTTTAAGATCATTAATTTCTTTTTTAAGTCTAACATCACTAATTATAATCGCATCATAGAAATATGAAAATATTTCTATGTCATCTATCATCCTATTAATAAACAAATCGTCTTTTTTTAATTTTTGTCTTATTACATTAGTTCCAAGTTGTTGTAAAAATTCTCTAGGCTTAGTTTCTTCACTTAAATCCCATCCTGTCATTTCACGAGCATAATATTTAATATACTTTGCGAGCTGAGTTACTATAACTTTCTTACCATGGCTTTCATATGCCTCTTTTAAATAAGCAGAAAATGTATCTTTCCCATGCTTTGCTTTACCACCTACAATAAATATTCTAGGATTCTTGTTTCTTATTTCCATCTTTAACCTCCTTAGTATTTTCTGGCAATATCATCCACGCATTAGGTAAATATCTTTCACCAGAATATCCATATCCCACAGGTGTATTGATAAGTTTACCATTAGCATACATTGCACTACTACCACCACCATCAAGATTAGCAGCATTATAAGCCTTATATCTAACGAATATATCTTTGAGTTCAGTCATAGATATACCAAACGAATCTTTACTTCGGCCATCAATACATAGTAGTAGAACAATTCCATCTTGTCTTTGACCTATTGCGCTTCTGTTAGCAATTCCCCAGCCACCATTTCCTTTAAATTCGCTTTCTTTTCCGTTAACTATTAAGAAAGGTCCAAATTCAACAGCTCTGTCCATTCCATCTTTTATAGCTTCTGCGGCTGATTTTTTGGTAAGCATCAATACATTATCTTTTGTAAATCCTATAAGACCTCCACCTTTATTTATTTTTTTACCTACATATTTAACTTTGCCATCTAAAATTGTAGTACCGGTATTTCTATTACCATATTTTGTAAATACACCCGATGCATTCATCGCCACTAGTGCGTTATTGTTCTTTGCCATTGTTGACAAATACTCTCCACCAGCACCAAAACCTTTAGAAAATACAAGTCTTAATTTGGAAGGTTTATATACAACAACCATATAGCCCTTCCATTTGCTTCCACTTATATTTACAAGTTTATATATATCATTATTTTTATCTCTTTTTAGTACTTGCTCTTCATAAATACTTTCATAAGTACCAGTATCCAAAACAGGTTTAGTATTAATTTTACTAATGTCAGTAGGGCTGTCAGATTCAATTATCTTGTTGTTAGCAAGTATCTTTTCTACCATTTCCTCACTATATAAAACATAGGCAAAATATTTATGATTCATAGTTGTCATCGCGGTAGTAACTAAATAGTCTCTAAAGAATGAAAACGGACCATATGCCAAAAAGAAGCAGATAAGAACTATAACATCTACTATTATTAAAGCAATACTAAATTTACTATTTTTACTACTCTTACTTTTTTTAGCCATTATTCTCTCCTAATACAAATGGACTCTTTTCACTTCCATCTCCAGATAATATATCAAGACTACTTTTTAAATATAAACAAGGCCTTAAATTATACGTTGATGTTACTAAGTCTCCATAAAAGTTTCCCTCTGCGCTAATTACATCTATTGATTTATTATCGCCGATACCTTTACTTAATAGGAAAACATTTTTAACATCATTTATATACATATCTCCTAGGGAAAGCATGCCCACGTTAGCATTTAATACAGTTTTATAAGCATCAAGAAAACTTAGTGTTTCTGTGTTTAACTCCCCTACAGGCCATGAACTCTTAACGATATACTTATTATTTTTAAGAGTCTTATAATAATTATTATTTAAATAATATCCTACATTATCTTTATTTAAAGAATAAGTGTTATTAGAACCAAACTTCTTAGCCACAATCTTTCCATTTTCTTTTATAGCTTCGCTTTGAGCTATTTTAATTTTACCATTTTCTATTCCAATAACTTTAAAGCTAGTATTGGAATATTTAACAAATGATCCCACATAGACATCCGATAATTTTTTAATGTCATGGCTTTCTATTTTATATGGATTTTCTTTAGTACCATTACCACTTATTATCTCACTACTACCAGAAAATGTTATAACTGCTCTTACTCCTAATGCTTTTCTATTAGTATTATCAAGTGCAATCTCCCCACTGCTGGTAACATAATAGTTAGAATTATTATTATCAACGGTACTTAAGAAATAAGAGTCTTTAATATTTAAGAAACTTTCTTTACCACCAGAAACATAATAATCATATAATGATAAAATACCAATCTTATGTTTTTCATTCGCTTTATCACAAGTTATTTTAGTTAAATCATCTATTTTGTCATCACACATAGATGTATTTATTAACAAACTATCACTGTTAAATAAATTATTCTCAAATATACCACTATTTTTAATAGCTGATTTATTTAACCACGTATTAATATTAGAAAGAGAAAAACCATTTTTCAAATTTCCATACATAATCGTTAAACTACTATCTGATACAGCCTTAATTTTATTATCTTTATCAACAGATAGAATTCTAAATAATATACCAGAATATTCTAAATAGTTATCGTTAGTATTTCCCTTGAACGTATATGTCTTAGTATCATCATCATAAACAAGACCATTATTTATATCAACATAACTTCTTTTTTTAATAATGCTATCTACAATCAAATTAGATTCATCAACCGTATTATGTTCTTTATTATAATAAATAATTAGTCTGGTAACATAAAATATAACAATAATAAATAACACTAATATATTTAGTGCTACTAATACGGGTGTAATTTTAAGTCTCTTTCTAGTCTTAGCCATTATAATACTTCCTAATCTCCAAAATCATTTTGATATGCTATTAAACTAGCATTAATAAGCCCATCAACATTACTAAATTGATCAACCATTTTTGTTTCAATATCACCATTTTTATCTTTAACATCAACTTCTAATGATAATTCAACTTTACCACCGAATATAGATTTACTTCTAACTTTAAACTTCTTGATATTTTTTAATTTTCGCATAACATCATTATGAGCACTTGCCTCATATTTAAGAACCAATAAATATCTACTAGCAGTTTTGAAACCCATTAAATAACTAGCAAAATATAAAATACCTATTCCTAATGAAGCTGCCAAAGCAGGAATATATAAACCAGCACCAGCCATTATTCCGGCAGCTATTCCCCAGAACATAAATCCAGTATCAACAGGCTCTTTAACAGCAGTTCTAAATCTTACAATAGATAAAGCACCTACCATACCTAAAGATAAAGAGATGTTAGAACTAATTGTTCTTATGATAATTGAAGTTACCATACAAAGCATCAATATACATAATGAAAATGCTTTTGAATAAACAACCCCTGTATAAGTCTTCTTATAAACATAGATTATAAATAACCCAATTACAAATGCCACCAGTAGAGATAAAAGTATACTTCCCACAGATATAGTTCCTGTAAAATTTTCCAAAACAGATTTTTTAATAGTATCAACTACACTCATTTAATTCACTCCTCACTTAATACTTCTACATATAGCAAACTTACTCACAGCCTCTCGAACCGACGGAACTGTACTTAATATATTTGCTATATGAGAAGGTAATACCTCATTATATTTAACTTCCAATACTTGTTTATCATTTTCAATAACCCTATATGTTGGACTTTTATCATCAAACAAATCATAATTATAAAGTCCGCTTTTAATGTTAGAATCAAATGTAATTCTAACATCACTTACCGGATAAATAAATGCTACTCTATTATATTCAACTATAATAGATGGAAGTAATCCCTTTAGTTTAATATCATTTAGAAATTCTTCAAGTAATCCTTCAGGATTTTTAATCTCATTTATTTTACCATTTAATATTTTACTATATATGCCTTTTGAAATCAACATCTGTTCCTTAGAAGTTAAATTATTATGCTTCATTTTTTTCTCAAGTCTTATAAAATTATCATCATCATTATATGTTCTAATTCTGAACTTCTTCCTATACAAAACACCATCAAGTTTTTCGTAATAAGAGTTAGAATTTATGTCATCAAAATATAAGCTTTTAATAACATATGATCCATCAGATAAAGCATTTTTATCCTTATCTAATATTAATGATAACTGACTTTTTAAAACCTCAGCACACCCATTAGATATTTTAAATTTTAACTCATGCCTATATTTATATTTTTTCACTTAACATCACCAAAATACTTATTCATATCACTATTAGAAAGGCCAAAAAATGATTTGGCTTGACTTACCATATATTTATTTCTCTTACGAGCAAAATTTTTCATTGAACTAACATTACTTTTCCACTCGTCATAAGAAGCAACATTCCATCTACTCAAGTTTCTCTTAATTTCATCCTCACTAATCTCATTAATTACTGAATCTATTTTCTTTATAACGTTATCACTATTCCATGTGTTTTTAAGATTATATGAAAGTCTTTCAACAAATGTCTTCTTAAACTCACTACTTTTTAATAAATTTCTAAGAAGAGTTGTCGGAAAATTTCCATATCCAATACCTGAAGGTGTAGTATAATATTTATAATAATTAACATCCACATTATAAAATGCAGAGTCTAAATCATAATATATAAATTTCCATTTTCCAGAATCAACTAACGGATTAGAAAAATATCTCATATTTACTATATCATAGTTAGATGGCCATATTTCAGAAATCCAGAAATCACAATAACCCACTATATCTATTTGCTCTTTGATTTTATTATAATTTTTCACATCACTAAGAGTGTTGCTATTAGTGAAACTGACCATTTTATTATATTTAGTATTTGTACCTATTTTAACCTCTCCATCTATTCTTAATAAATCAGTGTTTTCTTTTGTTGCTTTAACATTATAATGATTTGATATAAAAGATTCATCTACCTTTTCTCTTATAAAATATAATCCCCAATATTCACCATTCAGATATAAAGCAACTGGTTTATATGCTTGAACATCAACATCAGTATATTCACCAACTAAAGATGTCGCAACTATATCTCTAATCAATGTTTTTTTTGACCATTCAAATTCATCTTGACTGCCGGTTCTTAATACCAATGAATCAAATACAGAACTGTCTACAGTATCAAATACCTTATATTTTAAACTTCCTTCTCCATATTTTTTCTTAAATTTTATTTCATAACTTTTCTTCTTATAACTTCTAGTAGACCCACCAAAAAGTTTTAACCCAGCACCAATAGAAAATCCAGTACCCTCAGAATCAAAGTACTCAACAAAGCAAGGCTCGATTACACTACTATTTAAGGCTGTATGAGTATTGACATTTGAGAGTGCTTTTTTATCAATAGAAATAGACATTACATTTATTTTATGATTCTCATTCAATATATAAGAATATGTATTAGTCTTACTTTGAAGTTTTCCATTATCTTTACTCATAGTTCTTAAAACAGTAGTCTTCTTTATAGTTAGAGGACTACTGTATACTTTTGAAGAAGTTGTTGGAACTGAACCATCTAATGTGTAATAAATTTTATCTCCACCAGTTAATGCAACCTCAATAGAATCTGTTTTATTATATACACCACTTTTCTTATTAGCGGTTGGTAAATAAGATATGCTCATCGTACCATTTGAATTTTTTGCTTTTGGTGTTGGCTTACTAAAATAATATATACCATCATCACTTTTACCAATTGAATATCCTGAAGGCACTTCTGATATGAATAAAGTATCAATTATTTTTCTGTCTTTTGTTAGATATAAACTTTCTACACTTGATAATTTAAACGGAGCGTGTACATAAGAATCATTACTAAGATTTGTTTCGCCAGATGCCATTACTATATAGTACTCACCTTTTTTTAGTTCAATTTTAGGTAATTTAAATTCACAAATTGAATTAATACTTGTAGTTAAACAATAATCACTTAATTTAATAGTTTTATTGCTATTATTATATAACTCAATCCAATCATAATAATTTCCACCATTTTGAGGTAAATATTCATAATTAGAATTCATTGCTTCGTTTATAATTAAATCTTTTGGCGCTTTAATATATTCACTTTGAAATTTCATTTGTCCATCTACTGTATTAGGATATCCCGGTGTAATGCTAGAACTTTGTGCAAAACCATTTTCTGTTCTAACATACGCCATACCATTTCCTAAATTATTGTATTCTACTCTATCAATTACTTTACCTTTATTATTTGAGAGTACTGCATAACCATTTTTACTCTTTAGTTTAAATCCTGTACTTAGTTCACCTTTTTTGCTACTAGTACCACTAGTATAAATAACTAATGTTTCACCAGAAGTTATTACTCTATTTGGAAATTGCCATTTAAAGCTACAATCAACATCATTTGATAAACTATAATTTTCCAAATTAATACTTTTATTTGATACGTTTATTATTTCAATATAACCACTGTATTCACCATTTTTATTTTTAAAATTTCCTTTATTATTAGCAAGTATCTCATTTATTTTTAAATCAGAGTCCCCCTCTGCCATTAATGATTTAAGAAATTCTTTATGTCCCTTTAAGTTATTAGTAAAACCAGGTGTTGGATTTTCTATTACCCATAGCCCATTTTCATCTCTTGCCATTACACTTCCGGAATCAAGAGAAACAGTTTTAACAGCATCTATTACTTTACCATTTGGTCTAAATAATGAAACAACTTCTCCGCCGCTAGATTTAAGTTTAAATGATGCGTTTAATCCATCTAATTTCTTACCACTTAAAAATACAACAATATATGATTTTGCCTTAATAGTTGTTTTAGGAAATATCCATTTAACTTTATTATTTTCATCCCCAAGACCATAATCCTTAAGTTCAATATCTTTATCACTACCATTATATAATTCTAAATAGTCATATATGCCGCCATCAAAAGATGCTATTGTTCCATTGTTCCCAGTCATTATCTCATTAATAACGAGAGACTTAACCGATGTCTCTTTATTATCTAGTTCTTTCTTTTCAAGAGAATTACTATTTTTATCTTTAAATATACCAAGTAATATAAAAATGACTAATAAAAGCCCACTAATTACAAAAAATGATATGTTATTTTTAAATTTCTTAACATTAAATTTCATAATAAAACTCCTATTATAATTATATAATAATAAGAGTTTCTTTTCTATAAAATTTTGTATATATTTTAAAACTTTACACTCTATTCAACAGTTACAGATTTAGCAAGATTTCTCGGTTTATCAATATCACATTTTCTTAGCTTAGCAACTTCATACGAAAGTAATTGACATGAAACCATAAGAAGTAAATTTTGAACATATTCACTAGTTAATGGAATAACTATTTCGTAATCAGCAACATTTTTTTCAATATTTATGGATTCTTTTCTTATTATGATAATTTTTGCCTTACGACTTTTTGCTTCAAGAACATTGCTCAAAGTCTTTTCATATACTGAAAATTCTGTCATAAGTGCTATTACTGGAGTATTCTTTGATAATAAAGCTATGGGACCATGTTTAAGCTCACCAGCAGCAAAGCACTCGCTGTGTATATATGATATTTCTTTTAATTTTAAACTTGCTTCATAACAACTATATATATCTATACCACGACCAATGTAATATATATCATCAGATTTATATATTGCTTTAGCTATAATTTTGTAATTAGGATTTTCTATAACTTTTTTTATTAATTGAGGTAATTTCTTAAACTCTTCAAATATTCTAAGAACCTCATCTTTTTTAATAATTCTTTTAGAGTACATATATTTTAACATAAGCAAACTACATAAATAACTTTGAGCAAAATATCCTTTAGTAGTCGCAACACATATCTCAGGACCAGCGAGCATAGGCATTACATATTTAGCTTCTCTTGCTATTGTAGAAGACACCACATTTACTATTGCTAATGTATCTATACATTTACTATTACACATTCTAAGAACAGCAAGAGTATCAGCAGTCTCACCACTCTGTGATATTAATACAACTAAAACATCTTTATCAAAATAATGATTAGTATATCTATATTCACTAGCTACATAACAATTAACATAAAAATCTTTTGATGAACAATATTTATCAGCAAAATATTTAGCAACTAATGATGCATTATAAGCACTACCACATGCTACGAAATCTATTCTTTTGTATTTAGTTAAATCAATAACTAAATCAGAAAATTTATCATTAGGAATATACTTAGAATATAATTTTTTAGCAAGTTCTTCTTGCTCATTAATTTCTTTAAGCATATAGTGGTCATAACCATTTTTATTAGCAGTTTCCCTATCCCAACTAGCTGTTTCTATTTTCTTCTTTATTATTACACCATCATAATAAATATTAAAGTCTTTATCAGCTTCAACTATTTCGTTATCATCTAAATATATATATTTATTTGTATAATCTATTATTGCACTTATATCGCTAGCAATAAAATGTTCTTTAGAACCTATGCCTAATACTAAAGGGGCATCTTTTCTAACGCCATATATTTTAGATACACCCTCAAAAATAACACCAATCGCATAACTTCCTTTTAATTTATGAATTGCTTTATCAATTGCTTCAACTGGGTTAGTTCCATCATAAAATGAATCTATTAATGCAGCAATCCTTTCACTATCAGTATCTGATTTAAAAGAATACTTGCTCTTTAGTTCTCTTTCTATTTCTTTATAATTTTCAATTATTCCGTTGTGTACAACACTTACTTTGTTAACAACTTGTGGATGTGCATTTAATTCACTAACTTCACCATGAGTTGCCCATCTTGTATGGCCTATACCACACGTAGAGTTATTTAAATCAATCTTTTTTAATTTCTTTTTTAAATTCTCAATTTTACCAACAGATTTAACTGTTCTTATCTTATTATTATCAAGTACACTAATACCTGCAGAATCATATCCACGGTATTCTACACACTCAAGTCCATGTATTATTACACTACCTATATTCTTCTTTCCAACATAACCTATTATTCCACACATATAATTCTCCTTATATAAATTATAAAACATTAAAATAATTATTTCAGCAAATTGGACATAATTTTACATAGCAAAATAAAAGAACAATATTGTTCTTACATAAATAACTTCATTGTTCTTATCATTTGAGCGGTGTATCCTACTTCATTATCATACCACGCAACGACTTTTAATAATTGTTTTCCATCACTTTCAACTATGTTAGTTAACAACCCATCAACAGTCGCACCAACCTCTTCACCAATAATATCACAACTAACAATGGGATCTTCAGTATATTTTAAGCACTTGCTTTGATTAGATTTAAACATATTATTAACAGATTCTTTAGTAACAGACTTTTCAAGTTCTAAAGTAACATCTATAACACTACCGTCTCCTACAGGAACTCTAAACGCAAGACCATCCATCTTTCCTTTTAAACTTGGAATCACTTTACCAATTTGAGATGCTGCTCCTGTTGATGTAGGTATAATATTTAAAGATGCTGCTCTACCACGTCTTGCCATAATACCTTTTTTATGAGGAATATCTAATGTTTCTTGATCATTTGTAATAGCATGTACAGTTGTCATAAATCCTTCTTTGATTATAAATTTATCATTTATTAATTTAAGTACTGGTGCAAGACAATTAGTCGTACAACTAGCCGCGCTTATAACTTCATCAGATTTATTTAAAATGTTGTGATTAACACCATATACTATAGTTTTAACTTCATCCTTAGCAGGAGCACTTATAATAACATGCTTAGCCCCAGCATCTAAATGAGCTTTGCATTTTTCTTTTGATGTAAACACACCTGTACATTCAAGAACTATATCAACACCTAATGCTTTCCATGGAAGTTTAGAAGGATCCATCTCAGCAAATACTTTGATTTTCTTATTTTTAACTATTAATTCATCAGAATCAAATGATATTTTACTTTTATTTGTTCTATGAACTGAATCATATTTATAAAGATATGCAAGTTGTACTGGATCAGTTAAATCATTAATTGCTACTACTTCTATATCCTTATCATTTTCTAATAATCTAAGTGCTGTTCTTCCTATTCTACCAAAACCATTAATTGCTACTCTTAACATAATTTCATCTCCTATTCAAAATATCCATTTCCTATAAATTCTCTTAATACGCTTGTTTGAGGTACATATTCACTAGGTATATTCAAGAAACATTTTAAGAAGTTTAATACTCTTATTGCCTCTTCATAATATACTGAATCCGGGTTAATTGAATATAATAGTGGTTCTGCATATGTTCTTAATACGCCAACCTCATATGCAAGTGAAGTATTAATTATAATATCAGCAGTTCTTTGATATGGGTAAACATACTTTTCTTCACTCTTTCTCATACCCATCCAAGCATTTAATGTATCCTCAGCTGAATAACCTCTATGTTGATAATCTCTAACCATTCTTCTTATAAATCTTATATCAATTGTTGATATGTGATTATGCCTATCAAGCCCAATTGGAGTAAATGGACTAATGTATACTTTTAATTTATTTTTCTTATCAATAGATGAATTTAATTTTTCATTTATTGCATGAAGCCCTTCAACTATAATAATTTGATTTTCTTTCAAACTTACAGGTTTACTTTTATATTCTTTCTCACCTGTAATAAAATTATACTTAGGCATAACTACTTCTTTACCATTTAATAAACTCTTAAGTTGTAAATTAAATAATTTCATATCAATTGCATCAATTATTTCATACTCATAACTACCATCTTCTTTTCTTGGAGTGTCTTTTCTCTCGACAAAATAATCATCAGTTGATATTACAAAAGTATCTTTTCCTTTAGATTTTAAATATAAAGCAAGCTTTTTAGATGTAGTTGTTTTCCCGCTTGAAGAAGGGCCTGATATAAAGACTACCTTAATATGTTTGTTGTTCACTATTTTAGTAGCAAGAGTTTCCATATTTTGATCATACAATATTTCATTTGTTTGAATGAAGTCAGCTATTTTACCATCAGTAATAATTTTATTAATATCTCCTGCATATCTAACTCCCATAGATAACAGCTTCTTTTCATAAGTTGTAAATGCATTCATAACAAGAGGAGAAGGAGTATAAGAAGGCAAACTATTTTCAATTGGATAACTTATTGCTATTCCATTTGGTGATATATAAGTTAAATCAAATCTACTAAGTATTTTTGTACTAGCTGGCATAAGAAAATAGAAATAGTTATATGTATCCCCTAATTCATACATAGTTACAGAGTCATTAGTCATATATTTATAATTTAATGATTTTTCTGTTTCTTTAAAACTATTAACATAATCTATCGCATCACTTCTAGAAACACTAATGTGTTTTATTTCCATGTCACTAGCAATAATTTCTTTCATTTTTTTCTTTATTGCTTTGACTGTAAACGCATCAACTTTTTTATTAATCTTAATTTCACTATATATAGACTTATCAATTGAATGTTTAATATTTACAATCGCATTATCACCATATAATTCTTTAACCGCCAAAATATACACATATTTTAAACCTTTTATGTATATTTGTCTTCCAATTCTATCACTAATTCTTATATACTTTACATTAGAGTCTTCAATCAACTCAAAATCAGTCGCAACGCAAACTCCATTAATTCTAAGTGCTATAACTTGATCATTTTGATTAATTAATTTAAGTACGTCCTTTACTTCTGTACCTTTATCAACCTCTAAAACACTACCATCCTCAAATGTTAACTTAACTTTATTATTCACAACTATCAACCTCTTATTATTATGATACTAATATCATATCAAAAATTCATTATTTTGTGAATATTTATTCATTATTTTATTAAAATATAACTAGGAGGAATATAATGCATATACCATATATTGTAGAAAAGTATGATGGAAGTGAAAAAGTATTCGATTTATATTCAAAATTATTATTAGAAAGAATTATATTCATAGAAGGGGAAATAAACGATAAAACAGCAAACATTATAACAGCGGAACTTTTATATTTAGATTCTTTAAATAGTGATGATATTTATATTTATATAAATTCACCAGGGGGAAGCATAACAGCAGGATTTGCTATATATGATACTATGAACTACGTAAAAAGTGATATAGTTACAATAGGTATCGGAATGTGCGCTTCAATGGCAGCTTTTTTACTATCAAGTGGTACAAAAGGTAAAAGATCTGCTCTTAAAAATACAGAAGTAATGATACATCAACCACTAGGTGGCATTAATGGACAAGCAACAGAAATCCAAATCGCCGCAGAAAGAATATTAAAATTAAAAGATAGAATAAATAAAATTCTTTCAAAAAATACAAAAAAACCTCTCTCAAAAGTCAAAAAAGACACAGAAAGAGATCACTTTTTAAACTCAGAAGAAGCATTAAACTATGGAATCATAGATAATATTATCTAACCACCGATATTCTCTATTATTTCTTTTATTTTTCTAAATCTATGATTAATACAACTTTTACTAATAGGTTTTTCAGTTTCACTACTTATTATTTCTGCTAGCTCAGCCATTGAACTTTCAGGATACTTTTCTTTATAAAAACAAATTTCTTTAATTTTATCATCAAGAAGGTCTATATCAATCAAACCCTTAAGTTTTGCTATTAATTTTAGTTGTTCATTACTGGCTTGAATACTCTTATCAACATTTGCCTGCTCACAATTATTTAAACGATTAGTCATATTTTTATGATCCCTGTATATTCTTATATCTTCAAAGTAGAAAAGAGCATTAGTGGCATTAAGCATTTTAATAAAATCACTTATTCTCTCAGCTTCTTTAATATATACCATATAATTTTTATCACGCTTTATTAATTTACTCTTAAAATGCATTTCATTTAACAAGTTATTAACATACTCTGCAGTATTATAATTAGATATTACAAACTCACAATGATATCTACTAGTTTTAGGATCATTTATACTACCACACATTAAAAAGACTCCTCTTAAATATGATTGCTTATCACGAATGTCATCCACTAAATATAATGAAGGAACATAAATTCTTTCATTATTTTTTATTATACACAGATCATTAAGTATCAAATCCACCTTATCTCCAACTATTAATACAATAAGTTTATTGCCTCTAAGTGTATTAACCTCTCCTGTATCCATTTTAATATCAACATGATATATTTCTTTTAATAGTTTATATATTCTTTTAGCTACACTTGCATTTTCAGTATATATTTCAAATTTATTATCTTCTATTTTAACTGAAATATTTAGAATTCCGGATAATTCAGCCATATTTTCAGATAAACTATATATATCATTACTAATTTCTGTTTTAATTTTACTTGTAAAAGACATACGAATCACCAACATAATTATAATTTAAAAACAGAAAAAACACAAATAAAAAGATATAAATTAATATATCTTAATATCTAGAAGTAAATCTTTTGCCCTTTGCAGGAAATGAAACATAGTTTCTTGGTTGAAGGTAACTATTTTCCTTCATAATAGAGAAATGCAAATGAGGGCCAGTAGTACAATAATCATAACTCTCACCACCACCACTACCTGCAATTACTGTATTAACAGTTACATAGTCCCCTAAATTAACCTTAATTGTATGTACATGCATATAGACTGTTACGAATTCTTTACCATTAACTAAATGTTTTACATATATTTTATTTCCACCGCAACTCGAACCTGCTATATTAGGATTTTTAACTCTAGCAATTTTAGTAACAACTCCATTAGCTGCTGGATATACATTAGTACCAATAGGGACGCCTAAATCTATCCCACTATGAAGCGTCCAAATATGTCTAGTTGGGTGATATCTCATACCAAATTCACTAGTAACCGTTGCTTTAACAAGAGGCCTTATAAATCCGGTTGAAGAAGGTACTTTCAAACAAACATTAATATCGGTGTCCTCACTACATCCATTATTTTTAAATTCCTTTTTAAAGTACTCATATTGTTTTTTACTTGCATCCATATCTTCTTCAATATCTACATGCTCATCAACCAATTGATTTAATGAAACATTGGCACTGTTAAGCAAGTTATTTAACTTATCCATTTCTTTTTCAGAATCTTCTATTTGCTTAGCAAGTTTTTTTTGAAGTTGCTTATTCTCTTCTATCTTTTTATACATATCATCAATAAGCTCATCATTATACTTAGTAAGTTGTTCAACTATTGCTGAACGATATATGAAATCTGTAAATGAAGTTGCTTCAAATATATACTCTAAATATACATTGTCCCCTTCGGAAATCTGCATAAAAGAAAGTAAATTATCTATTTCTTTTTTCTTTTCTTCTATTTCTTTATTTAATTCTTCAATCTTTGCTTTTGAGTTCTCTATATCTTTTTGATATTTTGCTATGTTATTACCAACATTTCCAATGTCACCTTGAAGACTATTTATTTTTGACTTAGCCTCAGCTTGTTTATTTTTAGAATTGTTATATTTAGCCAAATCTTTTTCGTATTGTATTCTATAATCTTTAAGAGATATTGCAGCAACATTATTAACAAGCATAAAGAATGAAAAAGCACAAAGAATTATTCTACTAACTTTCTTCATCATACTTTCAAATATTTCCTTACAGCTCTAAAGCTACCAAATGCTCCAACTACTACTGCCACCGCAATTATAACACCCATAACTTTATATACTATACTTGCAGGTGTTGCAAGCTTAATAATTGCTGTAAACAATTGGCCACCTAATTTATCATATAAATATTTATATCCATAACAACAAACGATAATCGGTAAAATAGAACCCAATATACCAAGAATAATACCTTCGAAAAAGAATGGTTGTCTAATAAATGAATTACTAGCACCAACAAGTCTTCTTATTTCTATTTCTCTTCTTCTTGATTGAATAGTTATTTTGATAGTATTGCTGATTAAAAATGCTGTTACTAAAACCAAGGCAATTACTACTCCATAAGATATTTTCTTTACTATATCAAATATTTTAACAAGCTCTTCAACTGAACCTTCTCCATATTTAACAAGTGCAACTTTTTCTATCTTCTTAATTTCAGATGCAGTATCACCTATTTTATTAATATCATCAACTTTTACTAAGTATGTATCTTGCAATGGATTTGTTTCTTTAGTATATTCAGACATTATACTATTAAAAACCTCTGACTCCCCTTGCATATCTTTTCTTATTGACTCTTTTGAATTAAATTTAATTTCTTTAACATTATCAAGCTTATCTAGTTCAGTTCTTACTTTAGATAATTCTAAATCAGTAGCTTTTCTATCGATAAATACAACAATAGTCATATCACTTTCTATAGCACTAGTAAAATGATTAACGTTATAAGAAAGCAGTATACTAAATCCAACTAATACCAAAGTAATTGTTATACATACAATACTAGCCATAGATAAAGAAAAGTTACGAAAAACTCCCTTGAATGACTCATCAATATTTTTACCTAATATTCTAAATGCCTTCACTCTTATACTTTCCTTTCTCACTATCTTTAGCTATTAAACCTTTTTCTACAACTATTACTCTTTTTTTCATTTTATTTACTATATCTTTATCATGAGTAGCCATTATAATAGTAGTTCCTAAGTCTTTATTAATGCTATCTATTACTTTCATAATCTCCATTGAAGTTTCTGGATCCAAATTACCAGTTGGTTCATCACAAATGAGCACTTTCGGTTCATTGACAATTGCTCTTGCAATTGAAACCCTTTGTTGTTCACCACCAGAAAGTTCATCAGGAAAACTTCTTAATTTATCTTTTAGTCCAACCTGTTCTACAGCTTTAATAACTCTTTTCCTTATGTCAGATTCTTTATATCCATATATCTCAAGAGCAAAAGCTACATTTTCATATACTGTTTTCTTAGGTAACAACTTGTAATCTTGAAACACAATACCAAGTTTTCTTCTAATTTTATATACTTTTCTATTTTTAAGTTTAGAAACATTTACTCCACCAACATATACATCCCCTTTAGTTGGTTTTTCTTGTCTATATAATAATTTAATTAATGTTGACTTCCCGCTTCCTGATGCCCCTATAACAAATATAAATTCTCCCTTAGATATTTGCAAATTAACATCACATAAAGCAGTTACTCCATTAGGATATCTCTTACTAACATCTCTTAATTCTATTAATTGCATAACTCCTCCTATAAATACTATAGATTATTTAAAAAACAATTTTTTCTTTTTTAGTGCCACCAAGCACTTCATAGCAATCACTTACCACAATAAATGCTGTGTCATCTATTTCTTTAATTGCACTCTTTAAAAATGAATATTTTTCAGTTGGAACAACACACATAAGAACCTTTTGTCTTTTATTTGTATATGCTCCCTTACTATATAATTCAGTAACACCACTTTCAATAATATCTAATATGAATGCAACAACCTCTTCTTCCTTAGAAGTTTGAATATAAAACATTTTAGAATCACTTATTCCTATTAACACCTTATCAACAATGTAAGTCGAAATAAATGAGATAATAATACCATACATGATAGATGTATATCCAAACACTATACCGCCTATTCCAATAATAATAAATGCAATACATCTAAGTATTTTACCAAGAGGCATTTTCTTATATTTCTGTATTATTAATGCAAGTATACTATTTCCGCCAGTATTAAACCCTGCTTTATAAACTAAACTTTCTCCAAAGCCTCCACATACACCAGCAGCTAGTACATACAATAAAATATTATCAAATGAGAAATTAATTAAATGTGGAATCCCTTCAGTAGCATATAAAAATAATGTATATATAAGTGCTCCAACCGCACTCATTAAAGAATCTTTAAATCCAAGTGTAAAGAAACTGGCAGTAATACATATCAAATTAGCCATTAATATTACGGTACTTACATCAATACCACATAATTTGTTAAGAACAATACCTATACCACCAAATCCGCCTGATATAAAATTATTAGGTACAAAAAATAAATTAAACGATAGTGCTGAAATAAAACAACCAACTACCAAAAGTATACTTCTAGTAGCTTGCTCTTTTTTTAGTACCCTTCTTTGAATTTTCTCATTATTTCTTTTTCTAAATAACCACATAATATTCTTCTCCATTATCAATTATAACAAATATAGGATATTTTTTCTATTGTTTTAAAATTAATTTCACAAAAGTGTAAATAAAAAAGAATATTTAACATTGACGTAAATACGCAAGTAAAAATTCTTTTATATCACCATCTAACACTTGGCTAATATTGGATGTTTCATAATTAGTTCTAGTATCCTTAACTAATGTATATGGACACATTACATAACTTCTTATTGCACTACCAAAATTAACATCCATTACATTTCCTTTTAAATCCTTGATTTTTTCATTAAATTCTTTTAATTTTAATATATATAGTTTATTTTTTAACATTTCCATAGCTCTTTGCTTATTTTGAATTTGACTTCGCTCTAATTGGCACGATGTTACTATTCCAGTAGGTATATGAGTTATTCTAACAGCTGAGTCTGTTGTATTAACACCTTGCCCACCACAACCACTAGATCTATATACATCTATTCTTAAATCACTTTCATTTATTTCTACATCTAAATTTTTATTTATTTGTGGCGTTACTAATACGCTAGCAAATGAAGTGTGTCTTCTAGAATTACTATCAAAAGGACTTATTCTAACAAGACGATGTACCCCAGTTTCTCCCTTTAAGTAACCGAAAGGATAATAACCTTTAACAAGTATAGTCACTCCTTTTATACCAACTTCTTCACCATCTTGCCTACTTATTTCTTCATAAGTATAACCATTCTTTTCAAAGTATCTTATATACATCCTATATAACATGCTAGCCCAATCATTACTTTCCGTACCACCTGCGCCAGAGTGTATTTCCATATAGCAATTAGAGGAATCAAACTCACCATTTAATATAGTTGATATTTTAAGATTCTCAATATCACTATTAAGTTTATCAAGCTCACTATCAACATAATCAATGTCAATTGATGCCATTTCTATCAAAGTATCAATATTTTCTTTAATACTAGAATATTCATCGATAATTTTTCTAAGTGACTTATATTCATTTAATATATCTTTAGTATTTTTAACATTAGTCCAAAAGTCAGGTCTATTTATTATGGCATCAAGCTCCCTAAGTCTATTTTCTTTTTCGAATATGTTAAGTTTACTCCCAATATCCTCTAACGTGTTTTTATACTCATTTAATTTTTTAATAATATCTTTTTCCATATGTAAATTATATCAAATAAAAAAGAACTTTTAAAGGTTCTTATCTAAATAAATATCTTTGCTATTTTTATGATTATTCTTAATCAACTTAAGTATTTCATCATTATAACTCTCATCATATCCAATATAATATTTATCCTCAATTATTGTTAAAGGTATTCCACTATCCTTTGAAATATTTAACTTATCTTTAAATTCATTCATTATTTTTTGATTTTCTTCACTATTCCATACCTCAAATCCGTATACATGAATCTTATCATAATATTTAGGCGCAATTCTATTTAAAAACTTCCACTCTTCTTCACAATGAGGACATCCTTTTCCCCAAAATAAATATATGTTTAATTTATTTTCATCGTAAACCACGTCAGTTAGTTTACTATTCATTGTAATAGTACTCTTAATTTTATTTTCATTCATTTTATTTGATATATTTATAAGTACTATAAATAATATAAATATAAAAGTAATAAGACTAATTATTAGTATTTTCTTCTTGTTCATTATTTCCTCCTAACGACATTCCATTTAATATATTAGCTAACTCTAAATATTCATCTGATAAACAATACTCTCTTTCACAATTACCATAATTAATTCTATAGCAATTATTAAGCTTAATAACTCTATTTATTTTATATATTGAGTATTTAGAATTATTCTTGATTTTAGAGAAATCTCCATTGCTTATAAATTCAAGTAAACTCTTTCTCTTAATATATTCATTTATTTCATAAAACAGTATTAAAAGTCCAATTATAAACCAGCCTATTAACTCAAGATTCAAAAAATATAAAACAACTAAAGAAATACCCTCTATCAAAATTATATTCTTAATATTCGGTAAAACAATATACAAATCATTCTCACTATAGACGATTACATCCCTTAGATATTCTTTATTGTTATCTTTATTTTTTATATAAATTTGATATGCAAATACACATACTAATATAATACACATTATTTTAAATAACAAACTAAATCCCAAAAACAAACTAAATGCACACATAAATATTATAATGTACGAAACCATATCAGCACGACTAATTTCATAATTTTTCTTTTTATAAAACATTTTACTCATACCTATCACAACATAATTATAACATTATTGGTACTGAAAAAGTCCATTTTTTATGAACTTTACATTATATATTTTTCATATTTGTTCGGTGTATTATCCTAAATGCATAAGTATCACTATACTTTATCAATTTATTCAAAAGGAAATTAATATATTTTTTTCATAAATTGCTACCATTTGATTTTAAGTTTTAACTGTTCTATTTCTTATTTTTTTATCATTTCCCATACTAGATTGATTAATTTGCTAATACTTTTCTGAATTTTTTGACATAGTTTCTTCATTTAGCAGTATCAGTCAAATCATTTATATTACATAAAAACTATATTTTCTTTATCATTGTTTTCATTCTTTCATGATAATCTTCTTTATTATAAAAATTCTTACCAATATCATTGTAAGCGAATACATCAACTATAACATATTCACAACCAACGGATTTAAAGTATTCTTCCATTTTATTTATTAGTGCTTGTCCTATGCCTTTACTTCTAATTTTATTTGTAACTATTAATTCTGTAATTTCTCCTCTTTTAGGGCATTTGTAATCTAGGTAATCATGTTCATCATAAGGAAATATACAGCCCATAATCAAGCCTATTGCTTTGCCATCTTCTACCGCTAAATAACATTTGCCATTGTTTTGGCTAACTTCTTCTAAATCTATAGTTGCCATTTTCTCTCGATATTCAGGATGAACTTGATCCAAATGATCTTTATCAATTGACACAATGTATTCTTCAAGTTCTACTAACAAGTCTTTAACATCTTCTAGATATTTATCTTCATATTCTATTACTTGCATTTTTTAATCACCTCATATACTTCAAATATAATTTTTAAGCTATTTTATTAAAATAATTCACATAACTTTCTTTCCGGTCGTTTAACGGTCTATTCTCACCCTTTAATTTTGCTACATCTAATATAACATTTTAAAATTCAGCTATAATTATCTTGTTTGTTTTTATAAAACATGCATTTTTTGAATTGGCCAATAATAACATATCCCCAGTTTCAATTGATAAAAGGTTTGCAGGTTTATTTACCACAACAGTTTTTGTACTTTTTGCCACTTCCACAAGCTCCCTTTTTGAGCATATTATCACTATATTTGGTACATATAGTATTATGGCTTTTAGCCTTATTTTATGGGCATTTAGTACATATTATTATCAGTATTATTTGTATTATAAATATTACTAATAATTTGTTCAATGTGGACAAAATGTGGACAAAGTCATCATACATTTTATCTTTTGTTTCCAAGGAAATTATATCATATATTGATTACTTAATCAACGTGGACAAAAAAGCACTTTTAGTTTTTTCTAAAAATGCTTTATTTTTTATATTAATCCTGTTTGTACTAAATTAACTTTATTAGTTTCTTCGTTAAATATTTGTGTCATATATTTCTTCATGTATTCCCAATCTGGTGTTTCATCTTCTTTTACTGGTAGGTAAAAAGAAAAGTCTGTTTTTATATGTCTATTTAATTCATCAATAAAAGCTTTATAGTAAGTTCTACTTTCTTTAAAAATCATGGTTGCTATAAATTGTTTAACCTCAAAAGGCATATCCCATTTTGGAATTAGAACAATAACATTTTGACTAGTATAGTATTCTTTTGGTTGTACAAAACATGAACCTAAATATTCTCCTCCTAGAGAAACTGTTAAAGTTCCTGCTGGATATGGTTTTAAATTTTCTATACGATCAACACATGTTGTTATTCCATTATTTGCAT
This sequence comes from Clostridium sp. CAG:1000, assembly GCA_000436975.1. Lineage (GTDB taxonomy): Bacteria > Bacillota_I > Bacilli_A > RF39 > UBA660 > CAG-1000. The sequence goes on from HG000339.1 coordinate 43,307, forward strand.
TTGCTCTTCCAACAAAATTTATTGTTGGGTCTATATCAACCATCTTTGCTTTATCTAATTTTGTTCCCATATCTATATCAAACATATTTTTATCATATAAATGAAATCTTTTCCATTTTATTACATTCAAAGGATTGTTATTCGTATTGGATTTTGAAAGATTAATAATATCATTTTTAGTTTCTAAAATCACATTTTTCATATATGATTCCATATATTCCCAATCCGGTTCTTCATTTGAATTTACAGGTAAAGGTATTTGTTCTGATAAAATTTTATCTTTAGTTACAGCATCATTCCAAGAATACTTTTGTCCAAAATATGTTTTTATTAATGAAACTAAATATAAATAACATTCTTCACTTATATCATAATCTTTAACTCTTATTACAAAATTATGACTATCATTTGAAACAAAATCATCTTTTTGATAAGTTATAGTAAAAGTTTTCCCTCCTACTAAAATACAATGTCCTTTTATTATTTCATATTTTGAAGCATCTATATAAGCATAAACGCCATTATTATATGCACTAGCTGTTACATAAGGAGTTTCCCCACTGCCATCTTCTATATCTCTTGCTAATATATTTCCAGTATTTTTGCACGTAAATAATTTGTTACAATCAAAATTTTTCCAATTTGATATATCAATCATTACTATCACCATCTTTACTTAAACAGATATTTATTTTATCTTTATTTTCAGTGATATTACTTGCATATAATGTAGCATTTAATAATTTATCTGAAAATTCTTTACTATCAATTCCTTTTTCAAAAAGTATGTAATCCATTGCGGTTTTTCTAAAATCAGACTCATATATTTCAAATGGCTTTTGAGGTACTTGATAACTTAAACAATCAGCAGGCGAAATCCATTGAATTGTTTTATCGCCAGATTGTTTATTAATAACATCTACCCAGTAATCTTCATAACCTTGCCATTTGTTCTTAACATCATGTCTACCTTGATTTTTTACTGTGATTAATCCATCTTCTTCAATATAGCATGCAAAGATTTGCTTATCATTTTGAGGAATACCTGCTTCAAATATAAATACTGAAGTAGTCACTCCCTCCGAGAATGTTTTATCTGGTAATTTTACTATCTTTTTTAATGTATGCTTTTGTAGAATTCTTTTGATAATAGTATTGCTAACTTTTTCTAACTTTTTTTCCGGAAGTATGAATGCACATAATGTTCCACGTTGTACATTATCAAGTACATTTTTTACTATTTGAATACAACCATACTTATTCTCAAATGGTGGATTCATTAATACCTTTGTTATTGGTTTTGACTTTATCCATTCACATGCTTCTTCTGTTCTAGAATCTAGTTGTGTAAGGTTTGTTTTTCCATCTTTATGAATTAGCATATTAGCACATGCAAGAGCATATATTTCTCTATCAAATTCAATACCATATAATTGTCTTGATTTAATATTTTTAGCAGTTAATGTGTTAATGCCACCAGCTTCACTTATCATATTACACATAGCTTTAACCAAGAAAGCACCTGATCCACAAGCTGCATCTAATATCACATCGTCTTTGTTAACTCCAATTAATCTATACATTAATGATGTTACATGATCTGGAGTAAAAACTTGTCCACTTTCAGATTTTTTCTTATATCTATTAAATTCATTAAAGAAGATACCCATAACATCTTCACCATTCCAATAATCACTATTTATAGAATCACTTATTTCTGTAACCCATTCAATGAAATTTGAAATAGCTTCTTGATTACTAGTCGTATTCATCTTTATATCAGAAAAAACTTCTAATAGAATGTCAATTTTCGGATTAACATTATCCTCATTTTTTAATTCAGTTTTTAAAGTTGATTTAATACATGCTGAGAATGTTTCATAATCCATTTTTTTATTTAATGGAGCATCGTATCTTTTTGCTACTAAAGCACATGCTGTAAAAATCATTCTATGATATAAATTTTTAATACCAAATTCGGTATGCAAGCAATTATTTATCTTAGCAGTTAAAGAGTAGATTTTATCTTTATCTATTTTGTTTTTATTTAATAATCCAATATAGTATTCTTTATTTTGCAATTCATTAGTTGTTTCAATCTCATTATTATTTCTATAAACTTTAATATCAAAACCATTATAAAGAATACCAATTACATTTTTATATTTTGTTAATGCTATAGTACAATTCTTTTTAATTTCTTCAATTTGTTTATCTTTTAATTCAACTAAAGAAGATTTTGCTTCTAATATTATTGCAGGATCATTCGTATTATCTGGAAGATACCAACCGTCCGGTTTGTCATTAACTCCTTTAAATCCTAATTGATTAAAAGTTGTTAATTGTCCAACACCTGCTTTTACGTTTTTAATTTCTTCTTTAAAGCCTAGTATATAACCAGCCATTTCCCTAATTTCATCTTCTGTATAATTTTGATTATTTAATATACCTGCCATATTATTTCACACCTTCCTTTATTGTCTTAAATTCAACTAAATTACTGATATCGCAATCAAGAACCTCAGCAATTTTCTTTAACGAATTTAAACTGATTTCTTCATCTTTAGCAATTTTTGATATTGTAGTTGAAGATAACTTTGTTAATTTTTTTAATCTTGTTTTTGTCATTTTATGCTTCTTTAATTCACACTCTAATGGTAAATAAGATATCTCTTTCATACTATCATCACACCTTATAAATATTATAACATATTTATCTTTATAATGATAGAGATTTTGTGTATTTTTGCAAAATATAAGTTTATAAATATAAATATATGTTTTACAATTGTAAACATTAAAATACGTGGCACGTTTTGTTACGAAGTAATGAAACTTGCGATAGTATTTTTCTTTTTTATGAATCTCAATGATGGAATAAAAAAGGCACCTTTACTACTTACGTTAGTTTGTAGTATTGGTGCTTAATGGGATTCCAAAGGGTTTATCCTTGGCACACATTGTTATTGGCTCTGCCAATATCATAGTGTGTTACTATCTTGTCAGAAAGATAGTCTAAAGAACAAGACTGTCGTCTTTTTCCTTATTCTTCTTTTTACCACTAATAAACTCTTCAAATTCATCATTAAATTCATCTTCTTTATGTCTAGGTATTAATCCATCAGCTACTAAATGATATACAAAATTAGCCATTTTATTGATAACATTTTTTAATGTATCAATTGTATTAGATAAAGTAAATGCTTTATATCTTAAATTAGTATTTTCATATTTTAAATTTCTATTTTCATCTTCTAGTTTCATATTTTGTTGATGTATTTTTGAATAATCATTTGTTACCTCTTTAAGGTTTTTATAAGCATTATTTAGTTTAGGTTTTAAATCTTTAACTTTCTTTGCTTCTTCTACTACTTTATTCATACTATCAAAAGTTTCTTTCTTAACTTTAACAGATTCTTTATCAAACATAATTGTTTTATTTGATTTCATTTTTTCTTCTAATTCATTAATTGATTTTGATAACTTATCATCTTTTAGATCTAGTTCATTAGTTAATGATTTAGTTAGTTTCTTAAACTCTTTAATATTAATATGCTCTCTATCGCTATGTTTAGTTCCTCTTTCTAAAGCAAAACCACACATATTTAGATATTCACAATATTCATCTTGTAACTCACTCAAGTGTTCTTTATCATGTATAAATTGCTTTTTAGATATTGTATACCTTTCTGTATTAGTTCTTTTATCTAGCTTCTTAACTAGTGGGACTACAACACAATGAATATGAGGTGTTTTTTCATCCATATGTAATGTTGCATGTAATATTTGATTATCTTCATATCCTAACCCAAAATGTACAAATTCCATACATCTATAAGCCCAATTTTTAATTGCTTCTTTACTCATATCATTAAAGAATGTGTGTGTTGCAGTGAAAACTAATTCATCTGCAACAACACTTTTTGATTTATCTACCATTTGTCTAAAAGTTCTTTTTCTATCTTCTCTTTCATTTTTCATTCTTTCTTCATGTTCTTTTTTATAGTCTTTAGTTATTTCATAAAAGCCTTTAACATATTTCATATTAAGTGGAAAAAGTTCTACATTATCTTTTGTTTTAGATAAGTCTATATCAGGATTAGATTGATATGCTTTTTTCTCTCTTTTGTTATGTGATCCAATTTGTGCTAAATCATTTAAAGTATAAATTGGTTCACTTCTAAATATTGCATAATTCATACTAATTTACCTTCTTGTATTTGAAATCTTATAGCATTTTCTATAACATTAGACTTATTATTTTTATCAAATAACTCTACAGCACTCTTTCTATTATCCTCTAAACTGGTAATATAATAGTTCTCTGTTGTTTCTACATTTCTATGCCCTAACAAATTAGCTACATCATTAATCTTAGTTCCATTATTTAATACTTTAGTTGCATATGTTCCTCTTAAATCATAGAATCTACATTTTTCTATTCCTAATTCACTATGAATTATTTTAAATGGATATTTAGGAACATCAGTTCCAGAGAATGATCCATCATCATTAGTAAATACTAGATTTAATTTTTCTTCATTATTTTTGTTAATAACTATTCTTTTATCAACAACTTTTCCATTATCATTTTTTATAGTTTCTAAATGGTAGTATTTATAATCTTTATCAAATATTCCTTTAAGATATTCTTGTCTTTCTTTAAAGTTTTTTAATGCTGTTATTAATGTATTTCCAATATATATTTGTCTTGTTCCAGATATAGTTTTAGTCGTACCTAAATACCATCTTCCTAAACTATCTTTAGGTTTATCATATAAATTATGTCTTATATTTATTATTCCATTTTCTAAATCAATATCTTCCCAAGTAAGTGCAAATACTTCTCCAGTTCTCATACCTGTATAACAAGATGTTAAGAACGATGCTACGAAAGTAGCATTGTCCTTAAATCTATCTATTATTTTATCTATTTCTTCATTTGTATAATAATGTCTTTTATTATTTAGTTCTTCTTCTATTTTAGGTAATCTTAATGTTAGAGCTGGATTATACTTTATAAATCCATATAAATTACATGCATCTCTAAATGATCCTTTAATAACTTTTAATATATTTTTATAATATGTTTTAGAATGATTATATTCATTAACTAAATCAGTTATAAATGAATTTAAAGCAACACTTGTTATTGTTGATAGTTTATATTTTCCTATATTCTTTTTTAGATATTTATTAATAATTATTTTATATGTTTGAATAGTATTATATTTTAGATTATTCATACAATAATTTTTTAACCAATAATCAAGATAATCTGAATAAGATAAATCACATTGTTTAAATGAAATACCTGCATTTAAATATTCAGTATATGCAAGGGATCCAGATTCTAAAGCTTCTGCCTTAGTTCTAAAACCTGATTTACTTAACCATTGTCTTTTATTATCTACCTTAGCTATTTCAATTCTATATTCATAGAAATTTCCTCTTTTTCTGATATTTATTTTACTCATTTACTTCTACCTCAATTACTATCTTTTTAATATCAGATAAATTAGATAAATCTTTTCCCTCATTTTGAATCAAGAATCTTTCTAGTGAAGATTTTAATACTTTTAAACTTCCCAATTTAATAGCTGGTAAATATCCTTTTTTAATTAATTCATAAATATAATTTGGACTAGAATGTAATATAGACGATACTTCATGAACTGTATAAACTAACTTATCATTCATCTGAATCACTATCCTCTCCAGTAATCTCTCTTATCATTCTTTCCATTTCAGCTTGTTCTTCAGGAGTAGCAGGTTCAGATTTAATATCTTCATTAAGCCACCAAGGAACTGGTGTTTTATCATATTTATCACTATTATATTTATATTTATTTCTATTATTATATTTATTATTATGTTTAACTGAATAGTCAATATCTTCTTGATTATTTGATTTATCTCTTATTGACCAATTAGCCCATATATCATCAACTAATTGAATAACCCTTCTAGTATTTTTATCATTGTGATCATAAATACATTTAATTAATCCTATCTTTTCTAATTTCTTAATATGTCTTGAAGCTGTTTCTATTGTTATATTATACATTTCAGATAATCTCTTATTCGTTATCCAACAATATCCTTCCTTTTTGCATAAGTATATAATACGTTCAGCAATCAATTTTTCTTCTGGTGTTAATAATTTTGTTTCATAAATGTGTTTCGGTACTATTGCATAAATTACAATATAGTTTTCCATGTTTCTAATCTCCTTTCAAATTACTGAACATCGGCCTTTGTTCAATACCATTATCTCGAATATTGATTATTTGAAACATGTCAAAAAAATCTCTATTTTAATCCTTAAAAACTATTTTTATTTTTCCTAAATTATTCCTACAAAAAAAGTAGGTATTTCTACCTACATAGTTCGTAATATCTTAATATGACGATCCTTTTATTTATCAAATTTGAATAATTCAAGAACAATAGAAACTATAAAAAGAGTAATACCACTATATAAAAATGTATATCTAATTATATTCCAATGTCTATCATCAGGAAATATACGATTTAATACTATATTTAAAATAAATGCAACAATAATAATTGCCATAAATACATAAGAAATAATCGTTAATACCTTTTTTCTTTTATCAATTTGTTTTCTTAATTTAATTAAATTTTCCTCGGATTTATTCATATAATCATTCCCTTTAATTTTTTCACCAGATAATAATTCATTAACATTAATATCTAACTCATTACATAAGTCTTTTAATAAAGAATAATCTGGCATTGTATTGCCATTTTCCCATCTACTAATTGATTTACTTGTAACACCTAATTTTTCTGCTAATTGTTCTTGAGTTAAACCATTTTCTTTTCTACAATTTAAAATAAATTTTCCTATTTTAATTTGATCCATATTATCCTTCCTTTCACAAATGATTATATGATTATTACCTATAAAACTACAGGACAGAAACTGAGAGTTAAATAGTATATATCTATTTTACCACAATAATGATAGATTCTTTCATATCAAAAAAGTTCGGAATATTACTAAAAAAAGATGAGATTTTTTTCTCATCTTAATGTACGGGAATATCTTAATATTCTAATCGTTTTATTTTTCTCTTTTTATAAATAATATTATTATAACTGTAATTATAATAATTAATAATGGTGCTATTCTAAAAAATGTCCACTCAAATGAGTGCCATAATGTTCCAATAACAGACCATTCAGGATTACCATAATCCCATGTTAAATATGGGCTACCTAATAGTGCTAATAAAACGAAGAAAAATATTAAACATATGTCTATTATTAGTAATACTATAATTTTTCTTTTTCTTTTTTGTTTTTGACTAATCGATAATTGTTCATTAATTACTTCCAATTTTTCAGATATTACTTTTAAATCATTTGTTTCTTTTTCCTCTATACTTTCTCCAAGAATTTCACTAACTGGCGTTTCAAAAAGTTCTGATATTGTTACTAGCATTTCAGCATCTGGAACTGATAAACCTGTTTCCCATTTAGAAATAGTTTGTCTTACGACATTTAACTTAATACTTAATTCTTCTTGTGAAAGTCCCTTGTTCTTTCTTAATGTTTTTAGATTATCTTTTAACATATTACAATTTCTCCTTTCATCAAGTTAAGTTTATTACAAATATGCCGTTGCTACAAGCAATGTATTTTAACATTTGATTTTGCAATTAATTGTAAATAAAAATTAACTATTTCATAACTATTTTACCATACAAAAAGGAACTTTCGTTCCTAATATCTTAATCTTCCGATCATTCTAGAATAATGATATTTGTTCATTATCCTTTATTTCTTTTTTATATGCTTTAATAATATCTTTCATATTATAAAGTATTCCATACTTATCACATTCATTAGTAAACACTTTATATAATGATTTATAGTTAGGAACAGCACAATTATATCTTTCTCCATAATATTTGATATATTTTTCTTTTAAACCTTTAAAATGTTTATCTAATTTTTCAAAATAATAATCTCTTTGATTTTCTCTTAAAGTCATTCCCACATATGTATGAATAAACTTTGCTCCACTTTCATAAGCCATTTTAACTAATTTTTTAATATCTTCTTCATTATCAGTAATAAATGGTAGAACTGGATTCATCATTATTCCTGTAAATATACCATTATCAGATAATATTTTTATTGCTTCAAATCTTTTAGAAGATGCACATACATGGGGTTCAATTATCTTAGATAATTCATCATTAGGAGTTGTTATTGTAAATTTAATGATTACATTATTCTTTGAATTAATTTCTTTAAGTAAATCTAAATCTCTTAAAATCAAATCACTCTTTGTATCAATAGAAACCCCAAAGTTATATTTTAATAGAAGTTTTAATGCTCCTCTTGTTTGCTCATATTGTTTCTCAAGTGGATTATAAGTATCAGACATTGAGCCAATACCTACAACACCTTTCTCTTTCTTTTTAGATAATTCACTTTCTAATATTGCAAGTGCATTTTCTTTTCCTTTAGGAATATCAAAATTATCTATATGATAGCAATTACTTCTACTATCACAATATATACAACCATGAGAGCAACCTCTATATAGGTTCATATTATAATCTATACCATACCAGTCAGAACCATATTTGACTTTTGATAGTATAGTTTTTGCTTTTACAAATTCCATATTACTTAATTAACTTCTCAAATGCATTTGCATTTAATATTGTATTTGAAACAAATTTTCCTTTATAAAAGTTTGCCCAGTTATTGAATACACATGGTGCATTTTTTGCTTTCTCTAGTGAATCTATTTTTATGAAATTTAATTTAATACCTTTATCTTTTGCATAATCAGATAATTCTTTTACTTCATATTCTACATAAGGACATTCATTAGAATAATAAATTGTAAAATCCTCGCTATCAATTTCCATCTTACGAGCTGTATCACTAAATTTAGGTGTATCTTTATCATCAAAAGAAAGTGCCATTAATTCATAATCATTGATTGTATCTACAACTTTAAATCCATAGTGTTCAAAGAATTTCTTGTCTCCAATAAATGGTTTTTTCTTTTGTGATACTAATGTACAAACACCACTCATTTTTTTAGATTTAGCATCTTCAATAGCATATTCTAATAAATCTTTACCAATACCTTTTCCTTTAAAACTACCAGCAACCCATAAACAATAAATATGCATATAGTTTTTACCATTAATAGGAACCCAAGCAGTTTCTATTGGTTCATATTCAATAAAGATTTTACCTCTTGCATTTAGTTTTCTAAATATATGACCATCTTTTAATTTACCTTTAATCCATTCTTTCTTCTTATCAACACCATCTTGATGTTTAGGATCTCCAATTGCACAACAAATATGTTCTTCTTCAATATTATTTTCATCTAAATTAATATATTCATTCATAGTTCACACCTCATATCCATTATACCATGAAAAAAGAGAATTTTTGCATTCTCTTAATATCTTAATCTTTAGATATATTTCTTTTTTTAGAGAATTTTACGTATCATAATTATAAAAAGCAAAAGGATTAAACCAATCCTTTTGCAATTCATTATTTGATTTCGATATACTTTCTATTTTTGATTTGTTTGTTTTCTTTTTTAGGAACTTCAATCTTTAATGTTCCATCTTCAAATTTAGCTTTGATATCTTCTTCTGTAACTTCATCTCCAACATAGAAACTACGGGATGCTTCACCATAAAATCTTTCGCGTCTAATATACTTACCATGTTTATCCTTTTCATCATTTTTACTTTCTTGTTTAGCATGAACTGTTAAATACCCATCTTCTAAACTTATTTTAACATTGTCTTTCTTCATTCCTGGCAAATCAATGGCAAGTTCATAGTTATTATCCTTTTCCTCAATATCTGTTCTCATCATCTTGTTGTCATTTTTTGGCATAAAGAATGAATCATCAAAGATATCATCAAACAAATCAAAATTTCTTCTTGGTACTAACATCATATCTATCAACTTCCTTTCCTAAATGTGTTGAGCCATTTGAGGTAAGCACATATCAAATATATAATTTTAATACCATAGTGAGTATCTTTTTCTCACTACAATTATAATTATACTCAAAAATTAGCAGTTGTCAATACAAAGTGCTAATTTTTATTCTTTTGGATATAGATTTAGAAATATTTAATCCTAATATCTTAAAATTCAAAGCAATGAAAAAGGCCAAAATCTTCATTCTAATCTTAACGGAATATTACTTTTTCCGAACAAAAAAAGACTAGAAATTCTAGTCTTTTCAGACTGTTGACAAATAGGTAAATAAAATTGCTTATTTGTCTTTTTTGTTGATTATTATTGCTTATAAACATCATATACACCTATTAGGTATAATGATGTAGTGCAAACTTTTTAAGATTCATGCACGCATAAAGGAGAGTCAACTCACGGTGGACTCTTTCTTTTGATTTAAAGTATGTTTTTCGTAAACCATACTTGGTTTTACCATCTGCAAAGATTCGTTCTATATGTTGCGGTCTTTGCTTATATATTTCTTTGACATCTTCTTGATGTCGATAATCATTAGTCATTTCTTTATATCCTTCCCATACATGTCTTAATACTTGTTTATATTTTCCTTTTGTACATTGTTCTTTAAATGGACAATTAGCACAATCATTAGAAGATGATTTATAAATAACAGATCCATCTTTATTCATTGAGGTTGGTATTAAGTCTTTATTATTAGGACAAATATAAATATCATTGTACTCATCATATGTAAATTCATATTTTTTGAAATATCCTTTTCGATATCCTTTTCTTGTATAAGGAAAGGCTGGTATCATATCTAAATCTATTATTGTTTTACAAATATGGTTAGTAAGGTAGGCTGCATCGCCAACGAAATATTTTATATTAGAAATATCAAAATGATTTGTTAAATTTTCGAAAGATTGATAGAAAGAAACCGAATCATGAACATTACTTGGATTAGTATCTACTGTTAATACATAATTATTGTTATCACATATTACACTTGAATTGTATCCAAACATTTTTTCTTTATCACTTTTGTATAACATTCCTGCATCTTTATCAGTATCACTTGCTATTATTTCTTTTTCTCCTATAACTTCATTTGTATCTACTTCTTCGTTACATTTAATTATTCTTTCTACTTCTTCAAAATATTCTTCTTCTGTTAAATTTTCATCATGTAGTTCCTTTAATGCCATCTCTAAATCCAATTCTTTTTGATATTTCTTAGCCTCTATTTTTACTGTTTCCTTGTGATTTTTTTTCTTATTTGCATTTGCTTTAGTATGGGTTGAATCTATATATACTGCTGTCATATCTAAACAATCCCAGTTTATTAATAAATCTATTACCTTATCGAATACTGTTTGTAATAAATCTTTTTCTAATTTACAAAATTTTCTTTTATAATTTTGTGAATATGTTGAATGATCTGGAACTTTTTCTCCTAATTCATATCCAATAAACCATCTATACAAAATATTATATTGAATATCCTCATATGTTCTTCTTAAACTATCTATATTAAAAAGAAACTTTAATATATGAATTTTTACTAATACAACTGGATCAATACTTTTTCTTCCAACTGTTGAATATAGTTTTTCTACTTCTTCATATACAAAGTTCCAATCAAAATGTTTTTCTATTACTCTTAAAAAATGATTTTCTGGAATCATACTTTCTATATTTATAAATTCATTTGAAAATTGTTTTATTTTTCTTTTGGTCATTGCCATTTTTTCATCACTTACTTTCTTTACTTTGTCCAATAATATTATAACATTTTTTCATAAAAAAAGTAAGGACTGTAAGCTTTAAAATTTGGACAAAATAAAGCATCCTTACTTATTAAGTATATAACATTTTTGAAAAAATAAAAAGACCATTAACAAAATTTATTTGTCAACAGTCTGAAAAGACTAGAAATTCTAGTCTTTTGTTTTATTATTTACTTATTTTTTCATTGATTGCGGCCTGAATTGCAGTATAACTCGCATCACATATATGAATTAATTCTTATTTGTGAAAATATATAACTATATTTATATAATTATTATAACCACTCACCAAATTTTTTAATATATATACTTTTTACTATTTGTGCAATTACTCCATATATTACTACAAAACCAATTAAATATAAATAATATATAGCTGGTAATATTACGAAGTTAAATCCTGTTGTAAAGCTTAATACTATAGGTACAGTTATAGTTGCAACTATTGTTAAGAATGTTAATAGTAATAAAGTATTACTTGGTCTAGATTTTGTAATATGATTTGTTCTTATATAGAATATCATAAATGTTTCTGTAACAATACACTCAACAAACCATGCTGTTTGGAAATAAGCTTGTAAATTAATTGAATTATATTTTAATACAAACCAGAATACTAGGAATGCTACTATATCTGTAATTGATGAGATAACTCCAAATACAACCATAAATCTTCCTATTGATTTTATTTCCCACTTTTTTACTTTCCTTAAGAAAACTTCATCAACATTATCATATGGTATACCAATTTGTGATAATTCTACAATAAAATCTTGTATTAACATTTGAATTGGTAATAACGGTAAGAATGGTAAAAATATAGATGCAATTAAGATACTAAATACATCCCCAAAGTCTTGACTTAAAGCTAGTTTCATATATTTTAATATATTTCCATAAACAGTTCTACCTTCTATAACACCATTATGTATTACTTCTAAGTTTTGTTCTAAAAGAATTATATCACTTGATTCTTTGGCAATATCTGTTCCTCCATCTACACTTATTCCGACATCAGAACTTCTTAGTGCTGGAGCATCATTTACTCCATCACCCATATATCCTACTGAATGTCCATTTTTTCTTAGAATTGATACTACTCTTTCTTTTTGCATTGGATTCATTCTTGCAAATATATCTATTTCTTCTACTTTTTTACTTAGTTCATAATCATTTAATTCATCTATTTCTTTTCCAGTTAAAATTTTAGTTTCTATTCCAACAGCATTACATATATTTTTAGTTGCAAAAGCATTATCTCCAGTTAGTATTTTTATATCTACACCATATTCTTTTAATTTTTTAATAGTTTGTTCTGCTGATGGTTTTGGTGGATCCAAGAATGCAATTAAGCCAATTAATGTAAAATCCACTTCATCTTCTGCATCATACTCATCTACACCAGTATATTCTGGTTTAACTGCTAGAGCAATTACTTGCATTCCATCTTTTGCCATTTCTTCGGCTTTTTTATTTACTTTTTCTTTTATTTCTTTTGTAATTGGAACCTCTTCTCCATTTACTCGTGCCATATCACATACTTTTACTACTTCTTCTAATGCTCCTTTGGCAATTACTCTAATTTTATCATGATGAGTCACAACTATTGATGATCTTTTTCTCATATAATCAAATGGAATTTCATCTATTTTTTTATAGTTAGATATATCTACATCATGACTTTTGGCATATTGAATTATAGCTTTATCTACTATATTTTTATACCCCGTACCAAGAGAACTATTAACATATGCACATTTTAGTACATAATCATCATCTTCTCCATCAACATTAATATACTTTTGTAGTTCAATGTTGTTCTTTGTAAGAGTTCCTGTTTTATCAGTACATAACACATCCATAGAACCTAAATTTTGAATTGATTTAATACTTTTAACTAGAGTATTCTTTTTAGCTAATGCTTTACTTCCTTTAGTTAAGTTAACATTAACTATCATTGGTAACATACTAGGTGTAATACCTACAGCGACTGATAAAGCGAACAATATTGCTTGATTGATATTTCCTCTTATCATTCCATAAATTACAAATACTAATATACAAATTATCACCATACATTTAATAAGAAGCCCTGTAATATGATTCATACCTTTATCAAAAGTTGTTTCTTCTTTAACTACTTCTTTTTGTTTGTTCATATTACCTATAAATGTATCAAGTCCAGTTTTAATAACTACACCTTTTCCTTGACCACTTATAACATTACAACCCATTAAACATATATTATTCATATCTATAGGATCATTAGGTTTACTTTCTGTATTGATATTCTTTTCTACTGCTGCACTTTCACCAGTAAATGCTGATTGATTAATAAATAAGTCTTTACTTTCAAACAAATATAAATCTGCTGGTATAACACTTCCTGCACTTAATGTAATAATATCTCCATAGACTACTTTTTCTTGTCTTATTTCTTTTTGTTTACCTTCTCTTATAACATCAGTAAATATTCTTATTTGTTCTTTTAATTTTTCATTAAATTTATATGTGGACCAATCTTGACTAAACCTTATAATAACACTTATTAATGCAATACCAAGTATTATAAAAACACCTATTTTATCATCTGTAATAAAATCAATTGTGGCAAGTAAAAATAATATTAAGACAAACTTATCCTTTAATGCTTCAAACATAAAATATAATGGGGTTTTCTTTTTTCTATTAGTTGCGATGTTTTCTCCATATTCTTCTAATCTATGACGAAAAGCATTTATATTTAGTCCATCTTCATTTGTTTTAAATAGTTCCATTATTTCTTCTTTACTTTTAGAAGATAATTCTTTGTACTCTAAATCATTATTCATTATTCTCACATCCTACAATTATTTTACCACAAAATTAAATGATTAAATTATTGAATGTGACTTAATTTAAAAAGGCTAGATTTCTCTAGTCTTATTTATTTAATTACTTATTGTTTTTTGCTTTGATTGCAGCTTGTTCTGCTGTGGATTTACTTGGTCGAAATGGCATACCGCTGCGATGTTTCGAGGTCATAACCCATAGTCGCTGTATCGTTACGTGGGCGAATCTTAATACCGCCGTAACGTTGCGTGATCTTTAGCTTTATAGCCACCATCAAGTTACGTGGGCGATACTTTTAACTATATTTATCATCTCTCCATATTTGTTTTACAATGTCATCGTGATATCTTAATCTTCCGAACAATCATTATTTAAAAATTATTGGTATATTTCCATATATTACTAATCTTATAATTCCTATAATAATTAAATGCAATGGATAATATATGTAAAATAAATATTTCAGATTTACTTTACCTCTTTCACCATTATATAAATATAATACTGGAATAGTTAAACAAGTAAACAATTGTAACAATCCATATACTTTATCTAGGAAAATAAAATAAACAGTTGCATACATTAATGTTCCAAGCATCATCATTATCATTTGTTTTTTAAAATTGCCTCTATATTTATTCATAAATATTATTGAAAATACAGCTATACAACTCCAATCTGATGGAAATGTTATTACAAATATTAAAATCATTAATAACACTTTTAACTTTTCGTTTATCTTACTATCAAATATGGCAAGAAGTGCTACTGCCCAAGCAAGAGACCACATAATACTTGTTCCATTAAATATAGAGTTAGGTATAAACGGTATACCAAATGCTAAACAGAAAGCAAAATGAGAAATAAATGCAAATAAAAATAATCTTATTAAATATTTTTTTAAATTATGAGTATGATTATACCCTTCTACGATGAAAAACCACATTATTGGAGCTGTTAATCTTCCAATAATATGAAGTAACATTACATACCAGATTTTTTGGCATCCTGGAAATGCTAACCACGTTAAATGATCTATTGTCATCGCAATTATTGCAATAAGTTTTAAATGATTTGAATTTAATTTTTTCGTTTTCTCACCTTTATAATTATATTATCTTTTTAAATATATAAAATCCATATTAATTTAGAAATCAAATGACAGCCAAAATGTGCTAGCATTGAATATCCTATTCCATATTTTCTATATAGCCATCCAAATGATAATCCAAATAATCCATTCATCAATAAACATCTAAATAATAATAATCCATCAATATATCCAAAAGTTTGAATATTTGCAGGTATATGTAATAAGGCAAATAATAATGCAGATATTACATTTGCGATGATAAATACTTTTGTTGGTGTTTTATTTTCTTTTCTATAAAATATTTTAGATATAATCCATGATAATAATGACATAAAAAATAATCTTAATAATATTTCTTCAAATACAGCTCCATAAGTTAATGATGCAATAATATATTCTAAAGATGGTTTACTATCATAACTATGTAATATAGGATCACTAAAGCTTCCAAACACATATCTATCAAATAGACTTAATAATAAACCACCAATAATAGAAATAATAATTACTCCTATTATTGCATTTTTGTTTTTCTCTATTTTTTTCCATAATCCCATCTTATTCGATAAGACTAAGCCAATTGCTCCTAATATAACTGCATACAATGCTATTTGTAAAATTGATACAATAATAACTACTTCTTTTGAACCAGCTTGTTTTATTGCATCATCAATTATTTTTTGATCTAATGAATTTATTGAATATATTGTAGTAAAATACCCACCAATAATACACATTAAAATCATAAATATAAAGAATTTCCAATTTTCTTTTATATATTTTTTCATTATTTGTTTTCTCCCTTATTCATTACTTTTTTAGCCATTGTTCTTTTACCACATTTAGGACATTTTTGATATCTAGATGTACCCATATGTGGAGCCATCAATAATTTAAAGTAATTTTTTTCTTCAAATATATGATGACAATGTTTGCACTCATAATATCCTGCATCTACTTCAAGTTTAAATCCATAGAAACACACAATTAGTAATATAGCTGTTGAAACACAAATAATTGTAGCTAATATTGGACCTTCTTCTAATAATATAGAAGATATAACCATAAGAGCTACATAAAATATAAAGGCTGTTATAGTTAATACCCACATATTTGTAATTAATCTTTTGTTTTTTAGTTCATCTTGTTTAGCAAGTTCTACTAATAATTCTTCATTTTTCTTTTCATAATCCTTCATATCAATTCTTTCGCCATTTAAAAGTTCATTGACATTTATATCAAGTATATTACACAAGTCTAGCATCTTATCAGCATCTGGTAAAGATAAACCTCTTTCCCATTTTGATACAGCTCGATCCGTAATAAATAATTTTTCTGCTAATTGTTCTTGAGTTATGTTTTTTTCTTTTCTACAATTAGCAATAAATTTTCCAATCTTAATTAAATCCATGAACTTTTCTCCTTTCATGACTTAATTATAAAATAAGCCATTTATTAGTTACACATACCAATGGTTGAGTTGATATTCTATATCTATTTTACCATAAAAATAGTGAATATTTTTATTTATTAATGAACGGAATATTACTATAAACAGAACACATTTGTGTTCTGTTTATACTTTATAATACATTTGGTTTTTACTGGTTGGTTTATCTGGATTAGTCATTTTTATCAATCCATTTTCTAATGCAGGATTTAAGTAATTATCTCTAAATGAAATACGTGATTTCATATCTAGTTTTTCCATTAATTCGGATGTTGTCATAGCTACTCCACTTTCCATTACATCTAATAACTTATTAACATATGAACTAACATGATTTGCTTGTACACTAGTACTATCCATCAAATCTTCTAATGTTTCATCAATCATTTTTAACATAAATTCTATAAACTCAGTAGAATTACCATTATGATCACAATTAGCAATAGCAGAATAGTATTCTTCTTGATATTTTTTTATTTGAGATTCAATTGGAACATATTCAAAAAGTTTTTCCCAGTTTGAAAGTATTACATTTTGCCATAATCTAGCAGTTCTCCCATTTCCATCTTTAAATGGATGGATAAATACAAATTCATAATGGAATACTGAAGATAGTATTAATGGATGAATTATACCATTGTTATCTTCCATCCATTTAAATAATTGTTTCATTAACTCATCAACTTGTTCAGGTGGTGGACAAACATGAATACAATTTCCTTTTTCATCAAAGACTCCTTCATTTCCTTTTCTAAACTCACCAGATTCATCTACTGTAAGGTATGTCATTACACCATGGACTTTTTTTAAATCTTTAATTGAATATTGATTAACTTCTTTTATTAATTTATATGCTTCATAGGCATTTTTAACTTCTTGTATTTCATCTTGAGGACCTATTACTTTTTTTCCATCAATAATATCTTTTACCTGATCGAATGATAATGAATTTGCTTCAATAGCTAATGATGAATGAATAGAGCGAATCCTATTATTCCTTCTTAGAACTGGCATTTTATTTAAATCTTTATAATTATCTAACTTACCAATTTTTTTCATTATGTTTGATATTTTGTCTAACATAATATTAGTAATATCAAATGGTGGTATGTAATTATCCATATAAAATCACCTCAAATTCTTGTAATAATATTATATCATTTAATAGCATGATAGTCAATTATCTTGTATGTTTTTCTATATGTTTTCTTGTATACTAGCAAATGTATTTTCTATGAGATATTTTTACATTATTTTGATTAACAAACGCATAATGGAGTGTTGTATCTATTTTGGTATGTCCTAGTAAATGCTGAACTTGTTCAATTGGCATTCCTTTATCTATTGCTTTAGTTGCAAGTGTCCTTCTAAATTTATGAGGATGTACTTTTTCTTCTCCTAGTTCTTTTCCAAGTTTTTGTAGCATTAATTCTATTCCTCTGCTTTTCAATCTATCATAAGGTTTATTATTACTTACAAATAATGCTTCATTATTATCTATTCTATTATTCAAATAATCTTCCATATGTAATTTTGCTTTACCATCAAAGTATACTTCTCTCATCTTTTTACCTTTACCAAATACTAAGCATGATTTATTCTCGAAATTAATATCATCTCTATTAAGATTAACAAGTTCACTTATTCTTATACCTGATGAAGCTAATAAATCTATAATAGCTAAATTTCTTATATTGGTACAACCATTTCTTAATCTTTCCATTAATTCATCTGAATATGTTTCTTTAATTAAAAACTCTGTTTTTATTTTATGTATTCTTCTAATTGGACTTTTAACTATATAATCTTCTACTTCAAGAAAAGTAAAGAAACTAGATAAAGATCTTCTTACTCCATCAATAGTTAAATTATTACAACTATTGTTTGATTGATAATATGATAAAAACTCTCTAATATCATCAGTTTCAATTGTTCTTACATCTTTATCTAAATAGGATAACATCTTATAAATATGTATTTTATAATTTTTAATAGTTAATTCAGAACATCCTTCTATTCTTTTAGAATTAATAAACTTATTAACATATTCATCATTAGATATTTCTTTCTTTTCAATCTCAATTTTCTTATATAATACTTCCTGTAATTTAGACATTTGATAATTATTCAAATATCTATTCATTTCTGAACTTATAGTTCTAATTATATTCTCATTCATAAAACCATTCTCCTTTCAAATAAGAATGGTTTTTATTATATATAAAAACTAGGTGATAGCAAAATCATCTAGTTTAAATGTACGGAAATTCTTAATAGTGCGATTAATTACTTTTTTCTTTTACGGTATATGTATCTCTCCTGATAGAAATATCGAATGTTATTTTATCGCCATCAGGTGATTCTAGTATAAATTCAGTTTTACCGGCTTTTTTAAATTCTGCATGAACTTTCCAATCTTCAATACCACTTTCATATCTGATACTTAATTCACCATATTTATTATCAGTAAGATAAACTTTATAATTATCATCAAACTTATATTTTTCGCCATTGAATAATATATCCGTACTATATACTGGTGGATTTATTATACATATAATTGTAAGTGCAATAATTATTATGCTACTTATTACTACCCCAGTAATTTTTATTTTTTTATTATTAAATATAGCTAATGGATAGATTATTAATGCACTCATACAAAAAATAGTAGTTAATAGATGTCTTGGAAAAGAAAACATCGTTTTAGATAAATAACCAGCACACTCTTCTCCAGTTAATAATAACATCGGAATAAGAATTAATAATCCCCACCATTTATCTTTTTTCATGTAATATCCTATAAAACCCATAGGAAGACAAGCTATTGTCCATAAAAACCAAAATCTATAATATGTATTAAATAAATTACTTTGTTTAATTATATCCTGAACTAAATATACTAATGGTTGACTAATTAAAAAGAAGATAAAACATTTTAATGCTGAATCTTTAGGAGATTTACTATTCATAATAATAAATATTCCAAAAAAGATCCATACTTCAAAGGTAACAGTTAAATCATTAAATGAAGTATCTTTTGCTATTGGTAACATTGCCATAACTGCTGTATATATACCTACAAATATTGAAAACACAACCAACTTTTTCCAAGTTAAATTAATTCCGCCAAATAATTTTTTCACTTTATCACGCTCATTTCCATATCATTATAACACACTTTTACATTTTTTTATCGGTAATTAAATATATCGTAAGATTACTAATTTCCGATTTATTTATTATTACTTATTGTTACAATACATCTATCAGCTAACATATTTTTTAAAAAGTCATCTGATTCCATTTTTTTAACATTTTTAATGTTTAATTGTATAGCCATTTTAATATATGCACTTTTCTTTGATAAATAATAACCATTTTTATATGTCATTAATCTATCCATTAATTCTTCATCAGTTTCGGGTGGATTATCAAATTCTAAAGATTTTATTATAAATTTTTCTACTTCATTTAATTTATCATAAGATGCTTTTACTTTTTTCAAAAGATTAGTACATAACTCTATTGATTTATCATAAGCTTTTCTATCTAATGTAATAACACTAGTATTTGTTGTAGATATATAAGAATAATCAGTAGCTAAATCATAGGATAAAGTATAATCTTTAACATTTTCATCAATAAAAATTTTAAACTCCAAGTCTTCAGTTATTTCATATTTCAATGCCTCTTGATACATAGCATGAACTAACATATTTGTAGATAATATATCTACTATTTCAACAAAATCATTTTTTAGTTCAATATAATCATATTGTTCAATTATTTTGTTAGATAATGTTCCTTTATTATCTAATAATTCAGCTTGTAATTTACCATCCTTTACTTTAATCATTTTACCACCCTTACTTCTAAATACTACGAAAAAAGGTGTCAATAGTATTAAAGTGTTTAAATACTACCGACACCTCTAAATAATTCATTATAAAGATTTATTAATTTCGATTGTTTTTTCATAGCTGTACCTCCATTTCTAGAGAATACCTCTTTCATTGGTTATATATATTATCACTTTTTAAAAATTTGTCAATTCCTTATTTAGGGAATGAACTAATCTTGGTATTCTATATCTTGTACAGGCGGAATATCTAAAGTATTAGCATAATCTTCAAATTTATTAACTGTTTCAGTTTCCATTTTATTTGTTACTCTAACATATATATTATATGTAGTCATTATAGTTGAATGTCCTAATCTTTTAGATACTGCTTTTATATCAGCGCCTTGTTCTATTAATCTAGTTGCATGAGTATCTCTAAAATCATGAAATCTACAAGGTATTCCAAGTTCATAATTAATAACTTTAAATGCATGTCTTGGTGATTCAGTTCCTCTAAAATCTCCATTAGCTCTTACAAATACTAATTTAGCTTCAGGTAGATCTACTTTTATTTCAGCCTTAGCATCAACTATTTTTATTTCAGGTCTATTTGTGTATTCATTCATTATTCTTTTTTCATAATGTTTTAGATAAGATTCTCCATAGTATTCTTTATTTTCTTCTTGAAGTTTCTTATATTCTTTTAATGCTTTGACTAATGTATCTCCTATAGATATTGTTCTTTGACTTTGAGGATTTTTACAAGTACCATAACTCCATACTTCAACAGAGTGTCCTTTACTTATACAATATCTTTTAGGTAGTCCATACTTATTCTTTTTAATAATATTTTTATTAACAGTTATAGTCTTTTTTTCAAAATTAATATTATCCCAAGTTAATCCATATACTTCTGATACTCTCATTCCTGTGTAATATGCTGTTAGAAATGAATAATAAATATAAGGAACATCTTTAAATCTATCTAATATCTTTTCTATTTCTTCCTGAGTAAATATATGTGCTGGATCTCCACATACTACTTCATATCTTGGAATATGTACTTTTTCAGCAGGATTTTCATTTATAAAATTAACTGAATAACATGCATATCTTAATGAACCTTTTACTACTTTCATAATGTTTTTTAAATACCATTTAGATAAATTCTTTTCTACAAATATCTTATTAATAAATTCTTGTAACATTTGAGAATCAATTTGCCATAGTGCATATCTTCCTAACATAGGTTTTAAGTATAGTTTAATAATATTTAAATATGTAACAATGGTTGAATATTTTAAATTAAAATTACAATAAGTATCAATCCAATAATCTAAGTAATCAGAATATGACATATCTTTATTTCTTCTAACTCTTCCTATCTTATAATATTCTGTATAATCTAATGCACCTTGATTTAATGCATCCTGTCTTGTTGGAAATCCTGATTTAGATATCCATTTTCTTGTGCCATCAACCGAAGCAGTTTCAAATCGGTATTCATATACCTTTCCACGTTTTCTTACGCTTACCATTTTTATACTCTCCTTTTCTAAAATTGGTAAACAAAAAATGCCATCGAATGATGACATTTATCTTTATAAATTGTCCACAAAACGTGTACTAAATTTCACAACATTTTTTGCCCTATTGTCCACAATTTTAAATTTACGTGGACAAAATGTGGACAAATGGCAATTTTCGGTCAATTTTTACGTGGACAAAATCCTCGCAAACCCTTATATTTCCTACTACTTACCACAACATTGTTTGTATTTTTTCCCTGAGCCGCAAGGGCATAAGTCATTTCTACCTACTTTTTTATCAGCTTTTTTAGGTTTACTCTTAACACCCTCTTTGACATCATTAGTTTTAATATTTTTAACTTCTTCTCTTTCTATATTTTGTCTAACTTCAGCATTAAGCAAGAAATTTGATATTTCAGCAGAAATATTAGCCATCATGTTATCAAATAAATCAAAGCCTTCTAATGCATAAACCTGAAGTGGATTACTTTGTGCATAACCACGAAGTCCAACGCCCTCTTTTAACGCTTCCATTGCATCTAATTGATCCATCCAATTCTTATCTATACATCTAAGTGATATTGATTTTTCAAAATCATCTTGAATATCTTTAGGCACATCTTCAAGTTTTTTACTATAGTCATCTACTACTATTTCATATATGAAATCTATTAATTCGTTAATATCTTTATTAAAATCTTCTTTCTTTAGTTTTCTTTTCTTTAAATATCTAGCATTAAATAATTCTATTAAATTATCAACATCATTACTAGTTAATTCACCATCAGTTAAATGACTGTGTACTTGATTAGAAACAAATTCTTTAAATGTATCTAAAACTCTATCTCTTATACTATCATTATCTAATATTTCATTTCTTCTATTATAAATAATTTCTCTTTGTTTACTAATAACATTATCAAAATCTAATAATCCTTTTCTCCTATCAAAGTTAAACCCTTCTACTTTCTTTTGAGCTGCTTCAATATTTTTAGAAATCATTTTATTTGAAATTGCTTGATCATCTTTGATACCTAATGTTTCCATCACTGCTTTCATCTTTTCAGAACCAAACTTAATCATCAAGTCATCTTCCATTGATACGAAGAATCTTGTAGTACCCGGGTCTCCTTGACGTCCGGCACGTCCCCTTAATTGATTATCAATTCTTCTTGAATCGTGCCTTTCTGTACCAAGCACATACAAACCACCTAATTCACGCACACCTTCACCTAATTTAATATCAGTACCACGTCCAGCCATATTTGTTGCTATAGTAACAGCATTCTTTTTACCAGCATTTTCTATGATATGTGCTTCTCTTTCATGATTCTTAGCATTTAATAATTCATGCTTAACGCCTGCTTTAGTTAATAATTGACTAACAAGTTCACTTGTTTCTACAGATGCAACACCAACAAGAACAGGTCTTCCAGTCTTATGTATTTCTTTTACAGTTTTAACAACTGCATTAAATTTGCCCTTAAGTGATGAATATATTAAATCTACTTGATCATCACGAATAACTGGTTTATTCGTTGGAATGCATACTACATTTGTATTATAAATATTTTGAAACTCTTCTTCCTCAGTTTTAGCAGTACCAGTCATACCACTTAACTTATTATACATTCTGAATAAATTTTGGAATGTTATTGTTGCTAAAGTTTTAGTTTCTTCGTTAATAGTAACTCCTTCTTTAGCTTCTAATGCTTGATGTAAACCTTCACTAAATTGTCTGCCATGCATTAATCTTCCTGTAAATGTATCAACAATAATAACTTTATCATTCTCAATTACGTAGTCAACATCTTTCTTAAATGCGTAATTAGCAGTTAATGCCTTATCTAAATTATGTACCATAACACTATTACTAATGTCATATAAATTATCCAAATGTAACATCTTTTCACAGTTTTTAACACCTTCTTCAGTAAGTGTTACTTTTTTAGTTTTTTCATCAACTACATAATCATCTATTTTAAGATTTTTAGCAACTCTATCTGCTTCTTTATATATATTAGCTGATTTAGCAGAACCACCTGATATTATTAGCGGCGTTCTAGCCTCATCTATTAATATTGAGTCAACTTCATCAATAATAGCAAAATTCAATCCTCTTTGAGTTCTATTCTCTTTATGAACAACCATATTATCTCTTAGATAATCAAAACCAAGTTCGTTATTTGTTGTATATGTTATATCAGCTTCATATGCTTCTTTTTTCTCTTTTGGAGATTTATCTCTTGTGTTAATACCAACACTAACTCCTAACAAGTCGTAAATTGGTCCCATCCATTGTGCATTACGTGTTGATAAGTATTCATTTGTTGTAATTACATGTACACCCTTGCCACTTAATGCATTTAAATAAGCAGGTAATACTGTTGTTAATGTTTTACCCTCACCAGTCTTCATTTCAGCAATATTTCCCCTGTGAATAGCAAGACCACCTATCAATTGTACTCTAAATGGTTTTTCTCCTATTGCTCTAAAACATGCCTCTCGCGCTAATGCAAATGCTTCAACAGCTATATCATCAAGTTTCTCACCATCTTCAAGCCTTTTTTTAAATTCTTCTGTCTTAGCTTTAAATTCAATATCCTTTATACTTTGCATTTTCTCGTCTAAAGCTTCTATTTCATCAACTATTTTATCTATCTTTTTTAATTCTTTCGTTTCATAATCAAATAAGTTTTTTAATAATCCCATGTTAATATCATCTCCACATGTTTAATTATAGCAAATAAAAAAAGAAAAGTGAAATATTTTCACCTTTCTATCACTTAATTAGCCTCTATTAATCCATAATCAGAGTCACTTCTTTTATAAACAACATTTATTTTTCCAGTCTCTACATTCTTAAAAACAAAGAATGAATGTCCAAGAAGTTCCATTTGTGTAATTGCCTCTTCTTCATCTATAGGTTTTAAGTAAACCACTTTTCTTCTAACAATTTTTTGTTCTTCTTCTTCTAATAACTCATCTATTTCAGAAATATATTCTTCTTTAGCTCTTTTAATATTTAATTTACCTCTATATTTTTTAAATTGTCTTTCTAATTTATCTATAACTAAATCTATTGCAGAATATAAATCAGGATTTACTACTTCTGCTCTTATATTATATTTTCCACTCCATATAGTAATCTCAACTTTTTGATTATGTCCTTTAGCAGAAACTATTGCCTTAGCCTCTACCTCATCATTATCATCAAGATACTTTTCCAGTTTAGAAACCTTATTTTTAATGTAATCACTTATAGCTTCTGTAACATCAATTTTGTTACCTCTAATGTTATATTTCATAATTATTCCTCCTATAAATAGGATAACATAAAGTCAATACTATTTCTATAAATTAAACAAAATTACACAAAAATTTTACAAAAAAACACACCTCAGTGTGCTTTTCCTATACTACTGTTAAGTTAACTTCTTTAACATTAATAGCTTGGTTTCCTTTAGCAGTTTCTACTAATGTAAACTCAACTAAGTCACCTTCTTTTAATGATTTGTAGCCTTTTTGATCAATTGCAGAATAATGAACGAAGATATCTTCATTTACTAAACCTTCATACTCAATAAACCCATATCCTTTATCATTATTGAACCATTTAACGCGACCTCTACTCACTTTAACACCTTCCCTTCATAAAATAATGGTACTACTTACAACTGCTGCCGGCATAACTAATGTTATCAAATAATACACTTTTTTTACTTATTTTGTTATTAAAGGTTAAAATATTGTCGCGAAACAGTTTTAAAAATTTATTTTTATTTTAAACAATACTTTTAAACAAAAAAAGTAGTCTTTCATGCAAGCATAAAAAAAAATCAGTTTTTTTATATTATGATAAACACGAAAGGAAGAAGTAATGAAAGAAGTTATAATTAACAAAGCAATCAATAATGTACAAAAATATAATAATTACTCTAATACAAAGATAAAAGAAATTAAATATGGTCTTGAATCAATATATTTAACTACATTTAAAATAATAGTAATTATGCTCATAAATACATTGATTGGAACAATAAAAGAATTATTACTAATATTTTTATTTTATGGACTGCTCAGACTAATGGGGTTCGGACTTCATGCTAAAAAGTCATCGCACTGTTGGATATCATCATTACTTATGTTTGTTATTCTTCCGAATATAGCAAAGAAACTTTTGGTGCCTAAAACGATCCAAATAGTTTTATCATTAATAGGGCTAATATTTCTATCAATATATGCTCCTGCTGATACAAAAAAAAGACCTTTGATAAACAAAACAAAAAGAATCAAATATAAAGTGTTAACTATATTAATAACAATATCATATATTTTATACATAATATTTACTAAGAATGTGTATATTAATAACATTTTAACAATCTCTATATTAATACAAACATTCTTAGTACTTCCTCTCTCATATAAGCTGTTTGGCTTAGAATATAATAATTATAAAAATTATAAGAAAGGAGGACATTATGAAGTTAATAGCTAAAATCACAGCTTTTCTTGGAGCATTAGTTGCAGCTACAGCTACTACAGGTTGTATAACAATTATATTAGATGAACCAGAAATGCCAGAAACATTATTATAATAAAAACTTAAATAGTAACTACCCAAAAAAACAAAAAAATACTAGTACCACCTAGTATTTTTTACTTATAAAAGGGTATTTACTACTGTCACTTCTCTTTTACATTAACAATTATTTCACTTACAAATCTATCGCCATGTATTTTTTGTACTAAGTTTACATTATTATTTTCCTTAACTATTTTATTTGCTAAAAACAATCCAAGACCGCGTCCGTTTCCTTTAGTAGAATAATATCTATTATGTAACTTTTTAATATTTACTTTGTCTTTAAATGAGTTTTCCACTATTATATTTAACGTACCATCTAGTGCAGAAATATCTATTAAAACACTCTTTTCCTCACTTTCACAGGCAGCTTCATTAGCATTATCTAGAAGAATACTAAGTATTTTACACACAGAATTATAATCTTTGCCTTTTAATTCTTCAATTATTGGAGAAGCAGTATTAGATATACGAGCCATTACATCAATATCAAGCTTTTTCATATTGTCAATTTTATAATATAGTATTCCTTTTAATCCGGTAGGTAATGTTCCTATATTTTTAATTGTTTCTTTACCGTTCTTTTCATATAAACAAATTATATCCTTCATTGATACATCAAAATCAATAGAATTCTTATCTTTTATACTCTTTAACAATAACAAATTATTCAATGTTTCATGTCTATTCATTCTTTCTTCATCAATGATTTGTTCATATTTAGTCATATATTTTAATAAAGTTTCTGTTTTATTACTTTCTCTTTTAGCTTTTATATTATTTTTAACTGACATATACATCAATCCAGTAAAAATAAGTATTAATGCTATATTAGCTAAATAAGTTGATTTACTAAAGGAATATTGATACTTGGATACAAGAATAATCACAGTAGCAGCAGTAAATATTAAAAATATACTTACTACTTTATCTTTATTTGATTCAGCTATAACTCTGTTTAATAATTCATTACATTTTTTATTTCTTATTATTAGTATAGTTATTGAAAGCTCTAATATAGAAAATACCATTTTTAATATTATGCTTTCATTAAACTCTGATACACTTGTAACATTTAACAAAATAGCAGCAACAGATAATATTATTTCAACTAGAACTGCTATTCCGTAACAAATAGTACATTTAACCAGTGTATCTTTAAAAGAGTCTCTAAATAACATCTTATACATTATAGTTAACATTGCTATACTAATTATTATTTTTGTTATTCCGATATTAATTAAATAATTATTAACAATAAATAAAAACCCAAATACAAAAAATATAAGTAAAATTTTAATGTCTATTTTAAATTCTTTATCACTAAGTTCTTTATAACAAACTGCATGTAACCATATTGCTAAAACCGAAGTTATACTTAAAATTGCATTGCTACTCGGAAACATATTCGTCAAACTCCTTTTTATGTTTTTTAGAAATCAAGTATCCAGAATTACCATCTCTAAAGTATACGATGCATTTATTCCAATCGATTTTAAAAATGTTTTTTTTATTTATTAATGTACCCTTTAAAGAAAGTGCAAAATATCCTGGTAATTCTTTTTTAATATCATTTATAGAAATATTTTGATATAACTCTCCTGTTCTGGTTACTATCTTTGTTCTTCGATCATCTCTTTGAATATAGTCAATATCTAAATATGGAATTTTGTAACCAATATTCTTATATGTGAATTTGTAACTTCCCATTTGATCTAATATTCTCATACATATATCAAAATTAATTTTTAAAATTGAATCAAAGTCTTCACTTTTACATACAAAGTCTAATAGTTGTAATCTTTCTTTGTAACTCTTGTAATATGCGCCACCGTGTGCAGTCAAAATAATAATTGGGCTTACCCAATCATTATTTTTATTTCTTACTCTAGTTGCTACATCTATACCATCATGGCTTGGTAATTCAAGATCTAATATATAAATTGAGTTTTTAATATTTTTATCTATGTAATCATTAATTTTATCATCAATATCATTAAATTCATAAATTTTAAAATCAACATTATTATCCATCATATAAGTACATATAATGTTGTAAACTCTTTTTCTGTGCATTATATTATCATCTATAATTACAAAATTAACCATAAGTTACTCCTTTAAGTTACTGCTTACCATACATATTTAATGATACTACTTTTCGTATGCTTTTTCAATTAAAAAACCATTATTTATAAATAATTTCAAAAAAAAATAAACACTTACAGTGCTTACTCAAAATCACTAACTGACATAGTATATAAATTTTCAGGATCTATAGAATTTCCTTTATAATATACTTCAAAATGTAGCATATTTTTATCTGAGGACTCAAGAGAAGATTTATTACTTACTCCTAGTATTTCACCTTGAGATATTTTATATCCTACCTTTGCCGTTATGCTCTTTATATTACTATAAACAGATGTTAAATTCTCATTATGTTTAATCGTTACAACTTTTCCATACACATCATTATCTTCTATACTAATTATTTCTCCTGCTAATACAGATACTACATCAAACTCATCACTACATACATAATCTACTCCATTATTTTGCATATAGGTGTTTTCATATACAATTAATGAACTTTCTTGTTTTTTAGCCTCCGATTTATAATCATAAAATGTTCTAC
This sequence comes from Clostridium sp. CAG:1000, assembly GCA_000436975.1. GTDB lineage: Bacteria > Bacillota_I > Bacilli_A > RF39 > UBA660 > CAG-1000. The sequence goes on from HG000339.1 coordinate 73,073, forward strand.
CAACTTTTACCTTGTCCGAAGTAAACGGTTTGATTATTGTATTAGACTCCGTTTTATTAACAGGTTCAACAATGTCTTCAAATACTGAATCTAATGTAAATTTAGTTTTATTACTGTCTTCCACATAATTTTTAATGCCTGTAATAACTAATAATATACAAGCTACCATAACGCCAATTATACCAATATAGAAAATTGGCAATAAAACTTTATAATATTTTCCCATAATTCACTCTCCTACTATTAGAATGAACTATTTTGTATTATTTATTCATCATTTTTACACCAGTGTAATAATGATTAATTATGTCTGTATAATTATAGCCTTTTTGTGCCATGCCATTAGCCCCATACTGACTCATCCCAACGCCATGACCATATCCTTTTGTATGTATAATAACCTTATTATCCTTATTATTTATCGTAAAATCCGTAGACCTCAAAGACAAAAGTGATCTTATTTTTGTGCCCTTGTATTTATTATCATTAATATAAATATAATTCACCCTTCCATGTGAACATTTTTCAAACTTAATGCTTTCTATTTTTTTATCACTAATACCTAATTTTCTTAAAAAATCATCTTCTGTCATTTCAATACTCTTTTCTTTATATGAATATTGTTTATCCCATAGAGAATCAACTGATTTTAGATATGATAATTTTTTAACAAATACGTCTTCTGAATTTTCTGTGTACCCATTTGATATAGAAAAATATGCGGCATAAATTGGTTTATCGTTATATGATATATATTCCCCCTTCGTTTCATTAACTGCCAGTGATATTCTTTTATAATTACTCTCAAACTTATCTTTCCATCTAGATTTCAGTTTTTCTAAACTAGAATAACATTGATCAGAAGTAGTACTTGATAGAACATATTCACTATTAGTATCTAATTTATATAAAGCATAAGTTCTAGCTGCAACAGCCATTGCTTTTAATGCCTCAATTTCAAAAGAAGCTGGCATCTCACATGAAACCACACCAATTACATAATCTTCTAGGTCTAGCTTTTTATTTTCATTTTGATGATTAACCATCACAGTAATAGAATCTCTTTCTTCTGGCTGTCCATGTTTTATTGCTTCACTTACTAATTTGTTATCAAAAGTGTGTTTATCATTTTGTTTATAACTACATAACATGATTATAAACATAATAAAAAATACTATGAATTTGTTCTTCATAGTATATTATATTCACAAAATATTAATTTAGACCATTTAATATTTTATCTTTTTCTTTTTCGTATTCTTCTTTAGTTAAAACTTTATCATCATATAATTTTTTTAATTTTTCTAAACTTTCATATTTATTATTATCAATGTTAGTATAATTTGTTTCATTACATTGACTTGCATTAAATAAATTATTAGTAACAACAAATACAAGGCCTAAAATTCCTGATATTTGATTGATGAATAAAAATACGATTGTCCAAATAATTATAGCGTCTTTATGAGTCATTAATTCTTCGTCTGAAAGACTAGAATAATCTTTAAATTTTACTCCGCCTATTATTAAAGGAATACCAACAATTGCTCCAAAGATTGTTAAGCAGCAAAGGATACCAATAACAATAGAAATAATTCCTGATATTTTTAACAATGATTTATCCATTTTGTTCCACCTCCCTAATCTCTTCTACTCTTCTAATATGTCTTTCTTCATTTGAATATTTAGTATCAATAAATGTATCTAAAACTTCATCAAGATTGCTTATTTTTTCCGAAAGAGCCATCACATTTGACATGTTATGTTCCTTAGTTAATTTTGCTTCTTCTACTGTATTTACTTTACCACAACGAATACCATCAAATTTATTAGCAACTATACTCATGCCAATTCCTGTACCACATATTAAGATGCCCAAATCACATTCCTTGTTAAGAATTGCATTACATACTATTTTAGCATACTTAATATAATCAACATTATCTTTAGTATTTGTCCCATAATCAATATAATCTATATTTCTTTTCTTTAAGTGTTCAATTATTCTTTTTTTAACATCAACTCCATGATGATCATTTCCAATTCCTATTGTCACAAATTTTCCTTCTTTCTATTATTAGATTTTTCAATTACTTTAGCTTCTTTTATTGTTTCACTACTATTATTTACATAAACAACTTTTGTATTTGCAAGAAGATCATGTAGTCCTCTACCATCGTTCTTAAACATAATCATAATTATCGAAGCTGAAACTAATGTTGCATCTATCATATTAATATATTTGCTTGTTGAAATATATAATCCTTTACTTGCAAAACTTATTAAACATATAAGTATTACTGATGTTAGTACACTATTTATTATTAACATTCTAATTATAACCTGACTTAATTTTAATTTTTTGCCATCATTACTAACAACTTTTATTTTCATTAATTTTTTGCCAATAGTTTGTCCTTTATTGTAATATTGAAATAATCCAAAATATAAAACCATTACGACAACATTTATTATTGATGTAGAAACACTATATTTATTTAAATCATACATAACATTTGTTGCTTGTTTTACAGTTTGACTATTATTAGTATTTTCACTCTCGGCAATTAAAGCTTTATAGCTTTCAAATGCTTGTTCATATTTTTCATAATTTGGATTTAAAGCTTCAATATTAGTAAACAGCCCTATTATAAAAACAACTATCATAAGATCAATTATATAAGCAAATGCTCTTTTCAATGTTGGCTTTTCCATTATTTACCTCCTTTTTTATAAAATATTGAGAATAGTGAACTCTTTCTCTTAATTAAACTATTACCATTATATTTATTGTTAATATTTTTAAATACTGTATTGGATAAATCATATATGCTTCCCTCAGATAACGAATAATTATTTTTACTATAACTAATATCATCTACTATTATAGGAACTCTAACAGAAAAATTAATTTTACATAATTCCTGTTTTTTATTATACAACTCTTTTTCTATTCCATACAACGATGAAATTATTAATGCACCAGATATTTCTTTAATATAAGTATCTAAGATGCCAATTATAATATCTATTTTTCTTAACTTTTCTTCAATGTCATCAACTAATTTACAGTCGCTAATATCATAATTAATAATTATTAATTCTTGCTCTTTATCTTTCAAAAAAGCTAGTAATTTATCTTTATCATATATGAAATCATCATCAGTAGCATAATATTTCAAGTCCGGATCTATTATATTTCTAAGCCCAGTAAAATAATAATTTATAAATGGACATCTAGATTTCTTATCTAATATTAAACATTTTGAATTTATAGATTTAAGTGAATTTAACGCATATGTCGATGATACTGCAAAATTATTCATGAATGGTATTTTTTTATGTGATTTAACAGGAAATAAAGAGTAATATCCTATTGAATTAATATCTAAAGCTTTATATTTTTGAATATTTATTTCATCTATGAACTGATCAACATTAACATTTGAATAATTAAAGAATAGAATTTGATCATTATTTTCAAGGGCAAAATCACTGTTTAGCATAAATGTCCTCATATTATTCGGAGTAGTTCTAGTGCTAACACAAGTGTTAAATCTTTTTTCTATATCTTTCCACTTTTCTCCTACTACTGTAACAAACGATCTTATATAATCTCTTAATGTTGATAAGTTGTTAATATTATTTTCCCCTGTTATTAATCCTATTTTTACTTTTGATGATACCTCATAATTAAGAGTATTAAAGTATGGTAACATAATTTTATAATCATTTAGTGACTTTTGCGTAAAAATCAAGTGAAGACATACTTTAGTATTTATATAAGTTAATATATATTTTAAGTACACACTCAAATGTTCTATAGTAGTACTATTATCCCAATAACAAATAATATGTAATTTAGATTTATTGTTATTTGTTTGTTGAATAGCATATTGTAATACTTGATTATTTTTATATGTTTCATTATATATATTATTAGAAATTATACTATAAGAAAGTGGCATCTTAATGCCTATACTAAAATCTCTGTAAGCATCTTTATAATCTAAGTAATTACTTGTCAAAGATGAAAAAAATCCATCTTTAGTCAATCTATCTAAATTGGGCATTAATTCTTTTTTATATACATTATAAGAATCTTTTTGCTCAATACCAAAACCATTTATTAGTAATAATATGTTTTTCTTCATATTTATCTCCTATAAAATTATTTATTGTTTCTTCTAATATATTTGTATATTTCAATAATTAATAGCACTGGTAATGCTAAAATCAGTAAAATAAACATATGTGGATATGGTACACTATATGTTTGCAATAATATTGATAGAATAGGTACCTCCATTACGATAATTTGTAAAATAATTGTTAACACTATCGTTATTAGTACAAAAGGATTTTCTTTAAATCCATTTTTAAATACAGATTTTTCTTCACTTCTACAATTTAATACATGTATATTTTGCATAAATACCATTAAAGCCAATATATATCCTCTAGCATGTGCAACTTCAAAGTTCAAATATTTTATCATTATAAACCATACATCAAATACTATTATGCCCATAAATAAGCCAGATGCTAGTATTTGCTTAATCATTTCTTTTTCAAACAAACTCTCACTTGTCTTCCTAGGCTTTTGTTTCATTATAGTATCTGTTTCACGTTCAAAAGATAATGCCATATCTTGAAGGCCATCTGTTACTAAATTTAGCCATAGCAATTGTATTGCTACTAACGGCATTGGTAAATTAAATAGTATTGCTAAAACAAAGAACAGTACCTCTGCAAAGCCACAAGATAAAAGTAATATACTTATTTTTCTAATATTTGAATAAGCATTTCTGCCTTCTTCTATACCTGCAACAATTGAAGCAAAGTTATCATCTATTATGATCATATTTGCAGTTTCCTTAGCAACATCAGTACCACTTCCCATTGCAACACCAATATTTGCGGCTTTTATTGCAGGAGCATCATTTACACCATCCCCAGTTACAGCTACAAACTCACCCATTCTTTGTAGAGATTCAACGATTTTTAATTTTTGTAAAGGCGTAACTCTTGCAAATACTTTTTTGTTTTTTATGCAATCGTCAAATTCTTTTTCGTTCACACAAAATTCTAACTCTTCGCCCGTTATCACTTCATCATAATTTTTAACAATGCCTAACTCTTTTGCTATTGAAAAAGCTGTTAGTGAATGATCCCCTGTAATCATAAGCACTTTTATTCCTGCTCCAAAACACTCTTTTATTGAAGAAATAGCTTCCTTTCTTACAGGATCTATAAATCCTACCAAACCTACAAAGTTTAAATTTTTAATTTTTGATTCATCTATTTTTTTGCCTTTAATTTCTCCATCACAAATTGCAATTACTCTATACCCTTTACTAGCAAGTTCATCATTTTGTTTTAATATTTCTTCTTCATTTAATTTTTCTTTTTTACCGTTAACAAAACTATGTGAACAAAACTTAAGTATTTCTTCTACGGAACCCTTAGCGGTACAATGAACACCATTTCCATTATCATAAAATACTGCAGAGTATTTTTTTTCTGATTCATAGGGCACTTCTTTAATCTTCTTCATTGAATTATTATTAACTTTTAGCTTGTACGACAATGCCAAAAATGCAACATCAATTGAATCACCGATTCTTTCCCACCTATTATTAACTCTTTCTAGTTTTGCTTCATTATTAATATATCCTAAACTAGCAATATACTTTGCATTATCAATATTTTTACCTTTTACCCCACCTACATCATTATAACCGTTTCCATCTATTTCATATATTTCATTATTCGGTAAAACTATTTTTTTAGCAGTTTGTTCATTTACTGTAAGAGTGCCAGTTTTATCACTCGCGATTACAGTACAACTTCCTAAACTTTCAACAGCAGTTAGCTTTTTGCATATTACATTCCTTTTGCTCATTTTATTAGACCCAATGGTCAATGCCATTGTTAAAGCAAGTGGTAACCCTTCAGGCATTGCCGATACTGATAAAGCAACCACAGCTAAAAATATTTCTAAAGGTTTGTAATCTTTATTAAAAAGTACTATAGCTATTATAACTGCAATTATCGCAATAATTAAAGTTATTTGCTTTGAAAACTTTTCCATTCTAATGGTTAATGGTGACTTAGATTCTTCAGTACTTGTAACTTTCTGAGCTATTTTTCCAACTTCTGTATTAATACCTGTTGAAGATACAACTGCTTTTGCCCTACCTGTTAATACAGAACATCCTGCATATAAGCAACAATTGGTAATATTATTAATAGATGATTTGTCTGATTTACTAACAGCAATACTTTCTCCAGTTAGAATTGATTCATCAACAGTTAAATTATTTGATTCTATTATCCTGCAGTCAGCCGGAATTTTGCTTCCTGACTCCAAAATTATTATATCCCCAGGAACAACTAAAGCCGAGTCTATTTCACAATGTTTAGCATCTCTAATTACTTTAACTTTTACTTTTATTAAATTTTTAAGAGCTTCAGAATTTTTATTTGCTTTAAATTCTTGTATAGTTGAAACTATCGCATCCACCATAATAATAAATAATATAGCTACCCCATCTAAGGTTTCTCCAACAACAAATGACAATATTGTGCACATAATAAGCACATATATTATTGGATCTTTAAGTGACTCAAAAAATATTTTATATAATGGTTTATTTTTTTCTTTTGGAAGTTCATTTAAACCATATTTAGACAATCTTTTTTTAACCTCTTTTTCACTTAGACCATCTATTGAAGTATTATAATTCTCTAAAATTTCTTTTTTTCTGCTTTTCATACTATCCACCATTATAATTATTATAAATTATTAATGATTTTTTTTCAATATAAAAGAATAAGCTAATCACTTATTCCTAATTTAACTTTAAAAGTTTTTTGCTCTTTCCCTCTGATTACTTTAATTTCAACTTCATCATTTGGTTCATATTTATACAAATAGTATCTTAACTCTGCCACACTTTTAACTTTATATTTTTCTATACCAATTATAACGTCCCCTTTTTCTAAACCTGCTTTATTACTAGGACCATTATCGGCTGTTGATATTACTATTACACCAGATGTTACCGAATTATCTATTTTTATCCCTTGCTTTGCTAAATAATAACCAGAAGTAGACATATCAGCCATTTGAACACCTAAAAAAGGTCTTTGTATTTTTTCACCTTTAACTATTTTATTCGCATATAATAATGCATCTTCAATAGGTATTGAAAAACCTATTCCTTCAATTTCTGATTGGACTATTTTCATTGAATTTATTCCGATTACTTCACCTGATACATTACATAAAGGCCCACCACTATTGCCAGGGTTTATTGCTGCATCAGTTTGCATAACATTCATTATCCAATCTTTAGATGAAGATGAGCCAACAGATACTTCTACCATTCTGTTTTTACCACTTAAAATTCCTCTTGTAACAGTTCCTGAAAACTCAGAGCTCATCGGAGAACCAATTGTAAACACAGTATCGCCTACTTTAGCCTCCGAACTTTTACCTATCTTAGCAACATTTTTAGCATATTTTTTATCTATTTGTAAAACTGCAATATCGGCAAGTTCATCGCTTCCTAAAACCTTAGCTTCCAAACTCTCTCCATTAGTTAAAGTTATTTTTATCTCGTCAGACGACTCAATAACATGATGATTGGTCATAATATAACCATCTTCAGCATAAATAAAACCAGAACCGATTCCTGAAAGTTTACCTTTTTTATAATTCTCAACAACAACAACTGAATCATATATATTATCAATACCTGATGAAATACCCTCTTCATTAACTTTAACTACTTTTTGTATTTTACTTTCTGTCTTCACTATACTATTAGGAAAATAATATATAAGCATATACATTAATGCACTTCCAGCAAATAATGATAATATGATGGTAACTATGTATGAAAGTTTTTTATTCATAATGCCTCCTATTCTAAATATGATAATTGTTTATAATTTTCCGGAAATCCCATTCTATATAAAACCTTACTAACATCAATGACTTTAAGTTTACTTGAAAGTTTGTCTATTTCATAACAAATTTCATTCATCATCATTTTAAAATCATCTGTAGTTAATAACTCTTTAAGTATTATTAATAAAGCAAAAATGTCGTGTTTCCCATAAATATATTCATCATCAACTTTAGGAATACCTAACTGTAGATGAAAAGTTGTATCTGCTATAGTCTTTTGAGTTTCATGATTAAATAAAATATCTTCATGTGCACATAAATTTCTATAATTAGCAAGAATTGACATATAATTTTCTATTTTGTCTGGACTTAAATTATAATAATCAGCTATTTCTTTTCTATCCTCAGACTTAAGTATTGTAAATAATTCACTCATAAGGCCAAAACTTAATACTTTTACCCCTACCCACATTGGTATATAACCATAATTATTTATATAATGGCTAGTTGCTTGATGTTGATAACCATTTATTCTAATTTGCCTTTTTAATTTTCTAAGTAGGTCGTTAATTTGACTATTTTTTTCTTTACTTCTATCAAAATTATTAATGTTTAAATAATCTTTTTCTTTATAACCATATTTTTTACTAAGAACATAACTATATATAGATTTGTAATTATTTTCAACAATCAAAACATTTTTAAAAATAATATTTCTAAAGAATCTGTCAAATGTAAATAATGAATATAACTCTTCAAAAGTAGTACCTTCAATAAATCTTTTTGTACCATTCATTAAAAATGGAGATCTATATCCATTCAAAAAAAAGTAATTTTCACGCAATAGTATTTCTCTAGCTTTATCATAATCTTCGAATACCATGCCCTTACTTCTTAATATTTCTATTTGTTCATCAATTGTTTTAAATATTTTAGCAGCCATCCCTATTACTCTCCTATGTTAAAATTATATCATAAATTGCTTTATTTAAAACTATTTTTTAATATTTTTTATAACTTTGCAATATACCTGTCAACAAAAAGACTCAGCAAACAATTACTGAGTCTTACGTTAAATTTACTATCTCTTACTGAATTGAGGTGCTCTACGAGCTTTCTTAAGGCCATATTTCTTTCTTTCTTTAATTCTAGCATCACGAGTGATCATTCCACTAGTTTTTAATACTGGTCTATTTTCACCATTAACTAGCATTAAAGCTCTTGCTATACCTAATCTAATAGCACCGGTTTGCCCAGAAAAACCTCCACCTTTAACATTGATTTCAATATCAAATTTCTTTAAAGTATCAGTTAATTCTAATGGTTGGATTAAATCCATAACTAGTGTTTCGTAAGGCATATAATCCTTAACATCTTTTCCATTAACAGTAATTTTACCAGTTCCATTAGTTAAAGTAACTTTAGCAACACTTCTTTTTCTTCTGCCTATTGCAGCATATTTATTTTCTGCCATATTATCTTACCTCTAAACTTTCTGGTTTTTGAGCTTGATGTTTATGTTCACTTCCAGCATAAACAAATAATTGCTTATAAATTTGTCTACCAAGTCTATTTTTTGGAAGCATACCTTTAACAGCTCTTTCTACCATTTCAACAGGATATCTTTCTATCATAGTTCTTGCAGTTCTTTCTCTCAAACCACCTGGGTACCCACTATGATTATAGTACATTTTCTTATCTAACTTATTTCCAGTTAGATTAACCTTTTCAGCATTGATAATAATTACGTTGTCTCCGCAAGCAATATGAGGAGTATAAGTTGGTTTATTTTTTCCTCTTAATACTGAAGCAGCTAAAGCAGCAACTTTACCTAAATTTTTGCCTTCAGCATCGATTATATACCACTTATGTTCAACGTCTTCTTTTCTTAACATAAATGTTTTCATATTAATTCCTTTCTTTAATTTCCATGCTATCGCATTTGCAACTACGACATTTCTATCCCACAGAAACTGCACTTCCATTAAAATGTACCGGATATATTATATAAAATGTATATGTAAAAGTCAAATGTTTTCAGTACTTTTTAAAAAAAAATATTATTTATATTAAAAATGGCTTCTTGACATTATAACCAACTTAATTATATAATAGCAATATAATATGGAGGAATAAATGAAAAGTAAAGGGTTGAAAATTATTTTAATTATTTTAATATTACTAACTGGAAGTGCAGGAGGTATCGGCTTTGTTCAGTCAAAAAAACAAACTGCGAATAATCCAAATGAAGAAAAAAATAAAATAACGTATGAATATTATTTGGAAGATGAACTTCAAGAAACAATGCCTGTAAATACTCCGAATACAACTGATGAAAATGGAACCATTGTTGTAAGTGAACCTACTTATCAATTTTCAAGATTCACTTGTACAAATGATCTTACCGGTGACTTTGATGTTGATAACTGGAAATTTATTCCGAAAGAAAATAAAACTAGTACATGTAAACTTTATTTTGTTAAAACTAATTATACCATAACATTAACAGTTACTAATGGTGTTGAAGATGAAAATAATCCTAAAACAATTCAAAGAGAAAAAGATGGTAAATTTATTATAAAGCCTAACGAAGGGTATATATACAAAACAGCTGTATGTTCAGATAATAAAGAGGGTTCTTGGGATGAATCAACTAATACTTTTACCTTAAACGCTATTATGAAAGATATAACATGTAAAATTGATTTTGATATAAAAAATTTACAGGCTGACATCACAGTAGTGAATGGTAAGGGTAATACCACAGAAAATACTAAATACGGTGAAAGTATTTCTGCTATAGTTCAACCAAACTCAGGATATGAAAAAGCAAAGATTGAGTGTACTAATAACCAAAGTGGAACTTTTACATCAAATAAGTTCACTATTCCAAAATTAACCGATAATACAAAATGTACCATTACATTTGAAAAAGTTCCTGTAGTTAAACATACTCTAAAAATTAATATTGCTGATTCTACTAAATATTCAATATCAAGTGGTTCTGAATCCATGCCAGTAGATAATGGAAATGATGGAGTATTTGTTATTAATTCAACTGATGGTACTCAACCAATAGTTAAATGTAATAATATAGAATATAGTCCCGATGACACTGTTGGAAACTCATATAAATTTAAAATTTTACGTATAACAAAAGATATAACATGCAATATAAATTAACGATAAACATATCGTTTTTTTATTGAAAAAATATATTAAAAATGATAAATTATTTATGAGGAAAAAATATGTGGAAAATTGGAAATGTTAAAATTAATAATAGAGTGGTTTTCGCACCAATGGCAGGTATTTCTAATGAAAGTTATCGAACTATCATTAAAGAAATGGGCGCAGGTCTTATATATACAGAAATGGTTAGCACTATGGGAATAGTATACAATAGTAAAAATACAATGGACTTACTAAGAATAAATGATACTGAACGACCAATTAGTATACAAATATTTGGAAGTGATATAGAGAGTTTTGTCAAAGCCGCTAAATTCGTAGAAGAAAATTATAAGCCTGATATTATTGATATAAATATGGGTTGTCCGGTACCAAAAGTGGCAATCAAATCACAAGCAGGTTCTGGTCTTCTTAAAGAACCAAAAAAAATTTATGATATAGTATCATCAGTAGTAAAAAATGTACGCACCCCAGTAACTGTTAAAATACGCGCTGGATGGGATAATGAAACAATTAATTGTATAGAAGTTGCAAAAATTATTGAAAAAGCCGGAGCAAGTGCAATAGCCTTGCACCCTAGAACAAGAGTGCAAGGCTATAGCGGTAAAGCCAATTGGGAACTAATCAAACAAGTCAAACAATCAATATCAATACCAGTTATAGGAAACGGAGATATTACCACAATATACGAAGCAAAAAAAATGCTTGATCAAACAAGCTGCGACGCTATAATGATAGGAAGAGCAACTCTTGGCAATCCTTGGTTTATTAAAGAATGCATTGAATATGTTGAAAATAATAAAATAATTGAAAAACCAACATATACGCAAAGAATTAATATGTTAATCAAACATTATCAATTACTAAAAGCAAATACTAATGAAAGAAAAGCAATTTTAGATATTAAAACCCCAGGTTTATATTATTTAAAATATATTCCCGGCACAAAAGAATTAAAAAAAGAATTATCTTTATGCAAAAATGAAAAAGATTTCTTAATATGTATAGGCAAAATAAAAGAACATGTTAAACTTCTAGATTGTGAAAAATAAGAAAAATACTAGCTTATTCTTGTAAAGTTAGTATTTTTTGTTATATAATTAAATTAAGGAGGAATAGAAATGAAAAAAACAGGTTTATTTAAAATAATCATGTTTACACTACTTGGTATTTTATTAGTATCTTGGTTTGTACCAGCTAGTTATTTCACAGATGGAAATTTATCTAGCTTAGGTATGTATAGAATAGGATTCTTTGATTTCTTTCAACTACTGTTTGGTACATTCGAGTTCACTTATTTCATTCAAATTTTCATTTTATTAGTTTCAATTGGTGCCCTATATGGTGTACTTATTAAAACTGGTAAATATGGAGCTTTAATTGAAAAAATAGCAAGTAAATTTAAGGGAAAGGAACAAGTATTTTTAATTGCAGCTGCCTTCTTAATTGCAGCACTTACATCAGTATTTGATTATGGGCTATTACTATTTATCTTCATTCCTGCTATTATAAGTATTATCTTAGCAATGGGTTATGATAAATTAACTGCTTGTATTACTACATTTGGTGCTATATTAATAGGTACAATTGGAACAACATTAGGTTATAATATTGTTGGTGTTATTAATGAACAAATAAAAGGTACATTAACTACTGCACTTACATATAAAATTGGTATGTTCGTATTATGCTTTTCTGCTTTAGTAGTTTATCTATTAAAGGCTAAAAAAAGCAAAAAAATCGATAAAGATGAAATTAAATCTAGTGATATGTTTGCCGGAGAAAAAATCTCTAACAAATATTCAGTCGCTCCAATAATAGTAATCTTCTCAATATTATTTGTATTATTAATAATGGGATGCACTGCATGGAATTCAACTTTTGGCGTTAGTGCATTTGATACATTTAATACTAAAGTATCTGAAGTATCAATCAAAGGATTTGCAATATTTGGTGAATTACTAGGCACAGTAAATGCTCTTGGACAATGGTACTATGCAGAAATGTCTATTATGTGTTTATTATCGGCATTAATTCTTGGAAGATTCTATAGAATGAAACATAAAGATGTATTTACATATATGGCGGATGGTGCTAAAAAAATGTTAGCTCCTGCATTAATGATAGTTCTTGTATATGCAGTAATCTTCTTTGCTGGCAATACAATGTTCTATCCAACTATAGCTGATTTCATATTGAAAGCTACTAGCAAATTTAATATTTTCTTCAGTACTATAGTTATGATACTTGGTTCTGCATTACATGTTGATATGCTTTATGTAGCAAGCTATGTAATTCCACAAATTGCAGCACAAGATGTTAGTTCAACTGTATTAGCTGTATTAACTCAAGGTGTTTACGGTGTTACAATGTTTGTTGCTCCAACAAGTGCAATATTAGTTTTAGGCCTTTCATACTTAAACATTCCATATACTGAATGGATTAAAAAGACTTGGAAACTTGTATTAATATTATTTGCAATTGTATTAATTGCCCTTATTCTAGCGGCTTTAATATAATTTAATTTTAAAGAATGTTTTTAAAACATTCTTTTTTTTGTGATTAATTTTTAAAAAAGAAACATACTATTAGTATGATAAATAATAATGAAGAATTAGTCAGAGTTTTAAAACAGTCAGAAAAAGAAGCTCTTTTATTGAAAAATGAATTTGTTGGAACAGAACACTTAATTTTAGGAATATTGAACAGTAAAAACGCACTTAAAGATGATTTAGTAAATAATGGATTAACTTATCAATCCTGTAGAAAAGAAATTAACAATTTATCTACAGCAAGTATTAAAACTAATATAACAATTTATACTCCATTACTTAAAAGACTAATAATGAATATTCCAAATAACACTAAAACGCCTTTAAAAGATCTATTTATTATGTTTTTAGAAGAAGGTGAAGGCATTGGATATTCAATATTAAATTCCCTAAATATAAATGTTAAAAAACTTTATAATACGATTTTACAAAAAGAGAAAAATATTAATTATGGATTATATCTTAATGAAACACAGATTCAAAACAACTTAATCGGAAGAGAA